>NZ_JACVUU010000019.1:0-159276 GCF_016516145.1 Klebsiella sp. S69 | reverse complement strand
CTTTTTTTCGGTAAACTGTATGGAATTATTTCGGTTGTAAATACCCGGAACAAGAACAGATGATGTTTCTGGCCTGGTAAAAAGGAATTTAAGAGTATTCCAGAACTGAATCAGGCGCCGGATGGCGCCTGGGAGAGAAGATTAACGCTGTTCGCCTCGGCTGGCAATAACGTTTTGGTACCAGAAAAAGCTCTTTTTACGTTTACGCGCCAGATTGTTCTGATGATCGACATAAACAAAGCCGTACTGTTTTTTATAACCGTTGAGCCAGCTTAATAGATCAATAAAGGACCAGGGATAATAGCCGCGCACGTCAGCGCCCAGTTCCAGCGCTTTTTCCAGCGCAGTTATGTGGCTACTCAGATAGTCAATACGCGGGTCGTCGACGATTTCGCCATCGATGATCGGGTCAATGGCCCCGAGTCCGTTTTCGGTGATGTAAATCGGTATGTCACCGTAGCGCGCTTTAATCATCATGATCCCGTCGGTTAACCCCTGAGGCCAAATTTCCCAGCCCCATTCGGTATAGGTACTTTGCGGGTTGCGTACAAAATAGAACAGCCCCTCGACGCCGGGTTCGCCGCCGGTCGGAACCTCCGGGGGCTGCGCTGAGACGGTTTCGCGGCGGTAGTAGTTCAGGCCGATAAAATCACAGCGGTTTTCACGCAGCAGCGCATCGTCGCCCGCGGCAAAAGCCGGAACGCCCCACAGCGTCTGGGTTTGTTGCAGGAGCTCTTCAGGGTATTGACCTTTTAGCACCGGATCGTAAAGCCAGTGGGTGTGAATAGCATCCGCCATCGCCGTCGCGCGCATATCCTCCTCGCTGTTGGTTAAAGGGGTATGCGGCTGCAGTACGTTGACAAAACCTATCTGCCCCTCGACTGCCATTTCACGAAACGCTTTCACGGCCAGCGCATGGGCGATAAAGACGTGGTGGCAGGCCTGAATCGCGCGCGCAGGGTCGCGCACCGCTGGCGGGTGGATGCCGTTAATATAGCCATGCCCGATAAAGACGATAGTTTCGTTGAAGGTCGCCCACAATTTGACCCGCGAGCCGAAGCGCTGATAGCAGAGGCGGGCGTACCCAGCGAACGCTTCCGCCGTACTGCGCGCTTCCCAGCCGCCTTCCTCCTGCAGCGCCTGCGGAAGATCCCAGTGATACAGGGTGATCATCGGTTCAATATTATGCGCCAGCAGCTCATCAATCAGATCGCTGTAGAACTGAACCCCAGCCTCGTTAACCTCGCCGCGGCCTCCGGGCAGCAGACGCGGCCATGAAATTGAGAAGCGATAGCTTTGCAGACCCATTTCCGCCATCAGCGCAACATCTTCGCGAAAGCGATGGTAATGGTCTACGGCGATATCGCCGGTGGTGCCCTGAAAAGTGGTGCCTGGGAGATGGGAGTAGATATCCCAGATAGAAGGGCCTTTGCCGTCGGCATCGTGTCCGCCCTCAACCTGCCAGGCTGCGGTAGCGGCTCCCCATAAAAAATGCTGCGGAAATCCGGACATGAAGAAACTCCTTATCGATTGATAAGGAGAGTGTAATAAAACCCTGTACCGCTATGCAACCGGTTTCAGAAACCGGTTGCATAGTTGCGAAGCGGGTCACTGTTTATTTCGCCAGCGGCTTCGCCTGAACAGTATCAACGGTAGGTGGGGACTGGTAGTTATCAATATGATGAGCGATAACTAAAAGCAGGGCTGAGACGCCCAAAACAATCCAGCCAATAAGTTCTACAATACGGTTAAAAACGTTTTCCATAACTCTGTAGCAAATTGTGAAACCAGAAGGAAATGGTACTAGAGGATTGAAGTAACGCAAGTGTTACATGAACTTAGTTGCGCAAATGACGTAATGCTGCGCGATAACGCGGGCAACATGCGTTAACAGAGGTCTTATCCGCAGCGTAACTGGGACACCGTTATTCTCGTTAAGGGGGTAAAAAATGAGTGATGCTATCCGGGTAGGATTAATCGGTTATGGCTACGCGAGCAAGACCTTTCATGCGCCGTTAATCAGCGGTACGCCAGGGATGACGCTGGCCGCCGTGGCCAGCAGCGATGAAAATAAAGTGCATGCCGATTGGCCTGCAATGCCGGTGGTTAGCGGGCCAGAGCGGATTTTGAATGACCCCAATATCGATCTGGTGGTGATCCCGACCCCAAACGCCACCCATTTTCCGCTGGCAAAGGCCGCGCTGGAGGCGGGCAAGCACGTAGTCGTCGATAAACCCTTTACCGTGACACTGTCACAGGCGCGTGAGCTTGAAGCGCTGGCAAAAAGCGGCGGGCGGCTGCTGTCGGTATTCCATAACCGCCGCTGGGACAGCGATTTTCTGACGGTAAAAGCGCTGATTAACGAAGGGCTACTGGGGGAAGTAGGATACTTTGAGTCTCATTTCGATCGCTATCGACCGCAGGTGCGTAATCGCTGGCGTGAACAAGGCGGACCGGGGAGCGGCATCTGGTACGATCTTGCCCCGCATCTGCTGGACCAGGTGGTAAATCTCTTCGGCCTGCCGGTTAGCATGCAGGTTGATCTGGCGCAGTTACGTCCGGGCTCCCAGTCCACCGACTATTTTCATGCGGTTTTAGCCTGGCCGCAGCGTCGCGTCGTGCTGCACGGAACTCTGGTCGCTGCGGCGGAAACGGCGCGCTTTATTATCCACGGTTCGCGAGGAAGCTATGTGAAATACGGTCTCGACCCGCAGGAGGAGCGGCTGAAAAGCGGCGAACGCCTGCCGCAGGAAGACTGGGGATACGATATGCGCGACGGGGTGCTGACGCGAGCGGAGGGCGAGGACATAACCGAGGAGTCGTGGCTAACGCTGCCGGGTAACTATCCGGCCTATTATGCCGCTATTCGCGATGCACTTAACGGAAGCGGCACTAATCCGGTTCCGGCAAGCCAGGCGATTCAGATTATGGAGCTGATTGAGCTTGGCCTCGAGTCGGCCAGACATCGAACGACGCTGTGTCTGAATTAGGTCATCCCGGCGACAACAACCGCCCGGCGTTGAATGACCCCCGTTTATCACGGGGGAGTCGATCAAGCCTGCTGAACGCGCTGCATCAGCGCTGCTTTTTCCCCGGCGCTTAAAAAGGCGAGTTCCAGGCCGTTGATCTGCGCCTGGCGAATCTGCTCGCGGCTCAGGCCGGCAGCCGGGGCGGCAACCGTATATTCGTGGATAATATCGACGCCCTGGACGGCGGGGTCGTCGGTATTAATGCAGGCCAACACGCCGTGCGCGAGGAAAGTTTTCAGCGGATGCCGGGCCAGCGACGGCACGGTGCTGGTCTGGATATTGGAGGTCAGACAGGACTCAATGCCGATGCGCTGCGCGGCGAGATAGTCCATCAGCGCCTGGTCCTGCACCGCCTTCACACCGTGGCCGATGCGTTCGGCTCCCAGCTCGCGAATGGCCTGCCAGATGCTTTCCGGACCGGCGGCTTCGCCTGCATGGACCGTGATCCGCCAGCCCGCATCGCGCGCGCGGCGGAAGTGCTCCATAAACAGATTCCCTGGGAAGCCAAGTTCATCGCCGGCGAGGTCGAGGGCGGTAATGCCGTCGCGGTGGGCGAGCAGGGCTTCGAGCTCTTCCTCGCACGCCGCTTCGCCGAAGGTGCGGCTCAGAATACCGATCAGACGGGCTTCAACGTTAAAGTCGCGGCTGCCTTCTTTTACCCCAGCGATCACCGCTTCGACGACGCCCGCTACCGGCAGCTGGTGGGTCATCGCCATATAGCGCGGAGAGAAACGCAGTTCGACGTAATGCAGTCCGTTGCGCGCGGCATCTTCAAGGTTTTCATAGGCAACGCGGCGGCAGGCATCCAGAGAAGCGAGCATTTTTACACCCCAATCCAGCTTAGAGAGGAAGCTGACCAGGTCGGGCTCATTGCTGGTGACCTGTACATGAGGACGTAATGTTTCGAGCGTATTTGCCGGAAGTGCGAGGTTATACTGGCGGCCAAGATCGAGAATAGTTTGGGCCCGGATATTACCGTCAAGATGGCGATGGATGTCGGTTAATGGCAAAGTTAAATCAATCATGGTCGCACTCTTTTTTTAGTTAAAGTGCGCGTCATTGTACATCAGAACGATAAATGGTTAAAAGAGGAGAAAAATACCGAATAAATCAATGAAAAAGGGAGTGGTGAGGAAAGATTCCCCTCTCTCTGAGCCGCATGTCGCATTCGCTCATAGCAAAACGCTATTAATCATAGTGAATCAGTATTTAATTTCGCCCGTGTGATTTTCTATAGTCTCTGGCGCTGGTTTTCCTGCAATGAATGGCAGGCTATTTTAAAAAGGACCCTGGGAATATGATCTTTACGTTAAAAAAAATTGCAGTACCGCTGGTTGTCGCAAGCTCGCTGTTGCTGGCAGCCTGCAAACCTGGCGAGCAGGACCCTAACCACATCAAAGTGGGCATTAGCGCAGGCGTTGACCAGGAGGTCTGGGCGGTGGCGCAAAAAGTGGCAAAAGAGAAGTACAATCTCGACGTCGAAGTGGTGACGTTTAATGATTTCGTCCTGCCCAACGAAGCGCTGAACAACGGCGATCTTGATGCTAATGCTTTCCAGCATAAGCCTTATCTGGATAAACAAATTCAGGAGCGCGGCTATAAGCTGGTTCAGGTTGGCACGACGTTCGTTTATCCGATTGCCGCCTATTCGAAGAAAATCAGTTCGGTCGACCAACTGCCCGATGGCGCGCAGGTGGCCGTTCCCAACGATCCAACTAACCTCGGACGCTCGCTGCTGCTACTGCAAAAGCAGGGGCTGATTACATTGAAGGAGGGCACCGGTCTGCTGCCCACTTCGCTTGATATCATTAATAACCCGAAAAACTTAAAAATCGTCGAGATTGAGGCGCCGCAGCTTACCCGCGCGCTGGACGACCAGCAGATAACCATGGCGATAATTAATACCACTTTCTCAAGCCAGGTGGGCCTGTCACCGTCGCGCAACGGCCTGTTTGTGGAAAGCAAAGATTCGCCCTACGTCAATATCTTTGCCAGCCGCATCGAAAACAAAGATAGCGAAAAGGTAAAAAATCTGGTGAAGGCCTACCAGAGCGATGAGGTGGCCGCGGCGGCAGAACAGCTTTATAAAGGCGATGCGGTTAAGGGCTGGTAATCGTTTCATACCCGGTATGGCGTCAGCCGCCGACGGGCAAGCGCATATAACGGCCGGTAGCGTGCTACCGGCTTTTTGATGGCTATTTTTGAATCAAATAGCGGATGGTTGGCCCATCTTGCTGAATATCGAGCACGGTATAGCCGTGATTTTTGGCATCCAGCGGGATATTGTTAATCGACTGCGGGCAGTCGCTGACCACTTCAAGAATTTCGCCTTTCTTCAGCGAGGGCATCGCTTCAAGCGTGGCGATGGCAGGATAGGGGCAGGGTTCGCCAACCATATCCAGGCGATAGTCCGGGACCAGAGTTTTCATGCGCTTTCCTTAACCGTCGAGGTGGCGAGAGATTTGCGGCGGAAAAAGCGTTTTTCCCAGCCAATAACCAAACCCAGCGCGATCAGCAGCAGGAGATAGGTCACCAGCAGGCCGCCGAAAGGCCCGAATGTCGCCAGCAGGTTGATTTTATCCCAGCTTGTGGCCAGCGCCGGGGAGAGTCCGTCCCAGTAGTATGCCAGGATCGTTGAACCTATCACGTTGCCCAGCCCAACCCACCAGAAGTGCACCTGGCCTTCCACCGCGCGGTACATCCAGCCGGTTTCGCAGCCGCCCGCCAGGACGATTCCAAAGCCGAACAGCAGACCGCCGATGACCGCGTTGGGGCCGGCCCACATAATTTTTGGTTCCATGCCAAGCTGCACGTAGCTGAAGATCCCGATGGCGCTGGCCGCCATACCGAAAATGATCGCCTTCGCCATATTGGTGCGTCCGGTGATCCACATATCGCGAAAGGCAGAGGTAAAGCAGATCTGCGCGCGTTCGATAAGCAGGCCAAACCCGACGCCAAACAGCAGCGCCAGGCCGAGCTTCGGCTGGTTAGCCGCGGTGAGCAGACCCCAGGCGATCATGGCAAAAAAGACCACCATCCCGAGACGGAACCGGCGTCGCGCCTGGTCAGGTTTTTGCGTCAGCGGCGACGCCTGCGACACTTTTTGCATCCTAACCGGAATACGGAAGATGGGCAGCAAGGTAAAACGCGCGCCGAACCAGGTGCCGATAGCCGTGGCGATGGCAAAGAACCAGGCGTGCAGAGAAAACTGCGGGATACCGGTGAAGAAGGCGGCCAGGTTACAGCCCATCGCCAGACGGGCGCCGAAGCCGGCAATGATGCCTCCGGCGACGGCCTGCAGAATACGCACCCGGCTGCGAGGAAAACGCAGCTTCACGTTATTCGCCCACAGCGCAGCGGCGAAACAGCCGCCGAACATGCCGATGATCATCATGCCGTCGATGCGAGTGAGCGGGGTGCCCTCAAGATGAATGAGTTTGTAGTACCCCCACTCTTCGCTGTGCACGCCGATAAGTTGCAGCAATTGTCCGCCCCAGCGGGTAAATTCGCCGGTGACGGCCCAAAAAGTGCCGGTAATGCCGAAGTAGTAGGTTGAGAGAATCCCCGCGGCGATAACGGCGGGAACGGGTGACCAGAATTTAATCAGCCACGTCTGTTTGAATTGTTGCCATGTCATGAAGATGCCTCTGAACTCAGAAGGTATATTACCCGTAGCGGGTTGAAGAGGGGCGATACTACGCTGTTTAGTTCCTGAAAACGCTCGACAGGATCAAATTGACCGATAAAGAGAATATAAAAGGCCACGCGCTGGTGGCCTTTCACGACCGCTTATTCGCGGCCTGCTGTTAATGACGGTACGCGAATTCAGTTAAAGCCCAGACGAATCAGGTTCAGCGGGCTAAATAACCCTTCGTGTCCGTCTATTTCCACGCAATCAGCACGACGGATCTGCTCCGCCGTTTTACCTTCAGCGTGGATGGCCTTAATGACGCCCGTCGCGCCGCTATCGGCTACCATAACCATGCTGCCGGTAGAGATAGCATTACGGTTACGATCGTAAGTTTTCATAATTTCGTCCTCCTGATTAATACTTTGACGGGAATGAAAAGCGGCAATTAAATACACCTTTGCGGCGCGAATTTTTTTGCGTCTCGTCAAAATTTGGTCTCATTATGCCCGGAGACTCTTAGGTCGGGGGCAGGCAGGGGAGCGGGATTGAGACGGTTAATAAGCCAGAGGTTATTTTTCCCGCGGCCAGGTGAATCTCATCGGCGTGGCACAGAGAGAACTATAATTTTATTCGCGCTTAATGTTCGTACCGCGCAAAGCGCCGGTGAAATAAACGCCAGCGGTAGCGGGGAGCCCGCTACCTGATTATTGAAGGAAAAATAATTAGCGCAGCGAACGCAGGGCGGCGATTAATCCCTGCACGCCTTTTTCCAGCTTCTCGCGTGGGCAACCGGCGTTGAGACGGACAAAGCCCTTACCCTCTTCGCCGTAAGTGTAGCCGGGCATAATGGCGACCTTCTGCTCCTCGATAAGTGCTTTTTGCAGGGCGCGATCGTCAACGGCCAGCGGGCGCAGGTCAATCCACGCCAGGTAAGTCGCCTGCGGTGGCTGCCAGCCTAGCTCCGGAAACGCCTGATTCAGTTCGCCAGCGATGAAGCGCATATTTTCCTGCAAATAACCGCGCAGGGCATCCAGCCAGTGCGCCCCCTCACGATAGGCGGCAATATGGGCGACCAGCGCCGGCACGGAAGGTGATGAGAGGCCATCGCGGCTCTTCAGCGCGTGCAGATAGCTTTCGCGCACGGCGGGATCGTCAATCAACCCGTATGCGCCGGTAAATGCCGGAATGTTGAAGCTTTTCGAGCCGGAGGTGAATAGCGCCCAGGGGCTGCGGGCCACGTCGCACCACGGGATGTGCTGCTGCCCGTCCCAGACCATGTCCATATGGATCTCGTCGCTAATCACTTTTACCCCATGCTTCTCACACAGCTGCGCCATGGTTTCCAGCTCTTCACGGGTCCAGACCTTGCCGGTGGGGTTGTGCGGGCTGCACAGCAGCAGAACGGTATTACGCGGCTGAGCCAGTACCCGCTCCAGGGCCGCCATATCGCAGCGCCAGTGATGGTTGTCGAGAGAGAGCGGCACGGCCGCGACGCGCCGCTGGTTGCCTTCAATGGTTTTATAAAAGGCATCGTAGGCCGGAGTGTGTACCATGATGCCGTCGCCCACTGCCGACCACTGACGAATCATCTCCGCGACCATATAGATCACCGATGGCCCGTAAACAATCGCTTCGCGGTTGATTGGGCTATGAAAACGGCTGGCAAACCAGTGGCTCACCGCGCCGAGGAATTCATCATTTTTCCACCGGCTGTAGCCAAAAACACCGTGCCCCAGACGTTTGCTGACGGCATCAAGAATACAGGGGGCGGTGGCGAAATCCATGTCGGAGATCGTAAAGGGCAGCAGGTCGGCTACGCCAAAACGGTCGGCGACGTAATCCCACTGCGTGCACCAGGTACCGTGACGGTCGATCTGCTTTGAAAAATCAAACATCGCAACTTCCTTAATCCTGGCCCCCTGCCGCAAGGCGGGGGCGGAGCTTATGCCTCGACGGTATTCATCAGGACAGCCATTTCATCTTTTACCGACTGCACCTGCGGGCCAATCACTACCTGCAGGTTATGCTGGTTGAGCTGAACCACGCCGATGGCGCGATTCGCTTTCAGCGCGGCGCTGTCGACTTTGCTCATATCGTTAACCGACAGACGCAGGCGGGTAATGCAGTTATCGAGCGAAACGATATTTTCCGCGCCGCCGAGCGCGGCCAGAATCGCCGGAACGTTATACCCTGATTTGCCGGTCACGCCGGTGACAGCCTTCTCAAATGCGCTCGTTGTTTCAATATCGCGTCCCGGCGTTTTCAGGTTAAAGCGGGAGATTGCGAAACGGAAGATACCGTAGTAAACCGCAAACCAGATGGCCGCAACCACCGGTACCATGTACCACTTGGTGGACAGACCATGCAGAATGCCGAATACCACAAAGTCGATAACGTTGCCGTCGGTGTTGCCGATTGTCACGCCGAGGATCGCCATTACGGTAAAGCCCAGGCCGGTCAGTAACGCATGGATAACGTAGAGAACCGGCGCGACGAACAGGAACAGGAATTCCAGCGGTTCGGTGGTGCCGCCTACCACGCAGGCGATAACGCCGGAAATCAGCAGGCCTTTAATCTTATGGCGATTTTCCGGACGCGCGCAGTGATACATCGCCAGCGCTGCGCCCGGCAGGCCGCCGAGGAATGCCGGCATTTTACCCTGTGACAGGAAGCGGGTCGCGCTCTCGGCGAAGCCGTGGCTGGTCGGGCAGCTTAGCTGGGCCTGGAAAATCGTCAGCGCGCCGCTGACGCTATGACCGCAAACGTCCAGGGTGCCGCCCGCTTCGGTAAAGCGGATCAGCGCCACCAGAATATGATGCAGGCCAAAAGGCAGCAGCAGGCGTTCACCGGTGCCGAAGATCATCGGTCCGAAATCACCTGCGCTATTGATGACCTGGCCGAGTGCGTTAATCCCCATGGCGAAAACGGGCCATATTAGCGGGATCACCAGACCGACCAGGCCGAGAACCACGGTCGTAATAATGGGCACAAAGCGGGTACCGCCAAAAAAGGCCAGCGCGTCGGGCAGGCGGATGTTATGGAAACGTTCGTGCAGCATCCAGACGATGATCCCGGCGATCACCGCGCCGAGGATCCCGGTGTCGATCGATTGAATACCGATAATGTTCTGGATGTTATTGGCTTTGAGGATGGCGGCATCGGTGGTCGGCAGAATACCTTTGGCCGTCAGCCAGAAGTTTACCGCCAGGTTCATTACCGCGTAGCCGACAAAACCGGCAAACGCGGCGACGCCTTTGTTTTCTCGCGCCAGACCCAGCGGAATGGCGATACAAAACATCACCGGCAGAAAGCTGAAGGCAAAGGAGCCGACTTTGCCCATCCAGACGAAAACGGCCTGCAGCAACGGCACGTCCAGCCACGGCAGAAGCGTCAGGACATCATGGCTGCTCAGAGAGCTGCCGATCCCCAGCATGATCCCGCAAAAGGAGAGTAATGCTACGGGTAACATGAAGGTTTTCCCGAGCTGCTGGAAAAACTCCCACAAGGTAATTTTGTTTGCTGTTTTCGCCGTCATAACATGAATCCTGGTTCTAAAAGTTATCGGTAGGATGCAACGCCACGAAAAGATAAAACGTTTTACCAAACTTTAGTGCGATAAAAATCACATATTCCAGCGATAATAAAGTTTATAAAGAGGGCATCCTGATAAAACGTTTTATCGACAGCCAAGGGGAGTCGGCCTGCAGTTATGGCTATCGCGAAAAAAATTACCATTAATGATGTCGCGCAGGCGGCGGGGGTATCCGTCAGTACCGTCTCGCTGGTACTGAGCGGCAAGGGGCGTATTTCGTCGGCAACCGGCGAGCGCGTCAATCACGCCATTGAACAGCTGGGCTTTGTGCGTAACCGCCAGGCGGCGTCCCTGCGCGGCGGCCATAGCGGGGTGATTGGCCTGATCGTCAGCGACTTGTCGAAGCCTTTCTACGCGGAGATGACCGCCGGATTGACCGATGCGCTTGAGTCGCAGGGTAGAATGGTCTTCCTCACCCAGGGCGGGCACAGCGGAGAAAAAATGCTCCAGCGTTTTGATACCCTGGTTTCACAGGGGGTCGATGGCGTAGTGATTGCCGGCGCCATCGATCGGGGGGGCGAACTGCGCGATCGCGCGGCGGAAGCCGGAATGCCGCTGGTCTTCGCCTCCCGCGCCAGCTATCTCGACGATGTGGATCTGATCCGCCCGGATAATATGCAGGCGGCGCAAATTGTCACCGAGCACCTGATCCGCCGCGGTCATCAGCGCATTGCCTGGCTGGGAGGGCAAAGTTCATCCCTGACGCGCGCCGAACGGGTTGGCGGCTACTGCGCCACCCTGCTGAAATATGGCCTGCCGTTTCATAGCGAGTGGGTGGTGGAGTGCGGCTCAAGCCAGAAGCAGGCGGCGGAGGCGATGACGGCCCTGCTGCGGCAAAACCCGACCATTAGCGCCGTGCTCTGTTATAACAGCGTGATCGCGACCGGGGCGTGGTTTGGCCTGATGCGCGCCGGGCGACAGAGCGGAGAGGATGGCGTTGAAAGCTATTTCGAACAGCGGGTCGCGCTGGCGGCATTTGCGGAATTACCCGAGGAGGCGCTGGATGATCTGCCGCTGACCTGGGTTACGACTCCCGCCCGGGAGATGGGGCAAAGCCTGGCGGAGTGTATTTTACGGCGTATGGAAGAGGGGCAGGGAGCGGCGCGAAACCAGATCATCTCTCCCCGGCTGATTACGCGTAAATAGCCCCTGGTGAGGGGCTATATGTCATTTATTGCTGCGGCGCGACTGGCGGTACCACTTCTTGCGGCAGCGTCTCCTGCGGCTCAGCGGGCGCCGGGACAGGGGGAAGCGCTAAACCGAACATCCCGGCAAACTCATCCAGCGGCATTTTCTGCCCGTTCAGCGTCACCTGGCCGTCAGCATACTGCAGGCTGGAGGTGATGGCGTTATCTTCCATAGTGGTAATACGGAACATCTGTCCCATCGCCGCCAGGCCTTTCACCTGCTGCTCTGCAAGCTTAGCGGCGTCGGCGGGCTGATAGCCTTCCAGCCCGGCAATCTGAGTCATAAACGCCGTCGCCATATCGACCGGGATCACCAGCTTGCCGTCGAGAGATTTGACGCTACGATCCACTTCCTCGGCCAGCGTCTGCGGCGGAGTGGTAGTCAGCGACGGATCTTTGAGCAGAATCGATAGATTCAGGGTGGTTTCGCCCTTCGCGTTGCGCCAGCTTAGCGGAGAAATGGTCAGGGACGGGCTGCCTTTCAGCATCATCGGCAGTGAGCTAAAGAAGGTTTGCGTTAGCGCCTGCTGGTACAGCTCAGGATTCTGCGCCAGCTGAGGGTCCGCCATCAGCGCCTGGGCGTCGGCATTGTACTTCTGGCTGAACTGATGGAAAGCTTCACCATCAATATTGTCCAGCTTCAGGGTCAGCCTGCCGCTACCGATATCCTGATTTTGCAGCTTCAGGCTGTTGACGGTGTAGTCCAGCTGGCTGTTAATCCCTTTGCCGTCGGCGGTCAGCGAAGAGTTGCCGTCGATTTTCATCCCTTCAAACAGCGCCAGCTCTTTTCCTTCAACGCCAATCGCCAGTTTATCCAGCGAGATGGCCTGCTTGCCAATACGCTCGTTGAAGCTGGCCATTTCGGTGGAACCGTCGGTTTTCAGATTATTAAAGGTGAGCTGTACCTTCTGATTGTATTCGTTGACCGCGTTAATTTGCCCGCTGCCCGCTTCGCCGCTCAGGCTGAGGGTTTTTCCCTCTCGATCGGCGTTAAGCTGGAACTGACCGCCGCTAAAAGTGACTTTCTCGTCGTCTTTCGCGTAATCAAGCGGTTTCAGCACGATAGCGGACTGGTTGTCGCCGCTGTAGGCGATGCGGGTATCGATAGTAAACGGCGTTTCGCCTTTTGCAATGTCAAACAGCGACTTGCTGGCCTCGTTGTTCACTAAGGTGGTTTTGACGGATGCCATCGCCGGGGCGAGGTTAAAGGATTTCAGTGAAGCCAGCGGGAAGGGGCCGTGATCGACAACTTCGTCAAACACCAGCGACTGTCCGGCGGCCAGCCAGCGGGGCGCTTTGCCGGCGATGGGTTTCAGGACCAGTTGTAAACGGCTGCTGAACAGACCGCGCTGATAGTCCTGATAGGTGAGCTCTACGCCAGCCTGCGGCGCGCTGCTTTGCAGCTGAGCATTCGCCTGCTGCACCATATCGGCAATGCGGCTTTCCAGCTGCTTCCCTGTGTACCACGCGCCGCCCGTCCAGACGACGCCCAGCGCGATGATAATTCCTGCTGCGACCAGCGATTTTTTCATAGCATTTGTCCATAAATGAAACCAGGCGGATTGGGCCGCCTGGTAGTGTTGTCGTGATGAGTGAAAGTCTAGCAACTGTGGCTAAAAAGTTCAGTAACTTACTGGAGCTTATTAAACACGCGCGCCACGCGACCGCTGCCGCTGACCTGTACCGGTGATTCGTTGTGCGCCACGAAAGCCGACTCGCCCGGCTTCAGCGTCAGACGCTGTTCGCCTTTCACGATCGTTGCTTCACCCTCGACGCAGAACAGGATCGCCGCGCTCTCCTGGGCGATGGTTGATGCCTGCGCTGAAAGGTCGTGCAGTGAGAAAGCAAAATCGTCAACCGGGATGGGGAAGTCCAGCTCCGCGCCGTGAATGACCGGCTGGGTCAGGAGTTCGCCAGCGGGTTTGGGTTCAAATTTGACGTTTGCCACCAGCTCCGGAATATCAATGTACTTCGGCGTCAATCCCGCGCGCAGGACGTTATCGGAGTTGGCCATCACCTCCAGCGCCACGCCCTGCAGGTAGGCGTGCGGCGTTTCCGCAAACAGGAACATCGCCTCGCCGGGATTCAGCTTGACCACGTTGAGCAGTAGCGGAGAGAAAAGGCCGCTATCGTCCGGATAGAACTCGGCGATCAGGCGGATAGTCTGCCACGGTTCTCCCTGCTCGCTCTCCAGCGCTCTCTGCAGTACGCTCAGGGCGTGCGCTTTTTCGTCGCCTTTCATGTTCAGCAGGCTGGCAAACAGCTGGCTCAGATGGGCGGCGTCAGGCTGCGCCAGGAACTGCGCTATTGCCGGATGCGCTTCAGCTACCGGCTGCAGCAGCTTCACGATTTCGGAAAACTCGCGGAAGGCGTTCATGGCAAGGAACGGCGTTAACGCGAAAACCAGCTCCGGCTTGTGGTTCGGATCTTTATAGTTACGTTCGGCGGCATCAAGCGGGATCCCGGCGGCATTCTCTTTGGCAAACCCGATTTCCGAGGCCCGTTTGTTCGGGTGAACCTGAATAGAGAGCGGCTGGGCGGCGCACAGCACTTTAAACAGGAACGGCAGTTCACCAAAACGCTCGGCAACTTTGGCGCCAAGCAGGGTCGTTTTATCGCTCTCGATTGCATCGCGCAGAGAACGCGGCGTTCCGGCGTCATCGAGAATTTGCGAGCTGCTCTTCGGATGCGCGCCCATCCACAGCTCCGCCATCGGCAGGTTGTTTGGGTTAGCAATGCCATAAAGTTCGGTTAAGGCGGTATGACTTCCCCAGGCGTAATTTTGCACTGAGTTGATGAGTTTTTGCATTCTCAATCCCTGTTTCCACTTGATAGTAATGGCACTATTAAACCAGCAAACGCCCGAGAAGCAACCGGTGCGAAGAAAAAGTCGTCCTTGTCTCAGTTTTTGTTAAAAAATTGTGTAGAATCGATCGACTCGCTTTTCTACGGGCAAATGGAGTGTCTGCCTGAAATATAATCAGCCAAGCAGTAAGTGAGAGCACAATGTCGAATAAACCCTTTGTATATCAGGATCCTTTTCCACTGAAAAAGGACGATACCGAGTATTACCTCCTCAGCAGTGATTACGTCTCCGTCGCCGAATTCGCCGGCCAGGAAGTTCTGAAAGTTGAACCACAGGCGCTAACTTTACTGGCACAGCACGCTTTCCACGACGCCTCCTTTATGCTTCGCCCGGCGCACCAGCAGCAGGTCGCCGATATTCTCAACGACCCGGAAGCCAGCGACAACGATAAATACGTGGCGCTACAGTTCTTGCGCAACTCGGATATTGCCGCCAAAGGCGTGCTGCCGACCTGCCAGGACACCGGTACCGCAATTATCACCGGCAAGAAAGGTCAGCGCGTGTGGACCGGCGGCGGTGATGAAGCCGCGCTGGCGCAGGGCGTGTACAACACCTATATCCAGGATAACCTGCGCTATTCGCAGAACGCGCCGCTGGATATGTATAAAGAGGTCAACACCGGCACTAACCTGCCTGCGCAAATCGACCTCTACGCTACCGACGGCGAGGAGTACAAATTCCTCTGCATCGCCAAAGGCGGCGGCTCGGCTAACAAAACCTATCTGTATCAGGAAACCAAAGCGTTAATTACTCCGGCGAAGCTGAAAAATTACCTCGTCGAGAAGATGCGCACGCTGGGGACCGCGGCCTGCCCGCCGTACCATATTGCTTTTGTGATTGGCGGCACGTCGGCGGAGTCTACTCTGAAAACCGTTAAGCTGGCCTCAACGAAGTATTACGATGGTCTGCCGACCGAGGGCAACGAGCACGGCCAGGCCTTCCGCGATATTCAGCTCGAAAACGAGCTGTTGCTGGAAGCGCAGAACCTTGGCCTCGGTGCGCAGTTCGGCGGTAAATATTTCGCCCACGATATTCGCGTCATCCGCCTGCCGCGCCACGGCGCCTCCTGTCCGGTGGGCATGGGCGTTTCCTGCTCCGCGGATCGCAACATCAAAGCGAAGATCAACCGCGAGGGGATCTGGATTGAGAAACTGGAGAGCAATCCGGGCAAGTATATTCCCGAGCATCTGCGTCAGGCCGGCGAGGGAGAAGCAGTTAAGGTCAATCTGAACCAGCCGATGAGCGATATTCTGGCGCTGCTGTCGCAGTATCCGGTGTCGACCCGCCTGTCGCTGAGCGGTACGATTATCGTGGCGCGCGATATCGCCCACGCCAGGCTGAAAGAGCTTATCGATAATGGCGAGGAATTGCCGCAGTACGTCAAGGACCACCCGATTTACTACGCGGGCCCGGCGAAAACCCCTGACGGCTACGCTTCCGGTTCTCTTGGCCCGACCACCGCAGGCCGCATGGACTCCTACGTCGATCTGCTGCAGGCGCATGGAGCGAGTAAAATCATGTTAGCCAAAGGTAACCGCAGCCAGCAGGTGACCGACGCCTGTCACAAGCACGGCGGTTTCTACCTCGGCAGCATCGGCGGTCCGGCGGCGGTACTGGCGCAGCAGAGCATCCGTAGTCTGGAGTGCGTGGCCTGGCCGGAGCTGGGGATGGAGGCTATCTGGAAAATTGAAGTTGAAGACTTCCCGGCGTTTATCCTCGTGGATGATAAGGGCAATGACTTCTTCCAGCAGATCCAGAGTTCGCAGTGCGCCCGCTGCGTGAAATAAGCTCAGCCGCCCTTCGGGGCGGTTTTTTTATGCCGCTTAGCGGCACGAACCACCAAAACAACTTATAAATCTGACCCATACTTTACGCTTTAAGCAGGTGAGCTTTGTCGCTATTACGCACTTTGAATCCAAGGAGAAAGTAATGACAACGCATCGCAGTGAAAAAGACTCTATGGGCGCAATCGATGTGCCTGCCGATAGGCTTTGGGGCGCGCAGACTCAGCGCTCGCTGGAACATTTCCGCATCTCGACGGAAAAAATGCCGGTCGAGCTTATTCATGCGCTGGCGCTGACCAAGCGTGCGGCGGCAAAGGTGAATAACGATCTCGGTCTTCTGAGCGCAGAAAAAGCGCAGGTGATTATTCAGGCTGCGGATGAAGTGTTGGCAGGCAAGCATCCGGACGAGTTTCCGCTGGCTATCTGGCAAACCGGCTCCGGTACGCAAAGCAACATGAATATGAATGAGGTGCTGGCTAATCGTGCGAGTGAACTGCTGGGCGGGGTACGCGGGATGGAGCGTAAGGTTCATCCTAACGATGATGTTAACAAGAGCCAGAGCTCTAACGACGTTTTCCCGACGGCGATGCACGTAGCGGCGATAATTGCACTTCGGGTAAAGCTGATCCCGCAGCTCAACATTCTGAAGCAAACGCTTAATGATAAATCCCTGGCCTTCAACGATATTGTCAAAATCGGCCGCACCCACCTGCAGGATGCGACGCCGCTGACGCTCGGCCAGGAGATCTCAGGCTGGGTCGCCATGCTCGAGCATAACCTCCGGCATATTGACCATAGCTTGCCCCATCTGGCGGAACTGGCGCTGGGCGGCACGGCGGTGGGAACCGGGCTTAATACCCATCCGGAATACGCGGTACGCGTCGCCGCCGAGCTGGCGGCCCTGAGCGGCCAACCGTTTGTGACCGCGCCGAACAAGTTTGAAGCGCTGGCGACCGTTGATGCGCTGGTGCATGCCCACGGCGCGCTGAAAGGGCTGGCCGCTTCGCTGATGAAAATCGCCAACGATGTGCGCTGGCTGGCCTCCGGTCCGCGCTGCGGCATCGGCGAAATTGCGATCCCGGAAAATGAACCGGGGTCGTCGATTATGCCGGGCAAGGTTAACCCGACCCAGTGCGAGGCCCTCACTATGGTCTGCTGTCAGGTGATGGGTAACGATGTCGCGGTAAACATCGGCGGCGCTTCGGGCAACTTTGAGCTCAACGTTTACCGCCCGATGGTGATCCACAATTTCCTGCAATCGGTGCGGCTGCTGGCTGATGGGATGGCGAGCTTTAATGAGCACTGCGCGTCAGGCATTGAACCTAACCGCGAGCGCATCAGCCAGTTGCTCAATGAGTCGCTGATGCTGGTTACCGCCTTGAATACCCATATTGGCTACGACAAAGCGGCGGAAATTGCCAAAAAGGCGCATAAAGAGGGGTTAACGCTCAAGGCCTCCGCGCTGGCGCTCGGCTACCTGACGGAAGAGGAATTTGACCGCTGGGTTCGCCCTGAAGAGATGGTAGGCAGTATGGCTATTCGCTAGCCAGCCACAGGTGCAGTCGCGGAATCATTAGCCTGAGCGATTGCGCCTGCGGTTTATAACGATACTGCACGTTCCCGGCGTCATAGTTCAGAAGCTCTCCGAGGTCCGGCACGCTAACGCCCTGCGTGCCGGATATCAGCGCGATCATCGGCCCTGGACAGGCGTATTGCACCTGCTTTTGCTGCCCGCTATACCACACCCTGGCGATAGGCTGAACCTTTACCGGCCTCTTTATCTTCAGCTTCGCCCGCTGCGGCAGGGCGGCAATATCCTGGTACTCTCGCTCCAGCTTGCTTTGCCACTGTTCGCGCGTCCAGGGCGGAACCGCGCGGGGCGACTGAAGACTTTTTTCCAGTTGCATGAGAACCTGGTCGCGGGTGAGATTTTTAATCACATGCTTATTGGCCCAGCCGAAGCGGATAGTGCTCGGGTCAATTAACGGGGTGAGCGTGCGATAGGCGCTCAGCGTGATCAGTCCCGGCAGGTGGCGATGGACCCACTCAAATCGTGCGGTAGCGGGAAGACCGGAATCGACGGTGATAATCTTCTCGAAGGTCGCTTTAAGAACGTTGATATGGGCGATCTTGCGTAATAGTTCTGCCTGCTCGCTGGCCTCAGTTCGCAGGCAGATCGCGCCGGGCAAACGCACGGCAGCCTTACTGCTGCGGGTTTCCGACTGTTGCTGGATAAACAGGTGGCTATAGTGTTTGAGCGCCATCTCCAGCGCGGGTTTACCGGTGTGCTGAACCACGTTGATGTTCTCCAGCGGCTGGTGTTCGGCATCTTTGCTGACCGGCGGCAGCTCAAAGACGCGCGCAGCCAGCAGACGGCACTGGCTCAGGGCCTGTTTAAGCGCCTGCAGTTCACGCTCGAGCTGGCGAAAGGTGTCGTTCAGACGTTCAACGAGGTCATAGCTGGCCATATTTCTCCACCTTAGTTACAACATACTTTATGTTTTTTTAAACTATAGCAGACCTCAGCTCCTGCGCAAGGGCTCATCAGGCCGAGGTAAAATTCGGCAGCTGATGATAAACCGGCCAGCTAAAACAAAAACAGGCGCCACCGAGCTCGCTCGCCTGGCAATGGACTTCGCCAGCCATTGCCTGGGCAATACTGTGGACGATAGCCAAACCAAGACCGCAGCCGCCGGTGGCGCGATCGCGGCTGGGGTCGAGACGAACAAACGGCTCGAACACTTTCTCCCGCTCAGCGGGCGCGATACCTGGACCATCATCTTCGACGCGCAGCGTTGCGCGCGAACCCTGCAGCGTCAGGCTGACCTGAATACGCTGGTTACTGTAGCGCAGGGCGTTGTTCACGAGGTTATCCAGCACCCGTTCCATTAAGCGCATGTCCAGCGCGCCGTAATTTCCGTCCACGACTTCGCTTAGCGCAACGTCGCGCTGGGGATTCACCGCCTGAATATCTTCTACGCGATCGCCGAGCCACGCCGGGAAATTGGGGGTCGTCAGCTTCAGTTCATTCTGCGGGCGATCGAGGCGCGCATAGGTCAGCAGCTCTTCAATCAGGGCCTCCAGCTGGCCGATATCGCGATTTAACGCCTGTGATTCGGCTTCTGTAAGGTTCTCGCTCATCTCCAGGCGGTAGCGCAGACGCACCAGCGGGGTGCGCAGTTCATGGGCAATACCGTCGATCAGCTGTTTTTTGCTGGCGATAAGCGCGTTGATATTATCGGCCATCTGATTAAACGCCACGCCCAGCCGTTCGAAGCTGGACATGCTATCGAAGTGGATCCGCTCGCTAAGATGCCCGTCGCCGAAGCGCTGAGCGGCGGTTTCGATACGCAGCATATCCTGCCAGTGGGGGCGCATCCAGATGAATACGGGAAAGGCCAGCGAAATAGCGATGAAGGCCATCAGAGCCAGATCCAGCAGGCGCATCTCATGCAAAAAATAGAGATACGGTACCGGGCCGACGGAGAGCACGTAGTGGCTACGAGGGATGCGCTGAATAAAGGTGTACTGATCGTCCAGGGCTACGATATCGCCAGCGCGCAGATGCTGCATCGAGTTTTCCGAGAGCTTGAATTTGCTGATAGGCTCGATATGCAGATCGAATGAAAGATTAAGGTCCAGCTCTTTGAGCGTTTTGCTCCAGTCGCGCGGCGGGATCTCGCGCAGCTCGCTGCGCATCAGATACAGCGAGCTCTTCATCAAATCATCCAGCGACTGGCGGCCTGCTCGCTCGGCGGTAAATTTGTACACCAGGCCGACCATCATCGTCATTACCAGAAAACAGACGAACAGCAGGAGGTAAAACTGCACAAACAGCTTTTTCATAGCCAGATCCGTAAATTAATTGTCCCACGCGTGCGGGGCGAATAAATAGCCTTTATTGCGTACCGTTTTGATGCGATAAGGCTCAGTCGCGTTGTCGAGAAGCTTTTTGCGCAAACGCGAAATGGCGACGTCGACGCTGCGGTCCATACCATCGTAGCTTACGCCGCGCAGGTTTTTTAATAGCGCATCCCGATCCATAATTTGTCCTGCGTGGGTCGCCAGCTCCCATAACAGATCGAAATCCGCGGTGGACAACGCGACGTTTTCCCCGCTGAGCATAACCTGACGATTGACCGGATCGATACTCAGCGAACCAAAAGCGATCGCTTTATGCGGCGTCAGCGAGGAGGGGACGCCGCTACTGTCCTGGGGGGGGACATGCTGGCGCAAATGCAGACGCAGTCGGGCTAACAGCACTGCGGGTGGCGTTGTTTTCAGAATATAATCGCTGGCGCCCATTTCGAGCGACAGGATATGGTTCATATCGCTATCCAGTGACGTAAGCAGCACGATGGGCCCTTGCCACTGGCCGCGTAAATCCCGGCACAACGTCATCCCATCTTTACCAGGCAGCATGATATCCAGCAGCACCAGATCGGGCTTTTCGCGCGCGATAACCTCTTCGGCACGGTCACCGCGAGGCTCAACCACGACGTCCATATCATGTTTCCCGAGATAGGCCGCAATCAGCGCGCCTACTTCGGCATCATCCTCAACGAAAACAATTTTATTCATAGCGTGTATGCTTACACTCATCTCTGGCTGATTGAATTTGTTGTCCTTAGGCGCGGTCAGTGCCACGCTTAAGGCATCATCAGGGCGTAGCCCGTTAATTCACTGTTGCCATTGTAAACTATTCGGGCATCAATATGAGCTATGAGTTAGCGATGAAATTCGCTATGATGGCTGAATTCGCGCAATGATTGATCAGATTTATGCTTTGCCGCGCGTTTTGCGCATCGTGCTGGATGCGGGCAGGACTGGCTGAAGAGCTTCTGCCCGTACAAAATAGATGCTGCTAAATTAAGGTGAGATCGAAGCTGCCTTATTCCATGCTCTTTTGCCTGGCGCCGTAGGGGCAGAGGACGAATTTGCAGATGCTTCTTCGGTTGCAAATTAGCAGCGTTGGATTTTGATTGCCGGGGCACTGGATAAACTTTGTCAGCGTTGACCATAGCTTTTCGCTATAGGGAAAAGCATGAATAACCTGTAAGTCGCCGGGCTCACCGTTTATGAAGACGTCATCTTGCGTGATGTTAATAACCGAACCGATGTTCAAAAAATAATCTCCATTATACCATATAATTAATTTCAGATTTCTGGCACTGGCCGCAACTGAAAATCCTGTTCCAGTTAAAGGACATACAAGACTATTTTCAATATTCCACTCCATGCTAGACGCTCTCCAGTAATTCACGAGCATTTTCGCGTTGATAAATATAGTTTAATGAGTTTCAGAGGCTTTTGGATTGTGTATAACGCAGGTCCGAACATGAAGATTCCTTTAGCTGGTTCTTATTCAGGCTAATATAAAATGATTGCGGTTATATGAGTGTCTAATACTAGTAAAGATAATAGCAACAAGTAAAAGATTCGAAAAACTCGGCAGGAGTGAACTAATAAACTGAAATGCATGTTATGAACAGAATTATATTCTGCAATGGATATTGTGTTTAGATCGAAAGATCGTAAAATCAGTTAATTACGATCTTATTCACTGCGGTTGCTTTGATTAATGGCAAAGTATGCTTTTATATGAAATCGGTTTTATATTGATCTAAGTCAATAAATTGTGCCTTATTGTGCTCTTTTTCTCAAAAAAGGCTACGTGCGCTATTTAAGGTTATGCGCAAGTAGAATAACGCAAAAGCAAGCGATTAAGATGAAAAACCATCCATGTCAATAAATGGTTTCTACCATATTTAGTAGGTATTGATGTGTATCATTTAGTTCCAGATAATAGCTCTATTTAACGCACGATATAATTGATATTTATTTCTTTTGTAGGCCCGTAAAAACGCAAGGCCGGCGTTCAGGAAGGGGGCTTTGCCTGCGGAGGCTGCAAAAAAGAAAAACGCTAAATGGATGAGCAATAATGCTTGCGATAAATCTTAATCCGCTATAATGAACGAAAAATCGACTAATCCTTTACGCCTCGTTTGATAAAATAATTTATTTAAGCTCATGGGGTTAGCAGGCGTAAAATTAGCCGGAAATAGCAGACTCTGTTTCCTGGTAAATTGTCACTACGGCAAGCATTAATAACTGTTCATAAGGCATCAGAGTGATAGGCGAGGCCATTGTGATGATGGGATTCAGGGCGCTGGCGGATTCTGCGCCATGGTGTCTGCGTTTGCACATTTATCAACAGCGGGACTTAGGTTATGCTGCAGGTTCTTGTTGTTTAAATGTTAAGGCAAAGGAATGGGGCTGTTGATAAAAGCGCTGCTCGGCGCGCTGGTCGTCGTGTTGATCGGCGTACTTTCTAAAACGAAGAATTACTATATCGCCGGCTTGATTCCGCTCTTTCCCACTTTCGCCCTGATTGCGCACTATATCGTTGCCAGCGAGCGGGGGATCGAGGCGCTGCGAACCACCATCGTATTCGGAATGTGGTCGATCATTCCGTACTTTATCTATTTGCTTTCGCTATGGTATTTCACCGGCATCATGCGCCTGCCGTTTGCTCTGGCAGGCGCGGTGGTGTGCTGGAGCCTGTGCGCGTGGCTGTTGATTATCGGCTGGAGCCGTTTTCACTAGCGCAGATGTCGTCCGCCGTCGACGGCAAACGAGCGCCCGGTAACGTAGTGACTGCCGAAGAGATACTCGATCAGATCAACGATCTCTTTTTCACCCGGCGCGATTTTCATCAGCGATTTGTCGAGGGCCTGTTTGCGGTACTCCGCATCATCGCCTTCATTAAATAAAATCAGCGATGGGGCGATGGCATTAACTTTGATTTCCGGCGCCAGCTTGCGAGCGAACGAGCGGCTCATATTATCCATTGCCGCCTTGCTGGCCGCATAGGCAATATGCTTGTCGCTGCCGCGCTCCACGACGTAGTCGGTAATGTGAATAATATCGCTGGCGGCCTGTCCGTGACCGCGTAGCAGGCTCTCCAGCGCATGGTTGAGCAGGTAAGGGGCGTTGACGTGAATTTGCATCATGCTGGCGAGCACCGTGGTTAACGGGATCCCCGGTTTTTCAGCCATCCAGCCGCTGGCGTTATGAATGACGGCGCGCAGGCCGGCGGCGGCCTGCGCTTTTACTTCTTCGGCGAACGCCAGAATGCTGTCGTCAGTGCTGAAATCCGCGTGCAGACAAACGGCACCCGCATTACGCAGTTCGTCGATGGCCGGATACCATGTGCGGTAGCTGATCATAACGGGCTGCTGCCGGGCCAGAAAATGGCGAGCCAGGGCGAGACCGATGCGACGGCCTCCACCGGTAATCAGGATCGGGCGAGGCTGGATGTCAGCCATGGGTATCTCCTATGAGTTCAGCGGCAGGGTAACCGCTTACCCTACCAACATCCACGTTGCCGGTACGGCGGCAACCAGCAAAAAACCAATTAATGCCAGGTCACGGCGTTTAAGCGGGCGATCGTGCTGGTGTGTACGACGGGCATACAGGAACACCAGAAGACCCGGAGCGTAAAGTATCACTGACAACAATAAATGCACAGGGCCGGACGCATATAATAACCATAAGCCATAAATGCAGGCTCCGACGCCTACCGCCTTGTGCAGCGGGCGCCGGGCAATCTTCAGCAGAAATGCGCCGACCAGAAAATAAGGGACCAGAATCATCTCTGAGGCGATCGTCAGCAGCGTGTTGTAATCCGAGCCGGTCAGCCAAATCAATACCAGTGAAGCCTGCACGCTGATATTGGTGAGCCACAGCGAAGACGACGGCGCATTGTTTTTGTTGGTGCGCGCGAACAGACGCGGAAAGGCTTTATGGGTTGCAGCCAGATAGGGGACTTCCGCCGCCATTATCGTCCAGCTCAGGTAAGCGCCGCAGACGGAGATAATCAGCCCGGCAGCGATCACGATCTCGCCCCACGGGCCCATCATTTGCACCATCAGCCCGGCCATTGACGGATTGCGTATTTCCGCCAGCTCGCTCCGCGGTACGACGCCTAAAGAGAGAAGCGTCACCAGCAGGTAGACCGCCAGCGCGGAGAGTACCGCCAGCAGCGTTGCGCGTCCGACATCCCGTTTATTACGCGCGCGAGCGGAAACCACGACCGCGCCTTCCACGCCGATGAATACCCACAGGGTGATCAGCATGGTGTTTTTCACCTGCTCCCATACCGGCACGCCCAGCGCCAGACCGCTAAAATCAATCCGGAAGGTCTCCATGCGAAACGCAAAGGCGGCCAGCGCGACAAATGCGCCGAGCGGCAGCAGCTTGGCAAGCGTCGCGGCGAGATTGATACCCGCCGCCGTCTGGACGCCGCGCAGCACCAGGAAATGGACAATCCACAGCAGCGCGGATGCGCCGACGATAGCTTGCCAGGTGTTGCCATCGCCGAACAGGCGTAGCTCGGGAGTATCGGTAAAAAAGCTTAGCGCCGAGAACACGATAACCAGATAGGAAACATTCGCGATAACCGCGCACAGCCAGTAGCCCCAGGCGGAGCAGAAACCAATCAGTTCACCGAAGCCTTCGCGGGCGTAGGTAAATATGCCGCCATCGAGGTCGGGGCGGATGCGGGTAAGCAGCAGCATAGCGAAGGCGAGGAACAGGATCCCCACGCCGGTAATGCCCCAGCCAATCAGCAGCGCGGAAGGACTGGCGACGGCCGCCATGTTTTGCGGCAGACTGAATACACCCGCGCCCAGCATCGAGCTGAGTACCAGCGCGGTCAGGGCGCTAAGGCCCAGTTTCTTTTCCATGGCGTTCCCGAGGTGACAATCATCAATCTAAGAATATTTATTTGGCGGAATCGCATAAAAATGGAGGATTACGCTAAGGCGCGGGATTTTACGGAGTGTTTTGTATGCATGCAATGGAGATAAATGAAAAAAAAAGAAAAGGCGACAGATCGCCGCCTTTTTGTTCAGTTCAGACGCCGTTATTTATACAGGTCGGCGCTGATAGTGATGTTGCCACCGCGCTCCTGCCACTGGCGTGTGATGTGATAGTACTTCGCGCCTTTCTTCGCGGCGCGCTTAGCCGTCTGGTAGGAGATTTCCGTCATGTTACCGAAATTACCGGTGAACTTGATGCTGTCATAAGGAACCATCTGCGCGGCGGTAATTTTGTTCACTTCCTCAACTTTGGTGCCGTCCGGGAGCGTGACGGTGTAACGTCCACCTTTAGAGGATTGCGTTTCAAAGAAACGGCCTACGCCAGTGCCGGAACCGACCGCTGCGGTCGTCGCAACGCCCGGAATTTCCACTTTCTTAGCCGCTTCTCCGCCTTCTGCCAGCGCGGCGCGTCCGGCTTCAGAATCGGCCGGGATCGCATCCGGGCTTTGCAGAACGCGCTTTTTGGCATCCGCTTTGTAGATATAAGCGGTGATACGCTGGTTGCCGCCCTGGTTAGCATCAACCTGGCGCACGATAAAGAAAGAGGCGGCGCCCTTGGCCTTAGCCGCTTTAGTGATGGCGTCGTTGACTTCCGGCTGGCTGCGGTAGAAACCTTGCACGGTAACGGTATCGAACGGTTCCAGCTCAACGGCCTGGTCTTTCGGTAATTCCATCACGCCGTTGATAATGCGATTTTTAGGCGCGTCGGCCTGCGGGGCGTTTTCTTTATAAAAATCGGCCGTTACGCGCAGGTTGCCGCCGCTGCCAAAATCAGACGTGTCGACAACATAAAAGGAAGCTGCGCCTTCTTTGTCCGCTTTACGGGAAACTGCCTGCACGGCGTCGCCAATGGCGTTAAAACGACCGGTGACCACTACGCGATCGTAGGGCTTCAGCGCCGCCGCCTGCTCCGGGGTCAGCTCGGTCGCTGCGTGGGCAGACAACGCGGTTGTAGCCAGAAGAGCAGACGCCAGGAGTGAGTTCTTAAGCTTCATAAAAATAATCCTTTGCCTTGCGCAAACCATGTACTGGTGTTGTTGTTGACTGAAAACGTTTGATTATTGCATTTATCGTGAGTGACTGTCTGCGTCAATTTTCAGTTGTCGCTCTAAACGTATAGTGCAGAAATATAACATTTTTCGATATGTTGAAAAAACAGCCGCTTGACCAGCAAAATCGATAATCAATATCACTTTCATAAGTTAATGTAATGTTAATACTATGATCCAGATGGCGATAAATGGTGAATTAACCCCTCATCCAGGCGAATTATCAGGTGCTGGCATGAAAATGAGGTAAATATTGCTGCCTGACACGGTTAGCCGTGCGTTTTACCAATAAAATCAAAATTTCTGTTTTATCGCTGTAGATCACAATCGGTATTTTCAGTAGGTTATAAAAAGTTTGTTACTGTTTCATTTTTTCAGACATATGTTGCCAGGTGCGTTCATCCGCCTTCGCAACGGTCGTTTGTAAGAAAAGTAAACCATCATCAAAAACCGATGGAAGGGAAAACTATGCGTATTGGTGTACCAAGAGAGAGACTCGCCCTGGAAACCCGGGCCGCCGCAACGCCGAAAACGGTGGAGCAGCTGCTGAAACTCGGGTTCAGCGTCGCGGTAGAAAGCGGCGCCGGTAAACTGGCCAGTTTCGACGACGAAGCCTTCGTTCAGGCTGGAGCGGAGATCGTGAGCGGTAATGACGTGTGGCAGTCTGACGTCATTCTGAAAGTTAACGCCCCTGATGACGATGAAATTCTGCTGCTGAATCCGGGCACGACGCTGATCAGCTTCATCTGGCCCGCGCAAAATCCGCAGCTGATGGAAAAACTGGCGGCGCGGAATATTAACGTGATGGCGATGGATTCGGTGCCGCGTATTTCGCGCGCGCAGTCGCTGGATGCGTTAAGTTCGATGGCCAACATCGCCGGCTACCGCGCGATTGTTGAGGCCGCCCATGAGTTTGGTCGCTTCTTTACCGGGCAGATTACCGCAGCAGGTAAAGTTCCTCCTGCGAAGGTAATGGTCATCGGCGCAGGGGTTGCCGGGCTCGCGGCCATCGGTGCGGCGAACAGCTTGGGCGCGATTGTCCGCGCGTTCGATACCCGCCCGGAAGTCAAAGAGCAGGTGCAGAGTATGGGCGCCGAGTTCCTTGAGCTGGATTTTAAAGAGGAGGCGGGCAGCGGCGACGGTTATGCCAAAGTCATGTCCGAAGCCTTTATCAAAGCCGAGATGGCGCTCTTTGCCGCGCAGGCCAAAGATGTTGATATTATTGTCACCACCGCCCTGATTCCGGGCAAACCGGCGCCGAAGCTGATCACCCGCGAAATGGTTGACTCCATGAAACCGGGCAGCGTAGTGGTGGATCTGGCATCACAAAACGGCGGCAACTGCGAATACACCGTACCGGGCGAAGTGGTCACCACCGCTAACGGCGTGAAGATCATCGGTTATACCGATCTGCCGGGACGTCTGCCGACGCAGTCGTCGCAGCTGTACGGCACTAACCTGGTTAACCTGCTTAAACTGCTGTGTAAAGAGAAAGACGGCAATGTCGTTATCGATTTTGATGATGTCGTTATCCGCGGCGTTACCGTGGTTCGCGAGGGTGAAATCACCTGGCCCGCTCCGCCCATTCAGGTTTCTGCTCAGCCGCAGGCGGCAGCGAAAAAGGTTGAAGCGCCAAAAGCAGAGGAGAAACCGAGCTCGCCGCTGCGCAAGTATGCGCTGATGGCGCTGGCGATTATTCTGTTCGGCTGGCTGGCAAGCGTCGCGCCGAAAGAGTTTCTCGGCCACTTTACCGTCTTCGCGCTCTCCTGCGTGGTCGGTTATTACGTAGTCTGGAACGTCTCCCATGCGCTGCATACGCCGCTGATGTCGGTCACCAACGCCATCTCCGGCATTATCGTCGTCGGGGCATTATTGCAGATAGGCCACGGCGGCTGGGTCAGCTTTCTGAGCTTTATCGCGGTGCTGATCGCCAGCATTAATATTTTTGGTGGTTTCACCGTCACTCAGCGCATGCTGAAAATGTTCCGCAAAGGATAAGGGGTAACAAATGTCTGGTGGATTAGTTACAGCTGCATACATTGTTGCCGCGATTCTGTTTATTTTTAGCCTGGCGGGGCTTTCCAAACACGAAACCTCCCAGCAGGGCAACTACTACGGTATTGCCGGGATGGCGATTGCGCTGGTGGCGACCATTCTGGGGCCGGACAGCAGCAACGTCGCGTGGATCCTGCTGGCGATGGTCATCGGCGGCGCTATCGGTATTCGTCTGGCGAAGAAAGTCGAAATGACCGAGATGCCGGAGCTGGTGGCGATTCTGCACAGCTTCGTTGGCCTGGCGGCGGTGCTGGTTGGCTTTAACAGCTATCTGCAGCACGAAACCGGTATGGAACAGATTCTGGTCAATATTCATCTGACCGAAGTGTTCCTCGGCATCTTCATCGGTGCGGTCACCTTTACGGGGTCCGTGGTTGCCTTTGGCAAGCTGTGCGGCAAGATGTCCTCTAAGCCGCTGATGCTGCCGAACCGCCACAAGCTGAACCTGGCGGCGCTGGTCGTATCCTTCCTGCTGCTGATCGTCTTCGTGCGTACCGACAGCATTGGCATGCAGGTGCTGTGCCTGCTGGTGATGACCGTCATCGCGCTGGCCTTTGGCTGGCACCTTGTGGCCTCCATTGGCGGCGCGGATATGCCGGTGGTGGTGTCAATGCTGAACTCCTACTCCGGTTGGGCGGCGGCGGCGGCGGGCTTTATGCTCAGCAACGACCTGCTGATTGTCACTGGTGCGCTGGTGGGTTCTTCCGGTGCGATTCTGTCTTATATCATGTGTAAGGCGATGAACCGTTCGTTCTTCAGCGTTATTGCCGGTGGTTTTGGTTCTGACGGTACGGCGTCCACAGGAGATGAAGAAGTGGGCGAGCATCGCGAAATCAGCGCTGAAGAAACCGCTGAGATGCTGAAAAGTTCCCAGTCGGTCATTATCACTCCGGGCTACGGCATGGCGGTTGCGCAGGCCCAGTATCCGGTAGCGGAAATCACCGAACGACTGCGCGCGCGCGGAATCAAAGTCCGGTTTGGTATTCATCCGGTCGCCGGACGTCTGCCGGGCCATATGAACGTCCTGCTGGCGGAAGCGAAAGTCCCGTATGACATCGTGCTGGAAATGGACGAGATCAACGATGATTTCTCCGACACTGACACCGTGCTGGTTATCGGCGCTAATGATACCGTTAACCCGGCGGCGCAGGACGATCCGGGCAGCCCAATCGCCGGTATGCCGGTGCTGGAAGTGTGGAAAGCGCAGAACGTGATTGTATTCAAGCGTTCAATGAACACCGGCTATGCAGGTGTACAGAACCCGCTGTTCTTCAAAGAGAACACCCACATGCTGTTTGGCGATGCCAAAGCCAGCGTCGATGCGATTCTGAAAGCGCTGTAGAGTCAGGTCTTTTAAAACCTGTGCTTCTTAAGCCGTCTCTTCTGAGACGGCTTTTTTATATAGCCAGCGAAGCCATGATTTGCTCATAAAATCATCAGTTCAGAGTGATATAATACGCCTGTTTTTCACCCAAACTGAGGATATTATGGATACCGAGTTAACCCCCACGCAACTGGCTATCGAATTTCTGCGTCGTGACCCCGCTGCACTAACCCCCGCGCAGTATCTGAAAAAGCTGAAACTACTGGAACTTGAGTTTGCTGATTTGATGGCGCTCTCATCCATGGAGCTTAAAGAAGAGATCGATCACGCCTGGCGTTTAGGTATCCACTAACGTTTTCGTTACCGATATAGCTGTTGAAATAAGGGCCATGAGGCCCTTTATTTTTGCTATCGACATTGCAAAAAAATCCCCCGCGCGGGCGGGGGATGATTGTTATGACAGCGATAAACGGCGCTGGTTAATCGTCTTCTTCGTCATCAAGCTCAACCGGCGTCTGATACTGATCCGGTTTCAGCGCCAGCAGATCGCAGCGCAGGTGGTCGATTACCTGTTCAGCGGTATTGCCGAGGAAAGCTGCTGAAAGCCCGGTACGGCCAATCGTACCCAGCACCACGATCCCCGCCTGGAGATGCTCCGACAGGTCTGGAATGACCTCTTCAGGTAACCCTTTTTCAACATGAGTACGGTTTTCATCGATGCCGAATTTCTGCCGCAGCGCTTTCATGGCCAGCAGGTGCTGGCCGCGAATGGCGTCGTTGTAGACGCTGGGGTCAAAATCCGGTAGCTCAATGGCAATATTGATAGGCGTAACCGGATAGGCGCCCACCAGATGGACCTCAGTATGGTTAACCTGTTCCGCCAGCTCAATGGTTTCTCTTACCAGCTTTTCATTGAGCGCGTTGTGGTAGTTCTCTTCACTGGCGAGATTAACCGCCACCAGCGCTTTGCCGCCTTCCGGCCACGGCTGATCTTTAACCATCCAGACCGGGCACGGACATTTGCGCAGCAGATGCCAGTCCGTAGGCGTGAAAATCACCGCTTCCAGCTTGTCGTGCTGATGCGCCATCTTCAGAACCAAATCATGCTTCTCGCTTATGATTTCCTGAATAATGGCTTCGAAGGGGCGGTTATGCCACACCACTTTGATGTCAATGGGTACGCCGGACTCAATATAAAATTTGGCCTGCTCGCGAATCCAGGCGGTACGCTGCCCGATTACGCCCTGGCGCATAGCGGTACGCTCGTCCGGGGAGAGCAGTGTGGTCATTTCATAGGAAAAATCATAGATCGGCAAAAAGGCTTTGATGCGTCCACCAATCCGTTGGTGCAGATACACCGCACGCCGCAATGCAGGCTGGTCGTCCTGATTGGGGTCGATTACTACCAGCATGTTCTGATACTTCGCCATACAGGGTCTCCTTACAACTGTAACTACAGTCTGTAATTAAAAAGATAACCTATATGGATGAAATGAAACAGGGGATAAGCCTGGCCAGATCAACAAATGAGAAAAAAATTCGCGATCTGGCCGGATAGGAAGGAACTGTCAGGCGACGTTGCGGGCCTGACCAGCAAGCTGCGCCAGCAGGTCGCTGTTTTCGATAGTGATGTATTTTCCTTTAACCGCCAGCATACCGCTTTTCTGGAAACGACCCAGCAGGCGGCTGATGGTTTCAACCGTCAGGCCCAAATAGTTGCCGATATCGCCGCGCGTCATGGTGAGGCGGAACTCTCGCGGGGAGAAACCACGCTGTGCAAAACGGCGGGACAGGTTGTAGATGAAGGCCGCCAGGCGCTCTTCTGCGTTCTTTTTGGAAAGCAGCAGGATCATATCCTGATCGCCTTTGATCTCACCGCTCATCAGACGCATCATCTGCTGACGCAGATTCGGCATCTTGCCGGATAGGTCGTCGAGCGTTTCGAACGGAATTTCGCAGACCATTGAGGTTTCCAGCGCCTGAGCAAAGCTCGGGTGGTGGCCGGTGCCGATAGCGTCAAAGCCGACCAGATCGCCCGCCAGATGGAAACCGGTGATCTGCTCATCACCCTGTTCGGTAATGGTGTAGCTTTTAATGGTGCCAGAACGAATTGCATACAGCGATTTCAGCTCATCACCGGCTTTGAACAAGGTCTGTCCTTTCTGGATAGGCTTTTTCCGCTCGATAATGTTATCAAGCTGATCAAGCTCATGCTCGTTCAGAGTAAAAGGGATGCAAAGCTGGCTAATGCTGCAATCCTGGCAATGGATTGCACAACCGCCAGACTGAATGCGTCGTATAATTCGCTTTTCCGGGATCATAAGTCTGCTCAGGCTTTAATTGATATTGGTCAATTTTAACATCTTTTTGGTGAGCAGGTAAGCCTCGAACCTCTGAAACACGTAATATTAAGAGGGTAAATCCATTTTGTTAGTTATCCATTTGATTATTAATAGGTTATCTGGCTAATTTGGATTGTAAAGTTACCGGAAGCTTCCAAAAAGGCACTTACGGTCAAAGAAGCAGATACCCCTCATGGCGCAATAACCACTCTTTTCGCTGCACGCCTCCGGCATAGCCGGTCATGGTTCCGTTGCGTCCGATCACCCGATGGCAGGGCACCACTATGCTGACCGGATTTGAACCATTAGCAGCGCCCACGGCGCGCGCTGCGCCCGGTCGGCCCAGCGCCTCCGCCAGTTGACCGTAATGCATGACCTGACCGCAGGGGATAGTGCGCAGCGTTTTCCAGACTTCCCGTTGAAAAGGGGTGCCTGCGGTGGCGGTAGGAAGCGTATCAATAATGGCGAGATCGCCCGCGAAATAATCACTGAGCTTACTGCTCAGGTTACCGGGATTGCGGGAATCTACCCGTTGGTAACCTTCATGCCGATAATGAACATCCAGCAGTTGCTCCATGCGATCGCGATGCTGATCCCACTCAACGGCCCGCAGGTTGAACTGCTCATCGCAAATCACCCAGAGCGGCCCCAGCGGGGTGTCAATTTTATCTTGTAGCAGCGTCAGCATCGGTAATCCTTCATCGAGGTTAGTTTGACAGGACATCACCATAGCATGAGGCGAGGTTGGCAAACTATACCCCGAAAAGGTCAACAGAGAGGGTCAACATGGACTATTAATTATGATGTGAGTAAAGCGATGTTTATTGCGGTATTCACTAACTGGCGCGCGGGCAATGCGATGTTATCCGGCGGCGAATTTTCCTGTACAGAGAGGGCTATTTACCGGCAGGCGCCGGTACTCTTTATGAATTGACTGGCATTCTTTGAGGCCATATTTCCTGGCGTTTCTTCGCTGTTTTTTCAACAAAGGTGGTGATATGCAATATATGATGACTGGCGTTGTAGTAGTGATTATCAGCGGCTTAGCAATTCATCTGATCTCTTTGGCGATTGAGGGCCTGTATAAAGTTATCCGTAACCGCACGACCTGGCGCTAACGTTTGGCGGCCTTCCCTGGCCTTTGGCGACGTTAAGGCAATCGCGGATAAATACCCGGACCGATAGGGAGTCCCGCGAGATACCAGACCACCAGCAACAGTAGCCAGACGACAAGGAAAATGAGTGGATAAGGCAAGACCAGCGAGTAGTAGGTCCCCAGTTTAGCCTCGGGCCGGTAGCGCTGTAAGAAGCCGAGAAATAGCGGCACAAACGGCGATACCGGCGCCAGCGGCAGCACCGATGAGTCGGCAATACGAAACAGAATCTGCGCGAATGCCGGGTGAAAGCCCAGCAGCATAAACATCGGCACGAAGATCGGCGCCAGAATCGACCAGATTGCCGAACCGCTGGCGATGAACATACACAAAAAGGCGGATAGCAGCGCCAGGCCGACGAACGCCGGCACGCCGCTCATTCCCGCGCTCTCCAGCAGGTCCGTTAAACCGACGGCCATAAATTTTCCCATATTGCTCCAGTTAAACATGGCGACGAACTGGGCCAGCGGGAAGACCATCACGATAAAACCTGCCATCTCTTTCATGGGTTCAATCATCAGCGGAGGCAGATCGGCCTGGCGGCGAATTTTGCCGGTGGCAATGCCGTAAGCCAGTGAGACGACGAAGAAGAAAAAGATGATGAGCGGGACGATCCCTTTTATAAATGGCGAAGGCATCACGGTATGCTTAATAGGGTCACGCAAAATACCGTTTTCCGGCACGACCATCAGCGCGATAACCGCCATGAATAACAGCGCGGCAATACCGGCCACGCGCAGGCCGAAGCGCTGTTCTGGCGTTAACGATTGCAGCGTTTCATCGCTTTTGCCTTGCCATTGACCTAAGCGCGGCTCGACCAGCTTATCGGTAATCAATCCACCGACCAGAGTGAGAACGATCACCGAAGTTGCCATAAAGTACCAGTTATCGATCACGCTGACGTGCAGCGAGGCGTCAAGGGTTTTGGCCGCTTCGGTACTGATTCCTGAGAGCAGGACATCGGTGGTGACGATGAGCAGGTTGGCCGTGAAGCCGCAGCCGACCCCGGCGATTGCCGCCAGCAGCCCGGCAACCGGGTGGCGGCCGACGGCGAGGAACATCAGGGCGCCTAACGGCGGCATAATCACCAGCGCGGCATCGGAAGAGATATGGCTAAAGAAGGCGATAAACAGCACCATATAGCTGGCGTAACGGGCGCTAACGTGTGATGACATTTTTGCCATCAGCGAAGGCAGCAGGCCCACTCGTTCAGCAAATCCAGCCCCCAGAACCAGAGCCAGAATGGCTCCCAGCGGCGCGAAACCGCTGAAGTTTTTAATCACGTTCGGCAAAAACCAATGTAATCCTTCAATGCTGAGCAGATTTTTCACCACCACTCGCGAGCCGTCGGTGGGGTTCTGGACGCTGACGTTCAGCGCCGACAGGATGGCGGTGGCGGCCATTAATACCACGATCAGATAGATAAACAGTAAAAACGGATGCGGGACCTTATTACCAATTTTTTCAACCCAGCCATAGAGCTTACCGGTGGGGGAAGGCGACGGTATGGATGACATACTCATGGGCGTTCCTCAGTTGTCGTTGTTGTGTTGTTTGTCTCTTAACCCCAGGGCGTGTCAGCAGTTGTTTTTTTTGCGCTTAACGCGTTGCTGTACTCCATCCGGAGGTCTTTTATTATTTTAAAATCGAAGGTTTAACGTCCTGCGGGATCGGACACCGGTAGGGCCTTTCGGCTAAAACCTGTGCCAGTTCCTGCTGACTGGTAGTCAGTAGCGACCTGTCGCTGAACAAACGAATGGCCGTTGCCGCCAGTATTTTCCCCGCCAGAAGCATTCCTTTGTGAGCGATGGAGGTTCTGCCCTGGCTCACCAGTTGCCAGGTATGCAGCGGCGTCCCGACGGCAAAGCAGGGGCTGAAGCATTGGGCTACGGGAGCTTTCCAGCTTACGTCGCCGACGTCGGTAGAGCCCGCAAGGATGTTATCAGTAGCCGCCCACGGCGCCACTTCATCGATAAGGATCGTCTCGCGGTGGCGGCGGGCGAATGCTTTCCCCTTGTCTCCGCTGGTATCGGCAATGTTTTTCAGGCTGTTATGAATATCGTTAGCGCTTAAGGTCGCGCGAATTTCGGCGGCGAAAGCGCGCTCTTCCTCGCTCCAGTGCGGCGTGCCGTAATGGCATACCGCCTGATACATCGCCGCTTCCAGGGTGCGGTTGGGGAGATAGCTGGAACAGGCTTTTTCGAAGCGACAGCTGACGCTGGTCTCGGTCATCAGCGCGGCGCCCTGGGCGATTTTTTCGATCCGGGCGAAGATTTGCTGTGCGTCGGCCATTTCCGGGGCGCGAATGAGATACAGCACTTCCGCCTGCGCCTGAACAACGTTAGGAGAGACGCCGCCGGTATCGGTGATGGCGTAGTGCACCCGCGCCTTTTCGATAATATGTTCGTTAAGGAAGTTGCTGCCGGTGGTCATCAGCGTCACGGCATCCAGCGCGCTGCGGCCAAGATGCGGAGAGTTTGCCGCGTGCGCCGCGGTGCCAGTAAACCGCCATGCCGCCTGAATGTTGGCAAGGGTACTGGTGCTGAACATCCCGGCCCAGGCTTCCGGGTGCCAGGTCAGGGCGGCGTCGATGTCATCGAATAACCCCTCGCGGACCATAAAGGTCTTCCCGGAACCGCCTTCCTCGCCGGGACATCCGTAGAAACGAAGCGTGCCGACGCCGCCTTGTTGCAGCAGCCAGTTCCTGGCGGCGACCGCCGCGGCGACCGCCGCCGTACCAAGCAGGTTATGCCCGCACCCATGGCCGTTTTCCCCCGGCGTTGGAGATGCGGGCGCTGCGCAGTAAGCCTGCTGGCTGAGCCCCGCCAGGGCGTCAAATTCGCCGAGCAGGGCAATTACCGGTTGGCCTTCACCAAAGCTGGCGATAAAGGCGTTGGGGATCCCGCCCGCATTGCGGGTCAATTGAAAACCTTCCGCTTCCAGCGCATCGGCCAAACGCGCGGCGGACCAGAACTCCTGAAAGCGGGTTTCCGGATGATCCCAGATATCATCGGCAATGGCGCAAAAATCGTTGCGCCGCCCCTCAATAATGTCATCGACAAATTGATAAACCTGTTCCATTACACACCTCGCTGCCAGGGAAAGTTCAGGGCGATGCGCGCTAACGTGGCGACGGCCTGGGTCATCACGCTTTCGTCGAAATCGAATTTTTCGTTGTGGTGGCCAGCGCTCAGTTCCGTGCCGAATATCATGTATGAGGCGAGACCGCCGCGCTCCTGGACCCGGGCCATCATCAGGGTGGCATCTTCGGAACCCGCCGGGGCAGCGATACGATCGACGGCCTGTTTAACGCCGGGGACCTGCGCTGTCTGTTGACGCAGATAGTCCACCCACGCCGGCGACGGGGCGCTGGAGGTGGCCGCGCCCATCAGGTGCAGCTGGTAGCTGGCTGCATACATCGTCGCCGCGCCGGCGATAGCCTGCTTAGCCCGCTCAAATACGTACTGGTTAATAGCGTCGGTTTCGCCCCGGGTTTCGACTTTTAATAGCGCGGAGGAGGGAACTATGTTACGCCCGGTACCGGCCTGCATGACGCCGACGTTAACCCTTGATGCCCCGGCGCTATGTGGCGCGATGGCATGCAGGGCAAGGGCGGCTTGAGCCGCAGCCAGCAGCGCATTACGTCCATCTTCAGGTTTACCGCCAGCGTGGGCGGCGACGCCGCTGAACTGCACATCGAATTTGGTGGTGGCCATAAAGTTATCGCCGCCGCAAACGACGGTGCCGGCAGGGACGCCGGTACCGATATGAATGGCGGTGAAGTAGTCCACGTCATCAAGTACGCCCGCCGCCACCATGGCGCGAGCGCCGCGGGTACCTTCTTCTGCCGGCTGGAAAATCAGCTTAATCGTCCCGTTGAGCTGCGCGGCATATTCCTTGAGCACGTGCGCCAGCCCCAGGCCGATTGCGGTATGACCGTCGTGGCCGCAGGCATGCATCATGCCTTCGTTGCAGGAGGCAAAACGATCGCGATGCGGACGATGATTATCGTCGTGCTGCTCGTTGAGATCGAGCGCATCCATATCGACGCGAAACGCCAAAGTCGGCCCGGGCCGCCCGGTGTCGAGCGTCGCTACCACCCCGGCGAAGCCGCCTTCAAACGCAGGTAGCCAGCGCCCCGGTGCACCCTGGGCGCGAGCGCGCTGGAACGCCTGCGCCAGCGTCTCTTCATCAGGCAGCCCCATACGGCTATCGGCATCGATAACGTCGCGCCCCAGCGCCAGCTGATAACCCAGAGCGTCTAATATCTCCGCCACCTTGCTGGCAGTGCGGAACTCCAGCCAGCCGGATTCCGCATGCAGGTGAAAATCGCGACGCCATTCGATCATTTTTGGCGCCAGCTGGCGGATGAATTCATTAAGTTGCGGCATAACCTTTCCTGTCATAATCAAAAACTGTGATAGTGTTCACGAAGTGATAGCGTTTGCTTATCGCTATGCCCTTTCATGCATACTCACCCTTAACCTGCCACAGCATGATCGATTACAGTAGATGTCATTTTCTTCTGTCTGATAAACATTGGTTATCACTTGCGATATGTCATTTCAGATTAAATTTCATCAGATTCGCGCCTTTGTTGAGGTCGCGCGTGAAGGCAGTATTCGCGGTGCCAGTCGGGCGTTGGCGATTTCGCAGCCGGCGTTAACTAAAGCGATTAAAGAGCTGGAAGAAGGGCTCTCCGCACAGCTGTTTGTGCGCCGTAGCCAGGGGGTGGCGCTGACTGAAAACGGCGAAAGCTTTTATCAACATGCGAGCCTGATTCTGGAAGAGCTACGGGCGGCGCAGGATGAGTTGCTGCAGCGCCAGGGAGAAAAGGCCGGGCAGATTAATATCGGCCTTGGCGCCAGCGTAGCGCGATCGCTGATGCCTTCGGTCATTTGCCGTTTTCATCAGCAGCATCCGCTGGTGAAGGTGCGGATTATGGAAGGTCAGCTGCTGGCGATGATTAATGAACTGCGGCAGGGTGAGCTGGACTTCACTATCAATACTTACTATCCCGGTCCGTACGATCATGAATTCAGTTTTGAGAAGCTATTTGAGAAACCCTTTGCGGTATTCGCCCGCGCCGGTCACCCGGCGGCAAAAGCGACTTCACTCAAGGCGTTGCTCGAACATCACTGGACGATGCCGACGCCGCGTGGCAGCTATTTCAAACAGTTACAGGAAATGTTTAACCAGGCCGGACTGGCGCCGAAAGTGGATATCGTTTGCGAGACTTTCTCTTCGTGCATCAGTCTGGTGGTGAAAAGCGATTTTCTCAGCATTCTGCCAGTAGAACTGGGTAACGACCCGATGATGGCGGATAAGCTGGTGATGATCCCCATCTGCGAAGCATTACCCAAAGCCACCTACTATCTGATTCAGCGCCGCGATATGCGGCAAACGCCTTTGACGGCATCATTAATCACCCTGTTTCGTCGCCAAAGCCGTCAACTGTTTCCCTAATCGCCTCGGGCCTCCGATTTGCCAGCATAAATGGCTAAACGCGTTGAGGAGGCGTCGTGAGGCGGCTATAGTACCCTCCCGGTAGTAGCTGGAGGAACGCGCATGAACCTTGACGACAAATCCCTATTTCTTGGCGCCATGGAGGACGTTCAGCCTCTGAAACGCAACAACGATGTTCACTGGCATCCCGAGCGGAAAACCCGCGCCGTACAGCGGGTTGACACCCTGCAGCTGGATAACTTTTTGACCACCGGTTATCTCGATATCGTGCCGCTGGCCACCGCGCTGGAGTTTAAACGCGAAGGGCTGCAAAGCGGCGTGCTGGAGAAGCTCCGGCGCGGCAAATATGGCCAGCAGGCGAGCCTTAATCTGCTGCGTCAGCCGGTGGAAAAGTGCCGACAGATGTTATTTGCTTTTGTGGTTCAGGCGCAAAAAGAGGGGCTGCGGAATCTGCTGATCGTTCATGGCAAAGGGCGCGACGACAACGCGCACGCCAATATTATCCGTAGCTACCTGGCGCGCTGGCTGGTGGAGCTACCGGAAGTCCAGGCATTCTGCGCGGCGCTACCGCACCACGGCGGCAGCGGCGCCTGCTACGTGGCGCTACGAAAATCGCCCGAGGCTAAGCTGGAGAACCGGGAGCGCCACGCCAAGCGCAGCCGCTAGCGCATCAGCAGCGTTAATTCCCGGGCTGCCTTCTGGAGCTCGGGTAATACGCGTTCGAGCATCTCCTGGGCGGAAACCTGCCCGGCGTGCACCCCGACGTTCAGCGCCGCCTGAATCTGGCCCTGGGGATTAAACAGCGGTACCGCCAGCGAGCGCAGCCCCATCTCCAGCTCCTGATCGTTGAGCGCATAACCCTGCTGACGTACGCGTTTGAGCTCAGCGCGCAGCCTGGCGACCGAATCAACGGTTTGCGGGGTGTAGCGAATCATCGTAACCCGACCCAGCATATCGTTCAGCTTCTCTTCCGGCTGATAGCTCAGGAGCACGCGCCCCATTGACGTTGCCCATGCCGGCAGGCGGCTGCCGATGTCCAGGTCGATGGTCATAATTCGCGAGCTGGAGGCGCGGGCGATATAAAGAATATCGTCGCCGTCGAGGGTGGCGATAGAGCAGGATTCATTGAGCATTTCGCTTAAATGCTTGAGTACCGGCTGCGCCGAGCGCGCCAGCGGCGTGGAGGCCAGCCAGGCGTGGCCCAGCGCCAGAATTTTCGGCCGCAGCTGGAAATTTTTACCATCTTCGGCGTACACAAACCCCAGCTTGCTCAGCGTATACAGACAGCGACGTACCGCCGCGCGCGGAATGCCGGTTTTTTGACTGATTTGCGAAATAGAGAGCAGCGGGCGCTGCGGAGTGAACGCCTGGATCACTTCCAGCCCGCGCGCCAGCGAGGCCATGAAGTTGGGATCGCCCTTAAACGGCTCGCTATCGCCGGTCAATAAATCGTCTGGATGTTTCTCCATTTTCCTCTCCCAATTTGCCGTCGATCACATTCTTTCGCTAAACATACACGATGTTCGATTATCGCACCATATTTCGATTATCGCCCTTGACCAGCATCGTTAAGCGGGTCACATTTTGTGCGAACAACGAATAAAAGTGCGATTACCGCACATACGGGAGCGACCTGATGATTGATAAAAGCGTGTCGACGCTAAGTGATGCCATCGCCGGGATCCACGACGGGGCGACGATTATGATTGGCGGTTTTGGCCCCGCCGGCCAGCCAACGTACCTGATAGATGCCTTGATAGAACAGGGGGCCCGCGATTTAACCATTATCAACAACAATGCGGGCAATGGCGAAGTGGGACTGGCGGCGCTGCTGAAAGCCGGGCGGGTGCGCAAAATGATCTGCTCGTTCCCTCGGCAGGTTGACTCGCAGATTTTCGATGACCTCTATCGCCGCGGCAAAGTCGAGCTGGAGCTGGTTCCGCAGGGGAACCTCGCGGCGCGTATTCAGGCGGCAGGGGCGGGCCTCGGCGCGGTTTTCACTCCAACCGGCTACGGTACGCCGCTGGCGGAAGGGAAAGAGACTCGCGAGATCGACGGGCGTCACTATGTGCTCGAATATCCTATCAAGGCCGACTTTGCGTTGATCAAAGCCCATCAAGGCGACCGCTGGGGAAACCTGGTATACCGCAAGGCGGCGCGCAACTTCGGCCCGATTATGGCGACCGCCGCGAAAACCACTATCGTGGAAGTCTCGCAGCTGGTGCCCCTCGGTAGCCTTGACCCGGAGAGCATCATTACCCCGGGCATTTTTGTTCAGCGCGTCTTCTCCCTGGAAAACCTGATTGCCGCTAAAAGCGCCTGAGGACCCCGTTATGCAAAAACTGACTCGCGATGAGATGGCCCAGCGCGTGGCTCGCGATATACCTGAAGGCGCTTATGTCAATCTGGGGATCGGCTTGCCTACCCGCATTGCTAACTATCTTCCCGCTGATAAAGAAATCTTTCTGCACAGCGAAAATGGCCTGCTGGGGATGGGGCCGAAACCGCTACCGGGGGAAGAGGACCCGGAGCTGATTAACGCCGGAAAAGAGTATGTGACTTTGCTTGAGGGGGGCTGCTATTTCCATCACGGCGACTCCTTCGCCATGATGCGCGGCGGTCATCTCGATATCTGCGTACTCGGCGCTTACCAGGTCTCCGCCAGCGGCGATCTGGCGAACTGGAGTACCGGCGCGCCCGACGCGATACCTGCCGTTGGCGGGGCGATGGATCTGGCCATTGGCGCTCGTCAGGTCTTCGTGATGATGGATCACCTGACCCGCGACGGTGAATGCAAGCTGGTAGAGCACTGCACCTATCCGCTGACCGGCGTCGGCTGCGTAAGCCGCATCTATACCGACCTGGCGGTCATCGATATCAGCGAAAGCGGCCCGGTGGTACGGGAAATCTTTAACGGCCTCTCTTTTGAGGAACTGCAGCGCATCACTCCGGTGACGTTGACTTTTGCACAACTGGCGGAAAGCGCGTAAGGAACCTATGATGAATCAGGCATTTATCTGTGATGCGGTGCGTACGCCGTTTGGTCGCTTTGGCGGTACTCTTGCCACCGTACGCGCCGACGATCTGGCGGCACTGCCGCTCAAGGCGCTACTGGAGCGCAACCCGGGCCTCGATCCGGCGCGCATTGATGATGTGATTTATGGCTGCGCTAACCAGGCGGGTGAAGATAACCGCAACGTCGCGCGGATGGCGCTGCTGCTGGCTGGCTTGCCGGAAAGCGTGCCGGGCAGTACCGTCAATCGCCTGTGCGGTTCCAGCCTCGATGCGATCGGCATCGCAGCGCGCGCGATTAAAAGCGGCGAAACTCAGTTGATGGTCGCCGGCGGCGTGGAGAGCATGTCGCGGGCGCCGTTTGTGATGGGCAAGGCCGAAAGCGCCTTTAGCCGCACGATGCAGATGGAAGATACCACCATCGGCTGGCGCTTTATCAACCCGCAGATGAAAGCGCTGTACGGCGTGGATTCGATGCCGGAAACGGCGGAAAACGTGGCCGGTGATTTCGCCATTTCTCGTGCCGATCAGGATGCGTTTGCGCTGCGCAGCCAGCTGCGCACGGCGGCGGCGCAGGAAGCGGGGCGATTTGCCGACGAGCTGATCGCCGTCTCGGTGCCGCAGCGTAAGGGTGAACCGCTACTCTTTAGCCGCGACGAGCACCCGCGCAGCACCACGGCGGAGGCGCTGGCCAGGCTGCGCGGCGTGGTGCGCGCCGACGGTACGGTGACGGCAGGCAACGCCTCCGGAGTTAACGATGGCGCCTGTGCGCTGCTGTTAGCCAGCGAGCAGGCGCTGACCGCCAATGATTTACAGCCGCTGGCGCGCGTAGTGGGCGTCGCGACGGCAGGCGTTGCGCCGCGAATTATGGGATTTGGTCCGGCGCCGGCGGTGCGTAAAGTGCTGGCGCAAACCGGGTTAACGCTTGGGCAGATGGACGTCATTGAACTGAATGAAGCCTTTGCCGCTCAGGCGCTGGCGGTCACGCGCGATCTGGGTTTGCCCGACGATGCGGCGCACGTCAATCCTAACGGCGGCGCCATTGCCCTCGGTCATCCGCTGGGCGCCTCCGGCGGTCGTCTGGCAATGACCGCAGCGTATCAACTGCGTCGTACCGGCGGGCGCTATGCGCTGTGCACTATGTGTATCGGCGTTGGTCAGGGGATCGCGCTGATAATTGAACGCGTTTAAGGAGCCATAATGAGTTTGTTGACCCCGATGCTGCGTACCAGCCCGCTGACAGACTGGTTCAGCGATGTACAGCGGGTGCAGGGGATGCTGGACTTTGAGGCCGCTCTGGTTCGCGCCGAGGTCGAATGCGGCCTCGTGCCGCAGACGGCGCTCAATCCCATCATCGAGAGCTGCCGGCACGAAAAAATCGACTTTTCCGCGCTGGGGCAGGCCGCCGCCAGCGCCGGGAATCTGGCGATCCCGCTGGTCAAACAGCTGACCGCTCGGGTCAAAGAGCGGAATGAGGCGGCAGCGCGCTACGTACACTGGGGGGCCACCAGCCAGGATGCTATCGATACCGGTTTTATTCTACAGCTGCGCGGCGCGCTGGCGGAAACGGAGTCTCTGTTACAGCGTCTGCTCGACGCATTAGCCCGTCAGGCGGAGCGCCATCAGGATACGGTGATGCCTGGCCGTACCTGGATGCAGCATGCGCTGCCGGTCACTTTCGGCCTGAAGCTTGCCGGGACGCTGGATGCGCTGCTGCGCTGGCAAGTGCGTCTGCGAGAGATGCGGGCAAGGGTGCTGGCGCTGCAGTTTGGCGGCGCAGCGGGCACCCTGGATTCCCTAAAAACGCAGGCGCCGCCGATCGCCGCCGCGCTGGCGAAAGCGCTCGACCTGCTGCTTCCGGACGCACCCTGGCACAGCCAGCGCGACCGGCTGCTGGAAGTCGGGGCATGGTACGCAGGCGTCTGCGGTACGCTGGGTAAATTCGCGAATGATTTTTCTCTACTGATGCAAACCGAAGTGGCAGAGGTGGGTGAACCGGTTGCCGAAGGTCGCGGCGGTTCGTCAACCATGCCGCACAAACGTAACCCGATCTCCTGCGCCGCTATTTTGACCGCCGCTCAGCGAACGCCGGGCCTGGTGGCGACGCTGTATGCTGGCCAGATCCAGCAGCATGAGCGGGCGTTGGGCGGCTGGCAGGCGGAATGGGAAACGCTGCCGGAGCTCATCACCCTCGTCGGCGGCGCGCTGACGCAGAGCGAGGCGCTGGTCAGCGACATGCAGGTCTTCGCGCACAAGATGCGCGCCGACCTTGAGATGACCCACGGCCTGATTATGGCTGAGGCTGTTACCCTGGCACTGGCGGAATTTATCGGTAAAGCCGAGGCCCATCACCGGGTTGAAGCGCTGTGTCGTCAGGCGCAGGATACGTCTCGCTCATTGCTGAGCGTGCTGGAAAACGATCCGCTGGTCAGCGAGCATCTTTCCGCCAGCCGCTTAACCCAACTGCTGGACCCGGCAACGGCGACCGGCAGCTCAGCACTCTTCGTGCGCCAGGTTGTGGCGCGATATAAGGAGCAACGTCTTGAATGTTGATTATCAGATTGACGGGCCGCAAGACGCGCCGGTCATCGTTCTCTCTAACTCGCTGGGCACCACCCGGGCGATGTGGCAGCCGCAGATCGAGGCGTTGACGCAGCATTTTCGCGTGCTGCGCTACGATACCCACGGTCATGGCGCCACGCGTAAAAATGGTAAAGTGACGCTGGCGCAGCTCGGCGAAGATGTGGTTGCGCTGCTCGATCATCTTAATATTGCCAAAGCCTGGTTTTGCGGAATTTCCATGGGCGGTCTGACCGGTCTGTGGCTGGGACGCTTTGCTCCGGAACGTTTTTACGGGCTGGTCGTCGCCAACACCGCCGCGCGTATTGGTGACCAGGCAAGCTGGCTGTCGCGCGCCCGCGCGGTGCGTCAGGAAGGTATGGAAGTGGTGGCCGCAGGCGCGGCGGATCGCTGGTTTACCCACGCGTTTCGTCAGAAGACGCCGGAAGTGGTGGCAGCGCTCTGTCACCAGTTGACCCATATCGATGCGGAAGGCTATGCGGTCTGCTGTGAAGCGCTGGCCGCCGCCGATCTGCGCGCTGAGGTCGGGCAGATTGCCGTTCCGGTGCTGATCGTTGCCGGTGAAAGTGACCCTGTCACTACAGTGGCCGATGCGAACTTTCTGCATCAGCAGATCGCGACCTCTGAGGTAGTGGTGCTGGCGGCATCGCATTTATCGAATATCGAAGCGCCGCGGGCGTTCAGCTCGGCGCTGCTGGGCTTTATTGAGGGGGAACAACAGCATGGACGATAAACAGCGTTATCAGCAGGGAATGACGGTTCGTCGCAAGGTGCTTGGCGATACGCATGTCGATAAGACGCTGCAAAAGCTGACGCCGCTGAATGAAGAGTTCCAGGACTTCATTACCCGCTACGCCTGGGGAGAGACCTGGACCCGACCGGGGCTCGATCACCATACCCGCAGTATGATCACCATCGCCATGCTGATTGCCCTGAATCGCGAGGCTGAGCTGAAAATGCATCTGCGGGCGGCGTTTAATAACGGTGTTACCCGCGATGAGTTAAAAGAGTTAATTATGCACTCCGCGCTTTACTGCGGCCTGCCCGCAGCCAACGCGACGATGCATCTGGCGCAGCAGGTGTTTGATGAGATGAATGCTGTTTAGCCGCCACCCGGCAGGTTTGTCGCTCATCTCAGGCCGTCACGCGACGGCCTTCGACAGTGACCCGCCGCCAGGGGCGGGTAATATCACCCTCTTTGCTGTGAACAGCCCGCGCACTGCTTATTCTGGATCTGCTGGAAGAAATCGTTGCCTTTGTCATCCACCAGAATAAATGCCGGGAAGTTTTCCACTTCGATTTTCCAGATGGCTTCCATACCCAGTTCCGGCCAGGCCACGCACTCCAGGCTCTTGATACTCTGCTGCGCCAGTACCGCAGCCGGGCCGCCGATGCTGCCGAGGTAAAAACCGCCGTGCTTGCGGCAGGCGTCGGTCACCTGCTGGCTGCGGTTGCCTTTGGCCAGCATGACCATGCTTGCGCCGTGGGATTGCAGCAGATCAACGTAGGAATCCATACGGCCAGCGGTAGTCGGGCCAAGGGAGCCTGACGCATAGCCTTCCGGAGTTTTCGCCGGGCCCGCGTAGTAAATCGGATGATCCTTGACGTACTGCGGCAATTCTTCACCGTTATCGATGAGCTCTTTCAGCTTCGCGTGGGCGATATCGCGGGCCACAATAATGGTACCGTTGAGCGTCAGACGCGTTGAAACCGGGTGGGCGGAAAGCTGGGCCAGAATCTCGCTCATCGGCTGATTAAGGTTAATGCTGACGACCCTGCCTTCACCCTGCTGGCGCAGGTGTTCAGGAATATACTGGCCCGGATTGCTCTCCAGTTTCTCAATCCAGATACCGTGGCGGTTGATTTTGGCTTTGATATTGCGATCCGCTGAACAGGAGACGCCCATGCCTACCGGGCACGACGCGCCGTGGCGCGGCAGGCGGATGACGCGAATATCGTGAGCGAAATATTTACCGCCGAACTGCGCACCGAGGCCGAGGTTTTGAGCTGCGAGCTGCAGCTCATTTTCCAGCTGAATATCGCGGAAGGCCTGGCCGTGCTCGTTGCCTTCGGTCGGCAGGCCGTCGTAATACTTCGTTGAGGCCAGCTTAACGGTTTTCAGCGTGGCCTCTGCCGAGGTGCCGCCAATCACAAAGGCAATATGGTACGGTGGACAGGCGGCCGTGCCGAGCGTGCGCATTTTCTCGACGAGATAGTTTTTCAGCTTCGCCGGGGTGATTAACGCCTTGGTTTCCTGATACAGATAGGTTTTGTTGGCCGAGCCGCCGCCTTTGGCCATACAGAGGAATTTATATTCGTCGCCGTCAACGCTATAGAGATCAATCTGCGCCGGAAGATTAGTGCCGGTGTTGACCTCTTTATACATATCCAGCGCGGCGTTCTGCGAATAGCGCAGGTAGTCTTCGGTATAGGTGTTATAGACGCCGCGGGCGAGGGCCGCCTCATCGCCGCCGCCGGTCCATACGCGCTGGCCTTTCTTGCCCATAATAATCGCCGTACCGGTATCCTGGCAGGTGGGCAGCACGCCTTTCGCCGCGATTTCAGAATTGCGCAGAAACTGCAGCGCCACGTATTTATCGTTGTCGCTGGCTTCAGGGTCGAGAAGGATTTGCGCGACCTGTTTCTGATGATCCACCCGCAGCATAAATGCCGCATCGTGGAAGGCCTGCTGCGCCAGCAGAGTGAGGGCCTGAGGATCGATTTTGAGGATCTCCTGACCTTCGAACTCGGTCACGGAAATGTGATCCTTGCTCAGCAGATAGTATTCAGTCTTATCTTGCGCTAACGGAAAGGCTTCCTGATAGACAAAAGGTTTAGTCGACATTGCTTTGCTCCCTAAGAGTAAAACCGCCGGAGTTGGCCCCGGCGGTTATGAATCAGAACATCATGGACATCCACGGATAGCCAATCAGCAGCAGGGCAGCCAGGAAGATGGCGCCGAAAATCGTACCAAGACGCCAGTAGTCTTTGGTCGGCAGATAGCCGCTGCCGTAGTAAATCGGGCTGGGGCCGGTACCGTAGGGGGTAATAATCCCCATCACGCCGAGCGAGGTCACCATCAGCAGCACGAAGACCTGCATGTTCATACCCGGGATGGTGGAGGCGATAGTCAGCATCGCCGGCAGCAGCGCGGTGGTGTGGGCGGTGGTACTGGCAAACAGATAGTGCAGCAGATAGAACGCCAGCAGGAGGATAACGGTAGCCACGCCCGGAGAGATGCCGCTCATTAGCGCGCCGCCTTCTTTACCCAGCCAGGCGATAAAGCCGGTGGAGGAGAGACCGTCGGCCAGCGCCACCAGGGTCGCAAACCAGGCGAAGGTATTCCATGCCGCTTTATTACTGGTGATATCGTTCCATGAGAGTACGCCGGTCCATAGCATCAGTACGATAACCAGCAGGGCGGCCAGCGCCGGTTCAATCCACTCGGCGGCGAAGATCCACATCATCAGCGCGAAGCAGACGAAGACCAGCAGCAGGATTTCATTGCGCGACAGGCGGCCAAGTTTTTCCAGCTCGCGGGCGGCCCACAGCGGCACTTCGTCGTTGACTTTGACTTCTGGTGGATAGAACCAGTAGGCCAGCAGCGGCATTGTCAGAATCAGCAGGATACCCAGCGGCAGGAAAGCGATAAACCAGGTGCCCCAGGAGATATTGATGCCAACAATGCTTTTCACCAGTGCCAGAGCCAGCAGGTTCGGCGCCAGAGCGGAGAGAAACATCGAGCTGGTGATACAGGCGGCGGTGATCGCCACCCACATCAGGTAGGAGCCGATGCGGCGCGCGCTTGGGTCATTGGGTTTCGAGCCGTACAGCGGGGGCAGGTTAGCGATTATCGGGTAGATGGTCCCCCCGCTGCGCGCGGTGTTGGAGGGGGTGAACGGCGCCAGTAGCAGATCGGCGAAGGTGATGGCGTAGCCCAGCGTCAGGCTACGGCGGCCAAGATATTTCACCAGAATGAGCGCCAGACGGCGGCCAAACTGGGTCTTATCGTAGCCTGCGGCAAACATAAAGGCGCCGAAGATCAGCCACACGGTGGAGTTACCGAAACCGCTCACCGCCCATTTAAAGGAGGCGCCGGCAAGCTTAAAGCCGGGTGCGGCGAGCTGTTCAGGACTGAACAGCAGCCACTGGCTGCACAGGGCAATCACCACCACGCCGGTAATACCGATGACCGCGCCGGGCAGCGGTTCAAAGATTAGACCGACGATGACGCCGACGAAAATGGCAAAGTAGTGCCAGGCGTAAGGGGGCAGGCCCTCGGGCACCGGGATGAACAACAGCAGGACGGCAACGATAATGGGCATCGCCATCATCAGTAGACGTTTATAAGCAGCCTGGGGGGCTGCACCGGCAGGCGGTATGGTTGTCTTTTTCTCTTTCATAATGAGTATCTGCAAGTAGTTAAAAATTGGGTTTTGTCACCGACCAACCTTTCGATTTCTTTAGTTGCAAAACTTAATTTAATTATTAATCGTCGATTCTGGTTATGCCGATGACCATTATTTAACGCTTTTTGTTGGGCGCTAAATTAAAAAGATTGGTTATTTATATATTGCGCTTTCATGCGGTATTGCAATTGATTGAGATCAAAAAAAGCGGGTTGTTGAGCAAATTTTTATTATCTCCAATAACCCTGTTTAGTGAGGTGTTTATTTGTATGAAATATAGATAGATGTTAAATATAAATTGAGTGCGATAAAGTAATTAAAATTTATCTTGTTGAAATGTATGTGTATTTATTGGTTTCCTGGTGGAAGATCATGTTAACAATGGTTTCCTGATTGTTATGATTAGTCCTGTTTTTGTGAATAATTTATTTTTAATTAATAATACAAAGGAGGTATTGGTGTTATTGCTGGTATTAAATAGTTTTTTAACTAACGTAATATCTTTGGTAACTAAAAAAAGCGCTATATTATGGGCATGACTTAAGGGATTACTAAATACAAGCAAAAACAATTCCGTCGCCTGATTCTCAATTTTTAATATTTATAATCTGGAGCGTCATTATGACCAGTTATCCACGAATTTTGCGTCCTTTTACTTTACCGAACGGTACCGAGCTTAAAAACCGCCTGTTAATGGCGCCGATGACAACCTGTACCGGTTATTTTGACGGAACCGTAACCAGCGAACTGGTGGAGTACTATCGCGCTCGCGCCGGCAGTATCGGCACCATCATTGTTGAATGCTGCTTTATCGATGATTACGGCCTGGCGTTCCCGGGCGCTATCGGCATCGATAACGATGAAAAAATAGCCGGACTGGCGAAAATCGCCGCCGCTATCAAAGCGGAAGGCTCAAAAGCGATTCTGCAGATTTACCACGGCGGCCGGATGGTCGATCCGCAGCTTATCGGCGGACGCCAGCCGGTCGCGCCCAGCGCCATTGCCGCGCCGCGCGATGGCGCTGCGACGCCGCGCGCGCTGAGCGGTGATGAAGTTGAAGGCATGATCGCGAAGTTTGGCGACGGCGTGCGCCGCGCCATTCTGGCCGGGTTCGACGGCGTAGAAATTCACGGCGCGAATACCTATCTGATCCAGCAATTTTATTCGCCAAACTCTAACCAGCGCGACGACGAGTGGGGCGGCAGCCGCGACAATCGAGCGAAATTCCCGCTGGCAGTGCTGGATATCACTCATAAAATGGCCCGCCAGTACGCCGACGATGCCTTTATCATCGGCTATCGTTTCTCCCCGGAAGAGATGGAAGTCCCGGGCATCCGTTTTGATGACACCCTGTATCTGCTGGAAAAGCTGGCCGCCCGCGGCGTGGATTATCTCCACTTCTCCGTTGGCGCAACGCTGCGCCCGTCGATTGTCGATACCACCGATCCCACGCCGCTAATTGAAAAATATTGCGCCATGCGCTCTGAAACCCTGGCTCAGGTGCCGGTGATGGGCGTGGGCGGGGTCGTTAACGCAGCCGATGCGGAGCAGGGGCTGGATCATGGCTATGATCTGATGGCGGTGGGGCGTGCCTGCATTGCTTACCCTGACTGGGCGGCGCGCATTGCCGCCGGCGAAGAGCTGGAATTGTTTATTGACAGCACCCAGCGTGAAGCTCTGAACATCCCGGAACCGCTGTGGCGCTTCTCGCTGGTGGAGGCAATGATCCGCGATATGAGCATGGGCGACGCCAAATTCAAACCGGGGATGTTCGTCGAAACCGTTCAGGACGACGCCAACGAGCTGGTTATCAACGTCAGCCTTGAAAACGACCGCATCGCCGATATCGAGCTGGCGGCAAGCCCGGTGCAGACCGTCGAGTTCACCACCAGCTTTGAAGAGATCCGCGAACGTATTCTCAGCGCTAATACCCCGCACGTGGATGCGATTTCCGGCGCAACCAGCCAGAGCGAAGCGGTGAAAAAAGCGGTGTCCAAAGCGATGCTGAAGTCCAGTAAAGCGCTGGCCGCCGAAGAGGGCGCGGGCGATGCGGCGCCGAAAAGCTACGATGTGGTGGTGGTCGGCAGCGGCGGAGCCGGGCTGGCGGCGGCGATTCAGGCGCACGATGAAGGCGCGAGCGTGCTGATCGTTGAAAAAATGCCGACCATTGGCGGCAACACGATTAAAGCTTCAGCCGGGATGAACGCCGCAGAGACCCGCTTCCAGCGCGTGAAAGGTATTGAAGATAGCAAAGAGCTGTTTTACCAGGAAACGCTGAAAGGCGGTAAGAACAAAAACGACCCGCAGCTGCTGCGCCGCTTCGTGGAAAATGCGCCGGAAGCCATTGAGTGGCTGGCGCGTCGCGGCATTATGCTTAACGATATCACCACTACCGGCGGGATGAGCATCGACCGCACCCACCGTCCGCGCGACGGGTCGGCGGTCGGCGGCTACCTGATCAGCGGCCTGGTGCGTAATATCACTAAACGCGGGATCGATGTCCTGCTGGATACGTCGGTTGAAGAGATCCTGATGACCGACGATGAGGTGAGCGGCGTACGCCTGCTTAACGATGAACAAGAAACCGTTGTGGTACAGACGAAGAGCATTGTCGTGGCTACCGGCGGCTTCAGCGCCAACAGCGCGATGGTGGTGAAATACCGCCCGGATCTGGCCGGCTTCGTAACCACCAACCATCGAGGGGCGACCGGCGGCGGTATCGCGCTGCTTGAACGCATCGGGGCCGGGACGGTGGATATGGGCGAAATCCAGATTCACCCGACCGTCGAGCAGCAAACCTCGTATCTGATTTCCGAGTCGATCCGCGGCGGCGGGGCGATTCTGGTGAACCAGCAGGGCAACCGCTTCTTCAACGAAATGGAGACCCGCGATAAGGTTTCCGCCGCGATTATCGCGCTGCCGGAGCACTTCGCTTATATCATCTTTGACGAGCACGTCCGGGCGAAAAACAAAGCCGCCGACGAGTACATTGCTAAAGGTTTCGTCACCAGCGCCAGCTCGCCGCGCCAGCTGGCGGAGAAACTGGGGATGGATTACCATGCCTTCCTCGATACGCTGGAACGCTATAATGGCTTTGTTAAAAAACAGCATGACGATGATTTTGGCCGCACTACCGCGCTGCGCGCGCCGATTAATGAAGGCCCGTACCATGCGATTCGCATCGCCCCGGGGGTTCACCACACGATGGGGGGCGTGACCATCAATACGGAAACCGCGGTATTGAACGCCGGTCAACAGCCGATTGCGGGCGCTTTTGCCGCAGGTGAAGTGGTTGGCGGCATCCACGGCGGTAACCGCATCGGCGGTAACGCAGTGGCCGATATCATTATCTTCGGTACCCTCGCGGGCCATCAGGCGGCGAAACGCGCCAGAGGTTAAGCGTCAGCGACACCTGCCGGGCTGGCAAATAGACGGCCCGGCTTCTTATCTCTCAGGAGTATGATATGTCCGACAACCGCGTCTACAGCTACTCCGCCGTGCTGATGGGTTCGCCCATTCTCCTCAAGCTCTATGTTCACGATGAACCGCTCGCTTCACGCGTTTTTCAGCTGATTAAGGGCTACGAAGATCTTTTCACCGTTAACCGCGCGCACTCCCAGGTGATGGATATCAACCAGGCCGCCGGGCGGCATCCGGTGACGGTAAGCCGTCCGGTCTACGCGCTGATCAAATGCGCCAAAGCCGCCAGCATGGTGCGCGACAGCGCGTTTAACCTGGCGATTGGCCCGCTGGTGAAGCTGTGGCGCATCGGCTTTCAGGGCCGCAGCGTGCCCGCGGCACCCGATATTGCCGCCCGACTGGCGCTAACGCGTCCACAGGATGTGATCCTCGATGATGCCGCCAGCAGCGTCTACCTTGCGCGGACGGGGATGGAGATCGATCTGGGGGCCATTGCCAAAGGCTATATCGCCGATCGGGTGCGCGACTATTTGCAGCAGCAAGGCATAAACGCCGCGCTGATTAATCTCGGCGGCAACGTCCACACGCTCGGTGAGTGGTCTATCGGGCTGAAAAAGCCGTACTCAGCGGCGGATGCGCTGATCGGCAGCATTGCGGTGGCGGGGCAGTCGGTGGTGACCTCGGGCATTTATGAACGCTATTTCGAGCAGGATGGCAAACGCTGGCACCATATACTCGATCCGCGCAGCGGTTATCCGTTGGATAATGAGCTGGAAAGCGTAACCATTATTTCCGCCGACTCGCTGGACGGCGATATCTGGACGACCCTGATTTATGGCCTTGGCGTGGAGAAAGGCTGCGCGGCCCTGCGCCAGCGTGAGGATATCGAAGCGATTTTCGTTACCAAAAACCGCGACGTTATCCTCTCTTCACAGCGCCGGTTCCGCTTTCAGCTGCTGGATGACGGCTACCGGCTTAGTGACTGTACTGCTTAAGCAGATTGTATTGCTCGGCTATCAGGTGATAGCGATACACCGGACGTCCGGTGGCGCCATAATGAATGCTGGTATAGAGAATATTAATTTGCGCCAGCCAAATCAGGTATTTACGGCACGAGACCCGAGATATGTTCACCGCCGCCGCCAGTTCGTCGGTGGAAAACTCCACGTCCGGGTGGGCATCAATCCACTGACAGAGGGTGCGCAGCGTCTGAGGGGTTAAGCCTTTCGGCAATTTACGGGCATCCGCGGCATCCGGCACATTGCCGTGCAGCAGCCGGTCAACGTCCGCTTGTTCGTAATAGGGTTGACCGGTCATCAGCTTACGTTTTTCGCGCCAGGCGGTCAGGGCCTCTTCAAAACGCGGAAACTGGAAGGGTTTGATCAGATAGTCCACCACGCCGTAGCGCATAGAAGCCTGAACCGTCGCGGCGTCAGCGGCTGAGGTGATCATAATCACGTCGATGGCCCGTCCCGAGGCGCGGATAGCGGGCAGCAGATCCAGGCCGCTATCCTGCTGCATATAGACATCCAGCAGCACCAGGTCTATCTCCAGATCCTTGTCGTTAATCATCTCCCTGGCTTTACTCAACGTAGACGCGGTGCCGCTACAGCGGAAGCCGCTGACTCGTCCCACGTACAGGCGGTTCAGTTCAGCAACCATGGCATCATCGTCAACAATTAATACATTTATCACGCACTTTTCCTTTTACTGTCCCAGGGGAGGTGAACAAAAAATTGGGTAAACACACCGGGCTCGGATTCCACGGCCAGCGACCCGCCCAGTTCACGAAGCTGCTGGCTGGCGAGAAACAGCCCGACGCCGCGATTTTCGCCTTTGGTGGAGAAGCCTTTATTAAAAATATCCTCGATAAAGTCTGCCGGGATGCCGGGGCCATCATCGCTGACTTCGCCGCTCAGCCAGCCGTTCTGATAATGCAGCAGCAGGCCGACTTCGCCTTCGGCCTGGCCGCTCATAGCATCCAGCGCGTTCTCGATTAAGTTGCCCAGCACCGTGACCAGCACGGTGACCTGTTTTTCATTCGGGCAGTCCGGCACCAGGCTCTCTTCGGCAAGGGTGAGGGTAAAACCTCGCTCCTTGGCGCGCTGTATTTTGCCGATCAAAAAGCCGGCCACCACTGGCGATTTGATCCGATGCTGGATTTCGCCGATATCCGCCTGATAGGTGTGGGCGGTCTGCAGCACGTACTCTTCCAGCTTATCGTAGCTTTTCATATTCAACAGGCCGAGAATTACGTGCAGCTTGTTCATAAACTCATGTGAGGTGGTGCGCAGGGCGTCGACATAGTTCACCATCCCGTCAAGCCGCTGCAGCAGCTGGCTGACTTCGGTCTTGTCGCGGAAGGTACTAATCGCGCCGACCACCTCATCCTGACTGCGGACCGGCACCGTATTACTGATCAGCAGCAGACCATTACAGCCGAGCTCCCGATCGTAGATCGGCTCGCCGGTATGTAAAACTTCCTGCAAATCAGCCAGCAGCGGCGTTTGCGCGATATCGCGACCAGGGCCGCTAAACAGAACGTCGCGCGCGGCGGGGTTAATCAGCGTCACCTTGCCGTCGGCATCTACCGCCACCACCCCCTCTTTTAATGAATGCAGCATCGCCTGGCGTTGCTGGAACTGCGTTGAGATCTCTTGCGGCTCGAGGCCCAGCAGAACGCGCTTCAGGCCGCGAACCAGGCTCCAGGTACCGACGGCGCAAACCAGCGCGCTGAACAGCACGGTGAGGAGCACATCCCAGCGGCTGTCGGCGATCTGCGTATCGACTTTGCTCAGCGAAATACCAATCGCCACCACGCCGATTTGCCGGCGGCTATCGTCAAAGACCGGGGTGAATACCCGCAGCGCGGGGGCCAGCACGCCGTGATTGACGGCTACATTCTCTTTGCCCTTCAGCGTAGGCAGGATGTCATCGCCGATAAAGGGTTTGCCGATAATCTGGCCATCAGGATGCGAGTAGCGAATCCCGTCCATATCGGTCACGACGGCAAACAGCAGGCCATTGCGTTTGCTGACGGCCAGAGCCAGCGGCTGAATGATTCCGCGTTCAGGCGGCAGCGTCAGACCCCGCTTAACTTCCGGGGAGTCGGCCAGCGTCCGCGCCACCGCCAGCGCCGTATCCTTGACGCCATCGCGGGTTGCGCCGCTTATCTGCATAAACCACAGGGCGTAGACCAGAATCAATACGGAACCGATGACGCTGCCAATCATTAAGGTCACGGCGGTGCTCAGCTTCATACTCATCGGGCGTTTACGCGCGGGCGCTGCCTGCTGCGCTAATTCATTCATACCGACCCCAGGATAAAACGGTTAGATGCGTATTATCGCTGAATGCGTGGCTTTCATAAAGCCGTGTAATAAAAGCCAAATAACTCTGATACGCCAGCGTTGAAGATCGCGTTGGGGTTTATTCCGGATGTTTCCTGCGGGCGAAGCGTGCCGGATATTTTCCTGGTTAAAAATCATTGCGCTCAACGGACCATTGCCTGAATAACGACCAGTCGATGGCTGAATGGCTTCAGGGGGGCAAAACTGTGACTCCCGTGGCGGTAAAGCGCGTCATGAAAGCTTTACACTGCAATTAATAGCCATGGTCAATGAAAGGGTTTGCCGCAGGCCAGCGCTTTCGCCCCCGAAGGTTCTTTCGGTTCTAAACGGAGGTTTTTATGAGCAGTAAGCCAACCGCTTCAATGATGGAACGACGCCACCCTGAAACGACCCATATAGAGAGTCTTGCCACCCTCGATATGCTGACGCTGCTGAATAAGGACGATCGGCAGATTGCCGAAGCGGTCGAAGCATGTTTGCCGGAGATCGCGCGCCTGATTGATAACGCCACGGCGACGCTGAGTCGGGGAGGGCGACTGGTGATTATCGGCGCCGGGGCGTCAGGTCGTGCCGCCGTGCAGACGGTAAGTGAGTTTACGCCGGAGGGGAAACATTCGCTGGTCGGACTTATCGCCGGCGGCCCTGCCGCTGCGCTGCAGGAGATGGAAACCGCGGCGAATGATTACGATCTTGGCGCCTTTGAACTACAGGCGTTACAGTTCAGCAACCAGGATATGCTGCTGGCGCTGACGGTAAGCGGCAAGACGCCGTGGGTCTGGGGAGCGATGCGCCATGCCTGGTCGCTGGGCGCGCCAATTGCGGTTCTGACGCAGCAGGCCAATAGCGAAGCCGCCCAGCTGGCGGATATTATTATCGCCCCGCAAACCGGGCCGGAAGCGGTGGCTGGCTTTGGCAATCCGAAGGCGCAAATTGCGCAGCGACAGATCCTCAATATGCTGACCACCGGGCTGGCTATTCGTAGCGGGCGAGTGTATGAAAACCTGCGCGTCGATCTGCAGGCCAGCACGCCGCGCTGGGCCGAGCGGCAGATTGCCATCGTAATGGCGGCGACGGCGTGCTCGCGCAGTGAGGCCAAAGCCGCGCTGGCCAGCTGCAATCAGCACTGCCGGACGGCAATCTTGATGCTTCTCAGCGGGCTGGATGCCTGGCAGGCGCGCGAGCTGCTGGCAGAGCATAACGACAGTCTGCGGATTGCGCTACGGGCAGCGCAGCCGGTGGCCTGAACTTAACCTGGCGGCGCGTATTTCCGCAATACGCGCCGATGAAGGCAATATCATTCCTCCGGTACGGCAATTTTATTCCTCACTAACCATCCGTTTACTCTGATTTAATTTTGCGGGTTGTAAATAAACCATCCGATGCATATTTATTGCTTTGGGCAATATTTTAATTTTTTAAGTTAAAAAACCAGGTTAACAATAATTAGCTATGCGTGCGAATGTGTAAATGACATTTTAAAATAAAGTAAAAGTGCGTTAATATGCAGGCTCTTATTACACTTGTGCTATGTGATATTTCTATTATGCCTGCAATTAAAAATACGATTATATCTATGACCGCATTAGCGATGTTCGTCAGCTCGGCGACCTTCGCAAATGACGATACCTCGAAAAAAACCGATTTCCTGCTGATTGGCGGCGGCATCATGAGCGCGTCGCTGGGAACCTGGCTGCATGAATTACAGCCGGACTGGAATCAGGTCATGGTTGAGAAGCTGGATGGCGTCGCCCTGGAGTCCTCTAACGGCTGGAACAATGCCGGTACCGGGCACTCCGCGAATATGGAGCTGAACTATACGCCGGAACGCCCGGATGGCACCATTGACGTCAGCAAAGCGCTGGATATTAACGAACAATTTATGATCTCCCGCCAGTTCTGGACGGCGCAGGTCAAGCGCGGCATTTTGCACGATCCGCACTCCTTTATTAACTCCACCCCACATATGAGTTTTGTCTGGGGCGATAACGTGGATTATCTGCAAAAGCGCTATGCCGCGCTGCAGCAAACGACCTTATTCCAGGGGATGAAATTCTCCACCGATCACCAACAAATAAAACAGTGGGCGCCGCTGGTCATGGAAGGTCGCGATCCGCAGCAGCGCGTGGCGGCGACCTGGACACCGGTGGGTACCGACGTTAACTATGGGGAAATAACCCGCCAGCTGATCGGTAGTCTGAAGAAAAATAACAACTTCACCCTGCAAACGTCTTCTGAAGTGACCGCCTTTAAACGCAATGCTGATAATTCCTGGCACGTGACAATCAAAAACGTTAATAGCGGCGAAGAGCGGGCGATCGATGCGAAATACGTATTTATCGGTGCCGGCGGCGGTGCTCTGAAATTACTGCAAAAAACCGGTATTCCGGAGGCGGATAACTACGCCGGTTTCCCGGTGGGCGGCTCCTTCCTGATGACCGAAAACCCGGCGGTAACCAACGAGCATCGTCAAAAAGTTTACGGTCAGGCTTCGGTTGGCGCGCCGCCGATGTCGGTGCCGCACCTTGATGCCCGCTTCCTCGACGGCAAGCGCGTGGTGCTGTTTGGGCCGTTTGCGACCTTCTCAACTAAGTTCCTGAAAAACGGTTCCTTCCTCGACCTGCTGAGCACCACGACTACCAGTAACGTGCTGCCGATGACTCATGTCGGTCTGGATAACTTTGACCTGGTGAAATACCTCATCAGCCAGGTGATGCTCAGCGACGATGACCGCTTTGCCGCGCTGAAAGAGTACTATCCTGGCGCGCGCAGAGAGGACTGGAAGCTGATTCAGGCTGGCCAGCGCGTGCAGATCATCAAAAAAGATGCCGAGAAGGGCGGCGTACTGAAGTTGGGTACCGAAGTTGTGGTGGATGAACAGAAAACCATCTCCGCGCTGCTGGGCGCTTCGCCGGGGGCTTCCACCGCCGCGCCGATTGCCCTGAACGTGATCAAGCAGATGTTCCCGGCGCAGTTTAATTCCCCGGAATGGCAGAGCCGCATTCGCGATATCGTACCGAGCTATGGCCAGAAGCTGAACGGCAACGTCGCGCTGACCCAGCAGGTGTGGGATGATACCGCAGCGGCGCTACAGCTCACCAAACCGCCGGTGATTGAAATGAACGTCTCCGCTCCGGTAATGACCGCCAAACCGGCAGAGCCGAAGGCGGAAACATCGCCGCAGCACGATATGGCGCTGTAAGCCCACGTCGTTGACATTGCCCGGTGGCGGCTGACGCCTCACCGGGCTTACTGGCCTCTCTTCGCTGCCCAGGCGAAAACGCTAAATTGCTAAAATCTCTTCCCCGGCGATATCCCCCTTCCGGCTAATCCTTCAATCGTGAATTGCGGTTATACTGTCTTGAAATCACAAAAGAAAATGCGAATGAAGACCGAAAAGCGGAGCCCGGGGCAATGAAAGACGATATTAATCAGGACATCACCTTCCGCAAGCTGTCGGTATTTATGATGTTTATGGCAAAGGGCAATATTGCCCGAACCGCAGAATCAATGCAGCTGAGCGGCGTTAGCGTCCACCGGGCGCTGCATACGCTGGAAGAGGGCGTTGGCTGCCCGCTGTTTATTCACAAAGGGCGCAACCTGCTGCCCCTCCCGGCGGCGTGGACGCTGCTGGAGTACTGCCAGGACGTGATCAGCCTGATGACCCGCGGACTGGAAGCTACGCGTAAAGTGGCGGGTGTCGGACAAGGGCGGCTGCGAATCGGCACGCTTTACTCTCTGACCCTTGAAACCGTACCGCGCATTATTATGGGCATGAAGCTGCGGCGGCCGGAACTGGAACTGGATCTCACCATGGGTTCCAATCAGATGCTGCTGGATATGCTGGAAGATGACGCGCTCGATGCGATCCTGATCGCCACCAACGAAGGTGAATTCAACAATTCAGCTTTTGATGTGGTCCCGCTGTTTGAGGATGATATCTTTCTTGCCGCCCCGGCGACGGAACAACTGGACACCTCAACGCCCGCCGAGCTGCGCGACTATGCGCGGCGTAAATTCGTTTCTCTGGCGGAAGGGTTTGCCACCTATGCCGGATTTCAGGACGCTTTTCAGGTGGCGGGATTTCAACCTGAAATTGTCACCCGGGTTAACGATATTTTTTCAATGATTAGCCTGGTGCAGGCGGGCGTGGGCTTTGCGCTACTGCCGGGACGAATGAAAAAGGTGTATGAAAATGACGTTCAGCTGTTGAAGCTGGCGGAGCCCTATCAGATGCGGCAGCTGATCTCCATTGTCTACTCACACCATCGCGAGCGCGACGCCGACCTGCTGGCGCTGGCGGCGGAAGGGCGGATGTACGCCCGCAGCCTTAGCCATTAAGCCGGTTTGCCAGGTGACGGGCGACGTCGATACCGCTGCGCTCCAGCGAAATGCTCTCTCCCCGCCAGCTCACCTGGCGGGTGAGGCAGGTTAGCACCCCGCCGGGCGGCATCTCGATTGCCAGCCGCGCGTCCCGTTCATCAGCGGCGATCATCGCTTCCTGCCAGCGCACGGTTCGCGCCATATTCAGCGCCAGATCGTCGGCGATTTTTAATGGGTCCCATAAAACGCGCGCCGTGGAGCCGCTCAGATACGCACAGCACGGTCGTTGCAGCGTGACGTCAGCGAAGGCTTTTGCCAGCTTAGCCGCCGGTTCATTCAGCAGCGCGCAGTGGGAAGGGACGCTAACCGCCAGCCGCTGAGCTTTACTGGCGCCAGCCGCCAGCGCCAGCTGAGCCACGCGGGCCATCTCGTCGTCGCGTCCGGCAATGACAATCTGCGTTTCAGCGTTAAGGTTGGCAATATAGAGGTCGCTATCGGCAATCAGCTTTTCCACGCGGTTGAGCGTCAGGCCCATAATCGCGGTAAGCCCGTAGCCGTGGGGATAAGCCTGCTCCATTAAATCGCCGCGCAGCGCCACCAGCCGCAGGGCGTCGGTGAAATCCAGCGCGCCGGCAATGACCGCCGCCGGGAAAGCCCCTATCGACAGGCCGCTGACTATGTCCGGCTTCACACCTTGACGCTGCAGCTCCCGCGCCCAGGCTGCGCCTGCGATCAGCAAGCACAGCTGCACTGCACGGGTATGTTTTAACGCAGCGGCGGTATCTAAATGGTCTACTTCATCGCCGAGCACGGTACGCGCCTCGGCAAGGATGTTCTGGCGGTCGGGAAGGGCGGCGAGCATATCCGGCCGCTGGTTTCCCTGACCGGGAAAGGTAAAGAGAATTTTCATGCTTCCTCCCTGTTCCATGGCGTAGCGGTCAGGCGCGCGCCGCGGGACGTTTTCAGCAGGGCGCGGCCATCTCGCAGCCACTCGTTTAACGCGAATGCCCCTGCGGGCGTTTCGACCTGGGTATCCGCCCGGCAGGGCAGACGGGCGACGCGGGACTGCCAGGCGAGCAGCGCTTCGCGGTCGAGCGGCTGCGGCGCGCGGATCAGCAGATCGAGATCGCTGGCGGCGTGAAGCACGGGAATTTCGGTGGCCAGCGCATAGCCGGTACTGCCGGTAATGCCCCAGCGCCACGGCCAGTCGTGCAAGGTCAGTGATATCGCCGCCTGTACCGGCGGCTGAGAGACAAACGGCGAACGCAGAAGCAGCAGGCGATCGGCGAACGTTTCCGGGGTAATGGTTCGGACGATATTCTCCCTCCGTACCCACCCCGCAGCGCGCTGTTCGCGCTTCATGCCCCGCACGCCCACCGGAATGCGGGCGCTGATGTCAACGTCGCGTCGTACCACCACCGGCAGGCTGGTGCGCCAGTGCTGAGCGACCCAATGTTCCTCGATCGCCTCCAGCGCGGCGGCACTATTCAACCAGACTAAATCGTGAGGACGCGGCGTTGATAGCATCGTTAGATCCCTGAAGTTAAAGTGATAAACAGCGGCAGCGACAGGATACACAGAACCGAGCTTAACAGCAGCACCGCTTCCGCATCCGGCGACTGTACGCCAAAGCGGTTGCCGAAGACCACGCCGAAGAAACCGGCCGCCAGCGCAATCATCAGAATGGCGGTAATGGCGATAGAACCGTGCAGCCCCAGCAGCATCACCAGACCCCAGGCGATAAACGGTTGAACCAGCAGTTTGACGAGAGTGGAAGTGGCAATCAGCGCATTGAGCTGCAGCTTACGCGCCGACAGAATGACACCGGTCAGGAACAGCGCCGCGGCGGTCGCCGCCAGGCCCAGCGGTTTAATAGAGGCCAGCAGCAGATCCGGCATTTTGAGACCGATCGCCGAAAGGACAACCCCCAGCAGAGGCCCCCAGACTATCGGTTTTTTCACTGAACGCCACATCAGTACCGGCAGCATCGCCAGCGTCGAACCGCTGTTCTCGCCGGCGGCAAGCGCTTTTTCACGCTCCAGAATCAGCAGACAGAACGGCGTCATCAGTACCGAGCCGCAAGCGATGGAAACGGCGACGGAGAGGGATGTTGATGCGCCTTCGCCGAGCACGCTGCCCAGAATCGGCAGACCAAGAGCGGCGTAGTTAGGCAGCGCTACGGTCAGGGTCAACACGGCGGCATCCTGCGGCGAGCGCTTGAATACGCGGGTAGCGAGGAAGTAGATGGCCGCATAGGTAATCCACATGGCCCCGGTCAGTACCAGTACCAGCGGCGATTGCGCGACGATACCGTTCCATGGGGTTTGCACCGTGGCGCTAAACAGCGTCGCGGGGAGGGCAAAATCCATCACGAAAATATTGAGTAAAGAGACGTTTTTGTTATCGACCATTTTGGCCTTGCCGGCCCAGAAGCCCAGCAGCATGATGACAAAAATCGGCGCGAGGGCATGAATAATCACATAAGTCATATATCACCTGTAAATGAAAAAGAGTACTGGCGCGATTGTTATAATTTCTAAAAGCGGTTCCTTCCCGGAGCGCTCGATGGCGCCCCGGGTGGCCGCTTCCGGCAGGTTTTCTTCTACTTAGGGACTGACTACCAGCTGGCGCGCATGCGATCGCGTACTAGTTGGGAACTACGGCGGTTCTCCGCGCCAAGGCGGCACTTCAGTGAGGCATCCCGGCGGGCGTCAGCGATGGCGTCGCGCAGGGTGTCGGTGACCAGCGTCAGATCGCGGGCGTCCGGTGCGTCAGGATTACTGATATCCAGCAGAGCGGAGAGCAGGCCGAGCGTCGCGTAGTTGCTGACGTCATAGGCCATAGGTGGAATGGTTGCCGCCAGTTTCTCCAGCGCTTCAACGGTACGCAGGGTGATCCGCGCGGCCGACTCTTTACCCATCGCATGCACCAGTACCCCGGCGTCGTTAAACGCGATCAGTCGATTAGCCTGGTAGCCGTGGGCGAGAAACGCCCCGGACATCGCTTTACCGACGATCAGGCCAATCACCGGATGCCCGGCAAGACGCGCCTTCGCGTATGCGCCTGCGGCGCCGGCCAGCGCCTGATGAATACCAAATGCTTCTTCGCGACGGCCATAGGCCTGGCTGGGGACATCGATAACCGCGATAATCGGGCGCTTCACCGTTTTATCGGCATCGGCGTCGAGGGTTTCGTTGACCACTTTTGCCAGCGTCCAGCCTTCGAGCAGGCCAACTTCACCCTGAGCGGCGCGTGGGTAATGGTTATTAGCATCCGGTACCACGGCGATAAAACGGGCGCTTTCACCGTTAAAATCGGCGTCGGCAACCTGCACCGATGGGCACAGACCGGTCATTAGCGGGGCATTCGGCGCCAGCTGATTTAGCCACAGCGCGGCGCGATTAGTGAACTGGCTCATTATTTCACCTCCCGGGCGAATAGCTGTTTGATCTGCGCGGTGTCCGCCTGCTGGCGGGTATCGAATCGGGTCAAACGGGTCAGGAAATCTTCATATTTGTCGCTGCGATGCTGCGCGGGCACGCCTTGGGCGATCGCCTCGTTCATCGCGCTTTTCACCGCGTTGATACCATCGCCTACCAGGGCATCGACCAGGCCGCTGGCGTAGCGAATTTCGCCGCCGGTCATGCTCCAGATAAACGGACGGTCGCGGGAGTCATACTCTTCAATCCCCGCTTCCTGCTCGATAACCTGCGGCCCGTTGAGGCCCAGACGCGCTTCACGGGTGACAATCAGGTAGCTACACAGCGCCGCGGCGATGGACATTCCGCCGAAGCAGCCGACGGTGCCGGCAACGATGCCGACCACCGGGGTATAGCGGCGCAGGTCGACTATTGCGGCATGAATATCGGCGATGGCAGCAAGGCCCAGGTTGGCTTCCTGCAGGCGCACGCCGCCGGTTTCCAGACACAGCACGGCCTGAGTGGGAATACCGTTGCGGTTATCTTCCGCCGCCAGCTCAAGGGCGGCGGCCATTTTCGCGCCGGAGACCTCACCCATGCTGCCGCCCTGGAAGGTACCTTCAATGGCAATCACCACCGCCGGCTGGCCATTGATGGTCCCTTTTGCAACAACCATACCGTCGTCGGATTGCGGGACGATGCCCTGCGCGCCGAGCCACGGCGACATGATGCCGTCGAAAGGATCCAGCAGTTCGCGATAGCTGCCGTCATCCAGCAGGGTGCGGGCGCGTTCACGAGCGCGGAGTTCAATAAAGCTGCGATCGTTACGCATGAGCCACCTCCTCAAAAACCTGTTCAATACGGATCCGCGCGACGCCGGGCGTGGCGCCGAAGTCGTGGATGATCAGCTGTCCGCCGGGCAGGCCGTTAATCAGGCTCAGCCGTTCGAATAGCGCGTTCCAGCGCGCCTGGCTGTTGTCCACGGAGGTGGTGATTTCTACGTTAAGCGTATCGCTCTGTCCGGCGGTATAGAGCACTTCCATATCGCCGGAGCCTACAACGCCTGCCAGCGCTTTGCCGCTGAGGGCGCGGTTGGCAGGGAATGACAATTTAATCTGTTCCATAACATCCTCTGAATGCGTTAAGCGGAAACCCGGTCGAGAAACAGGGTGGCGGCAAGAAGATCCGCCGCGCCACCCGGCGAGGCGTTCTGCGCCAGCATCTGCGCATCAAGACGCGTCAGCGCGGCGCGTCCCCTGGCTGTCGCACATCCTCCCGCTGCCAGCACCTCGCCAGCGCCTTGCCGCATCGCTTCAAGGCCCGCCATTCCGGCGCGGGAGAGCACGCAGGTATCGCTAAGCGAAGTCATAATCGCCATCAGCGCATCAAGCCGAGCCTGCTCTTCACTGGCTCCCTCGGCCCGGCTGCGCAATAGCTGCGGCAGGGCAAGGGTAGTGACGTGCGGAAAAGCGCGCTGCGCTTCTTCCCGCGCGCCCGGAACCTGCCAGCGGCGGCTGGCGCGCAGGCCTTTACTGAAAGTTTTCGGCGCGCAGGCATCCGGCAGACGGGCGAGGGCGGCGGCGGTTTCCGCAATCCTCTGTGCATGACCCTCTCCTCCCAGCATCGCCGTCGCGCTGACCAGCAGGCCCAGCGCCCAGATAGCGCCGCGATGGGTATTGACCCCGGCAGTCGCCTGCATCATCTGCGCTTCGCCTTCGCGGCCCAGCCGGCCAACGGTTTCACGCAGGGCAACGTCCGCCGGCCGCAGCCAGCTCTGCTGGGCCAGCGCATGAAACGTTGGCTGCAGGCTGCGGGCTGAACGCTCCATTAGCGCCAGGCTCAGATCCTGATGCGCGCCGTTGCCGCGGCTATCGACCAGGCCCGGTTTAGGGCTGAGTCGCGCCTCGTCAACGAGGCAGGCGCTGGCGGTATGGGCCAGCCAGCGGGCCCGGGTTTCAGCAAACTGGGGAGAGAGTTTTTTCATTACCAGCTCCGGAATTTTGCCGGTGGGTTGTACAGACCGTCTGACCACTCAACCAGATCGGCCACGCTACCGGCGGCAAGCAGGGAGCGGGTGGCATCGCTGCGGCGGATACCGATATCCTCCGGATACACGACTTTGCCGCTTTGGCGCAGTGCGGCCACGCGTTTGGCATCAACGCCGAGACCGATATCGGTGATCCCGGCCACGGCGGCTACCATAGCCCGGCGCTCTTCAAGGCTTTCCGCCCGATAGAGATAGGCGATGCCTTCTTCGGTCAGTACATGGGTAACGTCATCGCCGTAAATCATTACCGGCGCCAGCGGCATCCCGGAGGTTTTGGCGACTTCAACGGCGTCAAGTTTTTCCACGAAGGTCGGTTTCACGCCCGCCTGGAACGTCTCCACCATCTGTACCACCAGCTTTTTACCGCGCTGCATCGGGTCCGGTTCGGTAATCATGTTGAGCCATGCCGGCGTGGCGTGGCGGCGACCGTGCGGATCATGGCCCATATTCGGCGCGCCGCCGAAGCCGGAGAGGCGGCCGCGGGTCACCGTGGAGGAGTTAGCGTAGCCGTCAACCTGAAGGGTCGAACCGATAAACATATCTACCGCATACTGTCCCGCCAGCTGGCAGAAGGCGCGGTTGGAGCGCATGGAGCCGTCGGCGCCGGTAAAGAAGATATCCGGACGCGCGCGAATGTACTCTTCCATCCCCAGCTCGCCGCCGAAGCAGTGGACGCTCTCTACCCAGCCGCTTTCAATCGCCGGAATCAGCGTCGGGTGCGGATTCAGCGTCCAGTGTTTACAGATCTTACCCTTCAGACCGAGCTGTTCGCCGTAGGTTGGTAGCAGCAGTTCGATGGCGGCGGTGTTAAAGCCGATCCCGTGGTTCAGGGATTGCACCTGATGCTCGGCGTAGATGCCTTTAATCGCCATCATCGCCATCAGGATATGTTCCTGTTTAATCAGGCGCGGATCGCGGGTAAACAGCGGCTCGATAAAGAACGGTTTATCCGCGACGACTACGTAGTCAATCCACGAACCGGGGATATCCACGCGCGGCAGATCGCATTCGTCATCGACCAGTTCGTTAACCTGGGCAATAACGATGCCGTCATGAAACGCGGCGGCTTCTACCAGCGCCGGAGTGTCTTCGGTGCTCGGCCCGGTGTACAGGTTGCCCTTGCGGTCGGCTTTATAACCGGCGATCAGCGCGACGTTCGGCGACAGGTCTACATAAAGACGGGAATAAAGCTCGATATAGGTGTGGATAGCGCCGATTTCCAGCAGGCCATCTTCCAGCAGCTGCGAAATACGCAGGCTCTGGGTACCGGAGAAGGAGAAATCGAGCTTGCGGGCGATACCTTTTTCGAAGAGGTCCAGGTGCTCGCTGCGCCCGACGCTCGGCATAATCATATGCAGGTCGTGAATTTTTTGCGGGTTAACTTCCGCCAGCATCCGCGAGAGGAAATCAGCCTGTTTCTGGTTGTTACCTTCCAGCACCACGCGGTCGCCGGGGGCCAGCAGCTGCTCAAGGACCGCAACCAGCTGGTCGGTGGGGATCACTTTGCCTGAAACCCTGGCCTCGGCCAGTCGCCGCTGTTTTTCCGTACGGCGACGGTTCCAGACGCGTCCCGTCGTTTGTTCGGCACTCATTATTAACCTCCTGATTCGACGAATCGTTTTGATTGTCCTGGTGTGGGAGTAAGTGTGCGTCGCGACGTGGCGGGCATCAATTAAGGCCGATGGAGAATCGTTAGCGTAAGAGTAATGATTGGTAGGGCAGAGATGTGATGGCGATCAATAATGATAGTGAATGATTGGTCTACGAGGAGGCGACGTAGAGATAAAAGTGAAGAGTGGGGGAATTTTCCGGTGGCGCAGCTTCTCCCCGGCTCGCACTGCGTTTAGCCGGGCTACAGGTTCACAGCCGTTTGCAGGCCAGTAGCCCGACAGATGAGGGAGCATCGCCTCGGGAAGTTTTGCCACTCCGCCCTCGGTCCCCCGGGGGCGGCGCAAAGCGCCTGCCCGGGCTACGGGTTCACAGCCGTCTGCGGGCCGGTAGCCCGACAGATGCGCCAGCATCGCCTCCGGGAAGGCTTGCCACTCCGCCCTCGGTCCCCCGGGGGCGGCGCAAGCGCCTGCCCGGGCTACGGGTTCACAGCCGTTTGCGGGCCGGTAGCCCGACAGATGAGGGAGCATCGCCTCCGGGAAGTTTTGCCACTCCGCCCTCGGTCCCCCGGGGGCGGCGCAAGCGCCTGTCCGGGCTACGGGTTCACAGCCGTCTGCAGGCTGATAGCCCGACAGATGCGCCAGCATCGCCTCCGGGAAGGCTTGCCACTCTGCAGTCAGTCCCCCCGGGGCGGCGCAAGCACCTGCCCGGGCTACGGGTTCACAGCCGTTTGCAGGCCGGTAGCCGGACAGATGCGCAGCATCGCCTCCGGGAAAAGCGCGTGCAATGTCGTTAGTTTTTACTCAAATCACTCAGCAGAAAGGCAATACTCTGCCCGGCCACCGTCTGTTCGAGGGCGATTTTGACAATGATCGTCAGCGGTACCGAAAGCAGCATCCCTACCGGACCCAGCAGCCAGCCCCAGAAAATCAACGACAGGAAGACCACCAGCGTCGATAACCCCAGCCCGCGGCCCATAATGCGCGGTTCAAGGATGTTGCCGAACACCAGGTTAATCACCAGATAGCCCGCCAGGACCACCAGCGCTTCGTACAGACCGCCGAAGACCAGCACCTGTAAAATCGGCGGGATCGCCGCGAGGACCGAGCCAATATTCGGAATATAGTTGAGAGCAAAAGCCAGCAGCCCCCACATAAAGGCAAAACGAACGTCCAGCAGCACCAGCATTCCCCAGACTACCAGTCCGGTCACCAGGCTGATGGCGGTTTTTAATACAAGGTAGTGGGAGACGCTATCCAGCGCCCGTTGAATCGCGCCCATGCCTTCCACCGGCCGCGACATCAGCTGCTGCAGCTTTGCCGGAAGCTGCGGGACCTCCAGCAGCATAAACACCACCGTCAGCAGCAGCAGGAAGATAGAGGACATGGCGTTTGAAAGCTGGGTAAGCAGACTGGTCACCAGCGTCATCACCGCGTTGGGGTCAATGTACTTATTAAGCTCTACCACCGAGACGGTAAAGCCGAAGCGCTGCAGCCATGGCGCGATAGTCTGCATCGGTTCATAAAGATAATTGCGGTACTGCGGCAGCGTGCGCGCCAGTTCGTTAAGCGAGGTGCCCAGCGAGGCCAGTAGCACCACGGCCAGCAGGACAATGACGCCGACCAGCAGCGAAATAGCCAGTACCCGCGGCACCCGACAGCGCACCATGAGCTGAACCAGCGGGTTAATCACTACCGCCAGAAAGATCGCCAGAATAAAAGGAACGATAATATCCGCCGCGAAGCGAATACCAGTCAGGATGATCACCATCATGCCAAGCATGATGACAATTTTTAAGCCGTTAAGCGTAATGATGGGTTTGGCCATACCGCTCCCTGCGAGAGAAAAAATGGGGTCTAATATGCGTTTATTGTAGACGCTGGCAAAGACAGCGTCTCAACGCGTCGCGTTGGTTAAAATGAAAAGCGCGACCCATGAATAAATAATTGACGAAACGCTATCATAATGGCGAACACCCCAGTAAAAAGCTAATCCAAATCAAATATCCGAGGTAAAGAACTGCAAAGACTTTGAGTTAAATGTGGCGTTATGGTACAAATCTGCGTGTGTATAACTACAGAGGACAATTTTCATCCGCAAATGATGAGAAGCAATACCGCGGATAATTGTAATTTTATGGACAATCAGTTCAGGATGTATATTTCTTATCACCCTGCAGTATCCCTCTTCAACTCCCGCTTCCTCGGCGAGCAGCACTGGCGCTCGGCGCTTTAGTTTTCTTCTCTCTGCCTGAGCTGGCGCGCTGCGCACGGCTAAATTAACGTCAGAATTTTTCCGGTTTACTTCGCAGTAAGCCGTCATGGATTATATTCTTAAGCAGGAGAAGGAATCATGTTTTATTGGATTTTATTAGCTTTAGCTATCGTTGCTGAAATTACCGGCACTTTGTCGATGAAATGGGCAAGCGTAAGCGGCGGGCATACTGGTTTTATTTTAATGCTGGTTATGATCGCGCTTTCCTATATTTTTCTCGCGTTCGCGGTGAAAAAAATCGCCCTCGGCGTAGCCTACGCCCTGTGGGAAGGGATTGGGATTTTACTGATCACCATTTTTAGCGTTCTGTTGTTTGATGAGACGCTGTCGATGATAAAAATCGCCGGGCTGGTCACCCTGGTCGCCGGGATTGTCTTGATCAAATCCGGGACGCAGAAAGCGGTAAAACCAGGCAAGGAGAAAGCGCATGCAACAGTTTGAGTGGATCCACGCCGCCTGGCTGGCGCTGGCGATTGCGCTGGAAATTATCGCCAACGTTTTTCTTAAGTTTTCCGACGGCTTTCGCCGTAAATTCTATGGCGTGATGTCGCTGGCTGCGGTGCTTGGCGCCTTTAGCGCGCTCTCGCAGGCGGTCAAGGGGATTGACCTGTCGGTAGCCTATGCGCTGTGGGGCGGTTTCGGTATCGCGGCGACCATTGCCGCCGGCTGGGCGCTGTTTGGCCAGCGTTTGAACCATAAAGGCTGGATCGGGGTGATCCTGCTGGTGGCCGGCATGGTGTTAATTAAACTCGCCTGATATGATGCCGCCTGCGAATGCGGGCGGCAAAATCTGCTCTCTGTATTACGCTTAAAAAATGAGCCTGTTCAGGCAATTTAGCCACCGGTCGTGATGAGGGCAGAACATGATTCACTTGCCAGGTTGGCGCAATATTCCCTCCGCCAGAACGCTTTCCATCATGATCTTTTTCGCCGGGATCGGCCTCATCGTGTCGGTGGTTTTTCTGCTCTATCTCTCCCAGCATCTGATTGGCCAGAAAGCGAACGAAATTGATAAGCATCGCTCCGTTTTATCGGTTAATGGCGCGGTGCAGACGTCGGTTAACCGCGTGCTGTCGCTGGTTCTGGATAATTCCGTCTGGGATGATGCCGTGAGTCAGACCTATGCCGGAAGGCTTGATCCGCAGTGGCTCTATAATTCCTGGGGTTCTGGTTTCAAGATTAACAATCTCTATGACGGTACTTTCGTACTCGATCAGCACTACCGCGTACTGTGGGGATCGTTTCGCAGCCAGCCCTTCCCCGGGCAGGATACGCAGTTTCTCGGCAGCGGCTTCCACGCGCTTATTTCGCAGCATGCCGCCGCGCTGCGCAGCGGTAAAAGCGCCTGGGCAGGCATTACCCGCACCCGCGCCGGTATTGCTTTTATCGGCATCGGCCTGATCCGTCCGACGGTCGGACGCCTGCAGGTGTTTGATGATACCCGCCGCTATCTGGTGATTACCCGCCATATCAACCCGCAAATGCTTGAACGTCTAGGCGATACGTTCCAGATTCGCAATCTGCACGTCACCCAGACCGGTGGCGAATACAGCATTCCGCTACGTACCCAGGCCGGGGAAACCGTGGGCTACCTGAGCTGGCAGCCCGGCCTGCCCGGCGCCGAAGCGTCGCGGGCGGCATCGAACAGCATTCGGCTGATTGCAGCGGTGGCGGCAGGGCTGATCCTGCTGTTTATCCTGTTCAGCTGCCTCGGGCTGTACAAACTGGCGCGTGGCGAAAGCGTGGCGCGTCATACCGCCATGACCGACTGGCTGAGCCGCCTGCCTAACCGGCGGGCGCTGATCGAACGGCTTAATCAGGTTTGTGAAAATTCGCGCTATCAGACGCAAAGCGTGGTGTTTATCGATCTCGACGGCTTTAAGGACGTTAATGATAACTACGGTCACGACGTCGGCGATGCGCTGATCCTGCATATAGCGAAGGCGCTGCGGGAGCGGGTTCCCCCGGAAGGGATGCTGGCGCGGATGGGGGGCGACGAGTTCGCAATGACGATAAGCGGCGCAGAGGCGGCCAATCAGGCTTCGGCCTTTGCCCGCGCGGTGCTGGAACTGTTAAACGCACCGATTATCCTGAGCGGACGCAAAATCTATATCAGCGCCAGTATCGGTATTGCCAGCGGCGTGCCGGCAAGCTGCTCCAGCACGGAGCTTTTTCGTCGCGCCGATATTGCTATGTACCACTCTAAAAAGACTGGCAAAGGGCGTACCACCTGGTATGACGACGCGCTCAGCGACGCGCGGCAGTATCAGCTCAATATCGAGAATGGCATTCGTCAGGGACTGGAGAACGAAGAGTTCGATGTCTGGTATCAGCCGATCGTCAACGCTGATACGCTGGTGATGGAAGGGGTAGAAGCGCTGCTGCGCTGGCCGCGACGCCCGCAGGGGGCGCTGCCGCCGGATGCGTTTATCGGTATCGCCGAAAGCAGCGGCCTGATATACGCCCTCGGTCAATTTGTTCTGCATCGCGCCTGCAGCGATCTGCAGCCGTTAGGCGATCTGCTTCTGTCGGTAAATATCTCCCCGGCGCAGTTCCGCGATCCGGAGTTCGAGTCGCGGGTAGTCCAGGTGCTGGGACGCTGCCATTTTCCGGCCCGTCGCCTTCAGCTTGAGGTTACCGAGAGCTATGTTCTGGAGAATCCCGACCGCGCGAGAACGGCGATTAAAAATTTAAAATCGCTGGGTATCGCGGTAGCGCTCGACGATTTTGGTACCGGCTACTCCAGCATCGGCTACTTACGCAGCTTCAGCTTCGACAGCCTAAAGATCGATAAATCGCTGGCCGGATTGGTGGATGTTGATACCCAGGCCGCAGAGCTGGTGCGCGGTACCGTGAGAATTGCCGGGGCGCTGGACATCACGGTGGTGGCGGAAGGCGTAGAGAATCAAAAACAGCTGGCGCTGCTGCGGCGGGCGGGATGCGACAGATTGCAGGGCTACTATTTTAGCGAACCGATGCCCGTCACGTCGTTACTGCAGCTGCGCCAGCAGCAGGGCTGACCGCTTACTGGGCGGCCAGGGCTTCCAGCTTATCGCGAAAACCGGTCACCGAGATGGCGCGGTTATCCGCTCGCCAGCGATCTTTTGGTCCAGGCGCCGAGCTTTGAACCGCAATCACCTGCCAGCCATCATCAGTTTTCAGCAGCAGCGGCGAGCCGCTATCGCCCGGCAGCGTATCGCACTGATGGGAGAGCACCGATGCCTGCGCCCAGCCGGTGACCACGCAATCCTGATGGGTGTAGAGATTATCCAGATGATCTTCCGGATAGCCAGACTGAGTCACTTTTCGTTCGGCGGTTTTTAGCGCGGCGGTCAGATCGGCTTTGCTGCCGCTAAAAATCGGCACCGGCGTAATGCCGGAAGGGGCGTAGCGCAGCACGATAAGGCCAAAATCCCACGGCGCCGCGGCGCTGGGAACTATCCAGCCATCGCCGTCTGCCTTAAGCCGTTTGCCCAGTGACGGATCTACCCGACCTTCGATACCGTGAATTTCGTACACCCAGCCGCCTTTACGCGAGATAAAACGCAGCGCGACGGGTTTGTCTGGCTTACCTTTAGGTGGCGTAAGCAGACAGTGCCCGGCGGTGAGCGCCAGATTGGGGGAAATCAGCGTGGCGGTACAGAGATTACCGCTGGCGGTTTCCAGCTGCCCGATAGCATCCCAGGGATCGTCTGTGGGGTCGCTGACGGGTTTACGGTCGTCATGACCAAAAAACAGCGTCTTAATATCTTTCGCACTCATGCCATCATCATCGGCCTGCGCCAGCGCAGGGAAAAGACAGATCGAACACAGTAATAACAGTACGTCTCTACGCATATCACTCTCTGGGGAGATAATTATGTCTATTGAAAGTAGCAGCAGATTTAAGTTTATGAAAGTTAAGAACAATTTTAATTAAGCCAGACGGCGGGCTAATCCAGCCAAAAAAGCGCCTTCATGACGGATCAATGGTGTTATTTCAAGATGTTAACGCTGTTTGGCCGCGGCGCTATTTCCGCAGAAAAGGGCGGCGGAAGCAACATAAATCGTGTATCCGAACGTACATCAGATGAGGGAACATAACCTGATTTCCGCTTCAGCTTATTCTTAAGTCCATTCAGAAAAAAAAGCCGCTATTGGGTAAAATATGCAATTTCTTCACAGGAAAAACGCACTTCTTTACCTGTTTCTTACTTACTTTCAAAGCGAAACATTTTCTCACCGTAAACGTTGTTATTGCTACCCGCTTGTTGAGCAAACAGAGATGTTATCCCGGCGATGATATCTGCAATGTCTAACACCCGATGTACGGGAGGATTTATGTCTAAACAAGGTATTCGCGCATTAGTTTATGTTTCGGTCGTATCCGCGATGATCTGGGGCGCTACGGGTTATCTACTGGTTGCCGCGGTTCACGTTCTCTAATTCGGGCTCCTCTCCCCGGCGGAGAATATTATCGGGGAGCGGGCCGGGGATATGCTGATTTAAAAAGTGATGCAGTAAAGCGATGGGCTGTGGGCTGAGAGGGTTTTTCGGCCAGACAAAATAGTAGCCTTCGCCGGTAGTTACCGCCGTCGGGAAGGGTAAGGCCAGCAGCCCGGCGCGTATCGCGGGTAGATTAAGCAGCAGATCGCCAATGCTGACGCCGTGCCCGCTCATCGCCGCCATGGTGCCTTGCTCAAGGGTATCAAAGACGATGCCCTGAGCAATATCCGGCGCAGGTTGCTCATAATGCTCGAGCCAGCGCCGCCAGTCACGGCGATCGGTGGACGGATGTATCAGCGTGCAGGCCGCTAAATCTTGCCTGGCCTGCTGCATCATCCCCGGTGCGCAAAGCGGGATTAACCATTCGGCAAAAAGCAGGCTGCAGCGGTTATTATTGCCAAAATTGCCATCTCCCAGGAGGATTGCGCAGTCGAATGGCTCCTGAGTAAAATCGACGCTGTCGCGATCCATCCACAGGCTACTCATTTCCACATCCGGTCGCTGGTGCTGCTGGCGAAACTGTTGCAGGACGTCCAATAGCCAGCGCATCGTAAGCGTTGACGGCGCTTTCAGCCGTAGCTTGCCTGCCTGACGACGCAGGGTCTGGCAGGCCCGGTCTATCGATGAAAAACTCTCATTCAGCGCCTTCGCCAGCTGATAGCCGGCATCGGTAAGCGTGACCTTTGGGCCATGGCGAACAAAAAGCCGGCATGCAAACCATGACTCCAGGGTGCTGACGTGGCGGCTGACGGCGCCGGGCGTGACGTGCAGCGCCGCGGCGGCCTGACTAAACGAACCAAGCCGAGCGGCGGTTTCAAAAGCGCGCAGTGCGTAGAGCGGCGGCATAGACATTGGCAGAGATTTTCAATATTGAGTAAAACTCACATTCAAACTCACTATAAGTCGTTTTTCAACTCTGAAATCAGAGAGGAAGATAGGGTTTTAATTGGGAAATGGTGAGTTTAAATCATGAATATCTCTTTGCTGACGGCCTACTCTTTGACGGTACTGGCGCTTATTGCCACCCCGGGGCCGGTGGTGGTGTTAGTGACCGGCGCGGCGGCGCGGGAAGGCTGTGCCAGTGCGGTGCGCACGATGATTGGCGGGAATCTGGCTTCTTTAGTGCTGCTGGCCGCTGCTGCTGCGATGCTGAACGGCATAGTGGCGCTTGATCCACGCGCGCTAACGCTGATGGCGACGATCGGGTCGCTGTTTATTATTCGACTTGCGCTGGGGATGTTATGTGCAGAGCCGGTGAGGCAGGATGCATCGAAAAAGCGTAGTGGGGTGATGGCAGGATTTGCGACCGCGTTAAGCAATCCCAAAGATATCCTGTTTTTTGCCGCGTTTTTTCCGCAGTTTATTTCTGTAACCGACAGCTTCGGTTTGAGCCTGGGGCTCCTGACGGCGGTATGGGTGATGATCGACTTAGGCGTGCTTACGCTCTATATTCTGGCGGTTCGTCGTTGGTTAACGGCGCGTTACGCCCAGCGATTAACAACGGTGTCGGCGTTTTTCCTCCTAATTCTGGCGCTTTACGGCCTGGGCTACAACCTCTGGCAGCTTAGTCTTCAGTAGAGGAAAAAACGGCTGGCGACCAGCGCGCAGATAATCAGCAGGATCAGGATGAGCTCAAAACGGTAGCGCCGCAGCATAGTGCTCTCCGGAAAAAACGGCGCTGAAGCCAGCGCCGGTATTATATCAATCAATCTCACCCGGGAGATTAAGCAGCCGGTTGGGCAGCAGCTTTAGCGGTATGGTGCCTGGTGGTTTTGTGGTGCTTTTTCGCAGCCTGGGCTTTCTGAGCTACCGGTTTAGCGGCGGCCTTTTTGTGTTTTTTGGCGGCCTGAGCCTTCTGGGTGGCAGCCGGTTTAGCTTCTGCTTTCTTGTGCTTTTTAGCCGCCTGCGCTTTCTGCTCTGCAGCCGGTTTAACAGCGGCTTTATGGTGTTTCTTGTGATGGGTCGCTTTAGCGGTGGTGCTGTGAGTTGCAGCAGCCGGAGCCGGAGTGGCGGTGGTGGCGGCATCGGCAGCGAAAGCGACAGAAGACAGACCCATAGCAGCGGCAACGACCAGAGCTAATACTTTTTTCATTCTGATATCCTCGAAAAGGTTTCTTGTTTCAACCCCACTGCGGGGCCGTTGAAAGAACTATATGCTTGTCTTATCGAGGTTTCCGTGAGTGTTTGGTATCGGCGTGTAACCGTATGTACAACCTGCTCTCACCGGGGATAATTGGGCGCCGGGAGCGGCCCGACGCCCGTAGCTTACAGATACCGCGAGGTGAGGTGCTGGCGGAAAAAGTCGCTGTTAAGGTCTTCCCCGGTCGCATGCTGTATCAGCTGCGAGGTGGTGAAACGGCTGCCGTGCTGCCAGATATTCTGCCGCAGCCAATCGAAGAGGGCGGTAAAGTTACCGTTGGCGATATCGCTTTCTAGCTGCGGTAGCGCCCGTCTGGCGGAAGCCATCAGCTGAGCGGCGTACATAGCGCCCAGCGTGTAGGACGGGAAGTAGCCAAAACCGCCATCGGTCCAGTGGATATCCTGCATACAGCCGTCCCGATAGTTGCCGGTAGTAGACAGTCCCAGCCAGTGCTGCATTTTTTCATCCCACAGCGCCGGAATATCATCAACCTCGATATCGCCATCAATCAACGCACGTTCAATTTCGTAGCGCAGAATGACGTGCGCCGGATAGCTCACCTCGTCGGCGTCGACGCGGATAAAGCCCGGTTTGACGCGTTGATTCCAGGCGATAAAGTTGTCGCGGCTAAAGGCCGGCTGCTCGCCAAAGTACCGGCGTACCGTTGGCAGCAGGCGTTGAAGAAAGGCTTCGCTGCGGCCGAGCTGCATTTCGAAAAACAGGCTTTGCGACTCGTGGATTGCGGTAGAGCGGGCGAGAGCGATGGGCTGATCGATCCAGTTACGCGGCAGATTTTGTTCGTAGCGTGCGTGACCGGTTTCATGAATCACGCCAAACAGCGCGCTGAGCAGATCGTTCTCGTTGTAGCGCGTGGTGATACGCACGTCCTGGGGCACGCCGCCGCAGAAAGGGTGGGCGCTGATATCCAGCCGTCCGCCATCAAAATCAAAGCCCAGTACACGCATCGCTTCCAGCCCCAGTTCGCGCTGGTCAGCAATCGGAAACGGCCCTTGAGGTTCGAGAAGTGGCGTTTGCGCCTGCTTTTCAACCACTTTCTCCAGCAGCGTGGGAAGCCATGACTTGAGGTCAGCGAACAGCACATCAAGACGCGCGCTGGTCATATCCGGTTCAAAAATATCCAGCAGCGCGTCATAGCGGGAGCAGTCTTTTGCCGCGGCGCGAATCTGCGCCTCTTCGCGGCTCAGCTTGACCACTTCCCGCAGGTTTTCAGCAAAGCCCTGCCAGTCGTTCGCCGGACGCTGGCTGCGCCAGGCGTGCTCGCAGCGGCTACCCGCCAGTGATTTCGCTTCCACCAGGCTTTCCGGCAGCAGCGCCGCCTGCTCGTACTGGCGGGTCATCTCGCGCAGGTTTGCCTGCTCAGCATCGTTCAGCTCTTCCTGAAGCGCATTGCGCAGCCATTCGCCCACTTTTTTATCGGTCAGAATCTGATGTTGCAAAACGCCAAGCTCAGCCAGCGCTTCGCCGCGGGCCGCGCTGCCGCCGGGCGGCATCATGGCGAACATGTCCCAGCCGGCGATGGCGGAGAGATGCGAAAAGCGGGAAAGGCGCTGGAAGGTCTTTACAAGTGACTGATACGGCGATCTTTTTTCCATATTGTCGGGTCCTGTTGGCTGCGTTTGCATAGGTGAGAATGAGGAGTATTCCATCACAATTCCTTTACCTTTCCCACAATGAAAAAACCGGGGTGATGCTGACCTGGACGTCAGGCAGCGCTGGAATTGACCATCTGACCACAGCTACAGCTACCCTAATGGAGTAAGGTGGTACAGACGGGTAAGTGATTGCCCGGACGGTTCATCAGCATAATGTCATGATTAATCGATTGCGTATTTTATGTTTGGCTCGAAATAATCCGGATGTGCGCAAAATAGCAGTTTCTTTCTCTGTGGTTGGCTAAAATATAAACATAGACAGGCCGCTGATGTGAGGTGGATTATGAATCCGTTTACCTGGCTGTTTATCGCACTGCTTTCTATGGACGCCGTCAGAGAACTGATGGGCATGTCGTCGGTACTGGGAATGTGGTGAACTGCGTGGCCCGCTTCAGGCCACGCAAGCCCGCGTTACTTCAGGCGATTGTGCAAACAGGCGCCGGTAAGCAGCGCAGCCAGCAGCATCAGCGCAATAAACCCGCCAACGCCGTTCCAGCCGTAGTTATGCCAGAACACGCCGCCTAATGTCCCCGCCATGCTGGATCCCAGATAGTAGCTGAATAAATAGAGCGACGAGGCCTGGCCACGCGCGCGGCGGGCTCGTGGGCCGATCCAACTGCTGGCGACCGAGTGGGCTGCGAAAAATCCCGCAGAGAACAGCAGCATGCCGATGAAAATCAGCCACAGCGATGAGAATAACGTCATCAACAGCCCGCCGAGCATAACCGCCGTGGAGAACAACATCACCGGGCCGCGGCCATAGCGCACGGTCATCGCACCGGCTTTTGGCGAGCTCCATGTTCCGGTTAAATAGGCCACCGAAAGCAGGCCTACGACCGCCTGGCTTAATGACCACGGCGAGAGCATCAGGCGATAGCCAATATAGTTAAACAGAGTGACGAAGGACCCCATTAACAAAAAACCTTCGAGGAACAGCAGGGGCAGCCCGCGATCGCGCCAGTGCAGACGAAAGTTGATCAGCAGCGTTTTTGGTCGCAGCGAGGTCGGACGGAAGTGGCGCGATTCCGGCAGGATGCGCCAGAACATCAGTGCTGCGGCAAGGGCGAAGCCGCTAATGACCGCCAGCGCAATCCGCCAGCCGAAGAAATCGGTGAATACACCGGTCAGCAGACGACCGCTCATGCCGCCGATGGAGTTACCGCTGATATACAGCCCCATCGAGAACGCCACCACGCTGGGATGGATCTCTTCGCTCAGGTAGGTCATGCCGACCGCCGCCACGCCGCTCAGCGACAGACCAATCAGGGCGCGCATAATCAGGATCCCGTGCCAGCTGGACATCATCGTCGACAGCAGGGAGCAGCAGGAAGCCAGCACCAGCGCCGTCACCATTACCTGTTTGCGGCCAATCGCGTCAGAGAGCGGGCCGGTAAACAGCAGGCCGACCGCCAGCATGGCGGTGGAGATGGACAACGAGATACTGCTGCTGGCTGGTGAGACGCCGAATTCAGTGGAGAGCACGGGCAGGATCGGCTGAACACAATAAAGCAGCGCGAAAGTCGCCAGTCCGGCAGAGAAGAGCGCAAGCGTAACGCGAATAAATTGCGGAGTGCCGCGTTTGATAAACTGGTTTGGCTGAGGAGCGATGGTGTCGCTGACGTCGCTTGCCGGGACGGCGTCAGCGGTAGTTGTACGGCTCACGGAAAAATCCTTGCTGATATACAGAGTTAAATGACCTTGCAGGGCACTTATTAAGGGTATGAAAATGTAAATATTCTGTCTAATATATTAATAATCTCAAATAAGACGTTTTAAATATGAATATTGAGCTGCGTCATCTGCGCTACTTTATTGCGGTGGCGGAAGAACTCCATTTTGGTCATGCGGCGGCGCGGTTGAACATATCTCAGCCGCCGCTTAGCCAGCAGATTCAAATCCTTGAGCAGCAAATTGGCGCACGTCTGTTTGCTCGTACCAACCGCAGCGTTAGCCTGACGGATGCCGGCAAGCAGTTTCTCGCCGATAGCCGGCAGATCCTCTCGCAGGTGGAAGATGCCGCCGCGCGGGCCGCTCGTCTTCACCACGGCGAGGCCGGCGAACTACGCATTGGATTTACTTCGTCAGCTCCCTTTATTAAGGCGGTATCGGACACGTTGTCGACCTTCCGCCATCGCTATCCGGATGTGCATATTCAGACGCGGGAAACCAACACTCGCGAGCAGATTGTGCCGCTAAACGAAGGGGCGCTGGACCTGGGGCTGATGCGTAACACCCAACTGCCGGAAACGCTGGTCTGGGAAAGAGTGCTGCGCGAACCGCTGCTGGCGATGGTGCCCCGGGACCATCCGCTGGCGAGCCAGCCTGGCGTTAGCCTGCGGGAGCTGGCGCGGGAGCCGTTCGTCTTTTTTGATCCTCATGTTGGTACCGGACTGTATGACGATATTCTGGGGTTAATGCGCCGCTACGACCTGACGCCGGTCATCACCCAGGAGGTGGGGGAAGCCATGACCATTATCGGCCTGGTTGCCGCCGGGCTTGGCGTGTCGATTTTACCGGCCTCATTCCGGCGGGTTCAGCTGTCGGAAATGTGCTGGTTGCCCATCGAAGAGCAGGATGCGGTCTCGGAAATGTGGCTGGTATGGTCTAAGCATCGTGAGCAGGGTCAGGCGGCGCGCCGTTTTCGCGAATCGCTGCTGGCCAGCGCCAGGTGATGCATTTAAGACAAATCAGGGCTAAAAATGTGCGGTAAATCACAAGGCTAAGTAAAAATTTGACGAGTACCGTTGAAGTGCTTCACCATAGCCCTCAGTTTATTTCGAAGCGCGAAAATAAAGGGAGTCAACGGTGGTAGCGGACAGTCAGCCAGGCCATATCGATCAAATAAAGCAGACCAACGCGGGCGCAGTTTATCGCCTGATTGATCAGCTTGGCCCGGTGTCGCGCATCGACCTCTCGCGCTTCGCGCAGCTCGCGCCTGCCAGTATCACTAAAATCGTCCGCGAAATGCTGGAAGCGCATCTGGTTCAGGAAACGGAAATCCAGGAGCCTGGAAGCCGTGGAAGGCCCGCCGTAGGGTTGATGGTGGAAACCGAAGCCTGGCACTACCTCTCAATCCGCATCAGCCGCGGCGAAATCCACCTCGCGCTTCGCGATCTGAGCAGCGCGCTGGTGGTGGAAGAGCAGCTGGAGCTGGCATTACAACACGTCCAGCCCTTTGCGACGCGGCTCCTCGATCATGTAGACCAGTTCTTTATTCGTCACCAAAAGAAGCTGGAGCGTTTAACCGCCATTGCCGTCACTATGCCGGGAATTATCGACACCGAGCACGGTATTATTCACCGGATGCCATTTTATGAAGACGTTAAGGATATGCCGCTGGGCGAGATTTTAGCCAATCATACCGGCGTATCGGTCTATATTCAGCACGACATCAGCGCCTGGACCATGGCCGAATCGCTGTTTGGCGCCTCCAGGGGGGCGCGCGATGTGATTCAGGTGGTTATCGACCACAACGTGGGGGCGGGGGTGATCACCGACGGTCGTCTGCTGCACGCGGGCAGCAGCAGTCTGGTTGAAATCGGCCACACTCAGGTCGACCCGTATGGTAAACGCTGCTATTGCGGCAACCATGGCTGTCTGGAAACCATTGCCAGCGTCGAGAGCGTGCTGGAACTGGCGCAGATCCGCATGGCCAAGTCGATGAGCTCAATGCTGCATCAGCAGCCGCTCAGCGTCGAGTGGCTATGTGAGGCCGCGCTGCAGGGGGATTTACTTGCCCGCGACATTATCAGCGGCGTCGGGAATCACGTTGGGCGGATTCTGGCGATTATGGTTAACCTCTTTAACCCGCAAAAAATCCTTATCGGTTCACCTTTCAACCTCGCCGCTGATATTTTATTTCCGGCAATATCTGATTGCATTCGACAACAATCGTTACCGGCCTACAGCCGACATATTGCCGTTGAAAGCACGCAGTTTTCTAACCGGGGAACGATGGCTGGTGCGGCTCTGGTAAAAGATGCCCTCTATAACGGATCGTTGCTCATACGACTGTTACAGGGTTAACATTTTTTCATATTCACACCAAAAATTGCGCTATCTCAAGCCCGCCCTCGATGGCATCGCGTAGACTTTTTCCACAGTTGATTATTTCTCTCCCGTATATTTCATCAACATAACTGTGGGGTTAGTGATGTTTAAGCGTTTCTTCATAACAGGTACTGACACTTCTGTCGGCAAGACAGTCGTTTCCCGTGCGCTGTTGCAGGCACTCGCTGCCAGCGGCAAAAGCGTAGCCGGGTACAAGCCTGTGGCGAAGGGCAGTAAAGAGACGCCGGACGGACTGCGGAACAAAGATGCGCTGGTTTTACAGAGCGTGTCATCGCTGGTGTTACCGTATGATGCTGTCAATCCCATCGCGTTAAGCGAAGATGAAAGCAGTGTGGCGCATAGTTGCCCAATCAACTACGGTCTGTTGTCGGACGGCCTGCAGCGCATGAGCGCCCAGGTTGAGCATGTGGTGGTCGAAGGTACTGGAGGCTGGCGCAGCCTGATGAACGATCTGCGTCCGCTGTCGGAGTGGGTGGTACAGGAACAGCTGCCGGTGCTGATGGTGGTGGGGATTCAGGAAGGCTGCATCAACCATGCCTTGCTGACCGCACAGGCTATCGCTAACGACGGCCTGCCGCTGATTGGCTGGGTTGCCAATCGTATTAATCCGGGCCTGGCGCATTATGCTGAAATTATCGATGTGCTGAGCAAAAAACTGCCAGCGCCGCTCATCGGTGAATTGCCTTACTTGCCGCGCGCGGAACAACGCGAACTGAGCCAGTATATCGACTTATCGATGCTCGGCGAGATGATGGCGGTAGATAGAATCCCGGCGTAACGTCCGCGACAGCACCGATGCCAGTACGCTGGCAATCAATAAACCGGGCAGTAAAACGTACTGTCCGGTCATTTCACAAATCATCAGCGTGGACATAATCGGCGCATGGGTTGTCGCCGCCAGAAACGCCGCCATGCCGGTTAAGCCTATCATTATCGCGATCTCCTGGTAATCAGGTAGCCACAGTCCCGTCAGACTGGCGAACAGCATGCCGATCCCCAGGCCAACAAACAGCGTTGGTGTAAACACCCCGCCCGGCGCGCCGGAACCGCTGCTGGCCAGCACGGCAAGCAGCTTGCAGACAAAGACAAGAATGATGGCGCTGAAGAGCGGCGGCGAAAGCAGATAGCTTTGTACGACACTGTAGCCATTTCCCCAGACGGCCGGCGCGAGAAGCGAGAGCAGGCCGACGATAAGCCCGCCCAGCGCCAGCTGCCAGGGAGGCGACAGACGCAGCCGGACAAAGCACTGATGGCTATAGCTCATCAGCCAGATAAACAGCGGCCCGCAAAGCCCGGCCAGCAAACCCGTTGCCAGCATTAACCCATAGTGGGTCGCGCGCAGGGTGGCGTGAAACTCAACGTGGTAGAGCGGCGCCGAACTTCCGTTCAGCAGATTGGTGAGCAGCAGGGCGGTTACCGCAGCAATGACGACCGGACCAAGCGACGCCAGCATCAGAGTGCCGAATAAGATCTCGGCGATAAACAGGCTGCCGGCAAGCGGCGCATGGTATGCACTGGCCATCCCGGCGGCGGCGCCGCAGGCGACCCACAGCTTCCACTCATCTTTTGGCGTAAACCGGCGGGCGAACAGCGAGGCAGCCAGCGCGGCCAGCAGGATCATCGCCCCTTCCCGGCCAATAGCGCTGCCGGTGGTGACCACCAGCAGAGAGGCCAGCGATTTTACCAGGCTGGCCGGGGTATCAAACCTGCCGTCGCCGGTCTCGAGAGCTTCCATGTAGTCGGTTGGCGCGTGCGGACGTTCAACGCTACGGCGCTGCCAGAACCATAGCAGGGCACCTGCGGCAAGGCCGCCCAGCATTGGCGTTAACAGCCGACGCCATCCGGGCATAGACTCAGCGGCGTCCACCAGACTTCCGCTGTCGTTGCTCAGAAACAGGCTTTCCAGTCCCGCCATTGCATGACGGAACAGGGCAACCGCGAGGGCGGCGAAGACGCCGACCAGCATGGCAATGACCAGACGGCGAAACATAACCTGGACATCAGGATAAGCGTGAAGACGATGCATTAGCGAATACGATTAGCGAAACAGATGGCTTATTTTCTCTGGATATAAAGATATAAGCAAAAGCGATAAGTGCGAATGAAGCGGAAAGGTGACGTTGTCACTTGCAGGTGATGCCCGGCTGGCGGGCATCACCTGAGGGAGTTAACGGTAGAGCGGTTTCTCGGCCACCGCACAGGGCAGCCGCGCCTGCCATTGCGCCAGCGTCTCCTGCGCCAGCTGGCCAAGAGCCTGATAAAAAGGCTGATTCGCCTCGGCCACAAATACGCTCAGAAAGCGGCCGGACCACGGGAGGAGATGCCAGGCCAGAAGCTGGTTAAAGGCCTCATCCTGAGCAGATTCGCACAGCCAGGCTGCCAGCAGTAGCAGGGTGCCAAAGTGGTCTTCCGGCTCCGAACGTTGTTCGGACAGCGCGATGCCGGTTGCCCGCATCCATTCACGAAGCGCCAGCGTTGAGTCGCCAAACAACACGCTTTCTTTATCCAGCCAGACGGAGCCCCACGGCGGCGCAGGCAGCGCCCACGGACCGATAAACAGCCGCTGCCAGGCTTCCGGTAGCGGTTCATCGTCCTCGCGAGCGAACAGCGCCGCCAGGCCGTCCGTCACCGCGTAGGGCCACTGACTTCGCCAGCTGCCTTCGCGCAGGGCCGCAACCAGCGGAGCAGCCTGCTCGCTGTCCGGCGCAAAAGAGAACAGAGCGCCCAGCGTGCGGGCGCTGAGTGCGACAGCGTCGCGGTCTTGCGATTGCATCATACCATTCCTTACAGCAGAGGGTGCCGCAGCACCCGTTTATTAACCGGCAATCGCCGTACCCACGGTCATATGGAGACCATAAAACAGGCCGCGGCCGATAAACTCGCCGAGCATCACCAGTGCCAGTCCGAGCAGCAAGCTGGCGATGCGCGGATTCTGGCGTCTTGCCAGCGGGCAGATCCAGCAGCCGAGACCCAGCGCCAAAAGAACTAACCGCAGGATTTGTAGCCAGCCATAATAAGGCAGCAGTGCGCTGGCCTGCTGTACGGAGCTGTGGATCTCCGCCAACTCGCTGTTCTGCAATATGACGACCGCCAGGCTTGCCAGCAGCGCGAGCACGCTCATCGAAGCGAAAACTCTGCCGTTAAACGGCACGTTGGCTACGCGCAGCAGCAGGGCGGCGAAAAGCGGCCCGCACAGCACCATCGTCAGGAAGAATGCGGCGGTGGTGTAGGCATTATACCAGGTTGGCACGGTATCAATCTGGTACACCATGGTCATCTCAAGGACGAACAGGCAGCCGAGCAGCATAGTCAGCAGGAGCCAGGCTTTCGCCAGAACCCGCGGCATTTTCCCGAGAATCGTCACCAGCCACCAGAAACCCCCGACGGCGAAAAATAGTGCGCCGCTGGCAATTTCATTGCTTAACGCCGATGATCCCACCCGGTTAAGGGCGTTAAATGCCCGCAGCGGCGAGCCGAGGTGGATGATTGACGCGAGAAAGCCAATCCCCATTATCAGCCAGATAAAAAACATGCCCCGCACCAGGCGCTGCCGGGCTTCGGAGTTGTTATTCAGCGAAAGCCAGCCCAGCCCGCTGACGATAATCGCCCCTGCGACGCTTTGCCCCAGCACCGTAAACAGCACCAGCGGCCATTCATGCCATCCGTTTCCCATTTTATACCTCCTTCGGGTTGGCCAGATAGCCGGTGGTATCGCCGCACGGACGCGCATTGGCGTTCGGTTTGATCACGATACTCGGCCTGGTGAAGTGCGCAGACGGCAGCGGAGCGACGGCGGCCAGCTGACCGTGTTTTTCACGGAGTTCTTCGATGGGGCCAAAGTCGAGAGCCCTCAGCGGACAGGACTCGACGCATATCGGTTTTTTACCTTCGGCGACCCGGTCGTAGCAGCCGTCGCATTTGGTCATATGGCCTTTTGCCGCGTTGTACTGCGGCGCACCGTACGGGCAGGCCATATGGCAGTAGCGACAGCCGATGCATACCTCTTCGTTCACTACCACGAAACCGTCATCGCGCTTGTGCATGGCGCCGCTGGGACATACTTTCGTGCAGGCCGGATCTGCGCAGTGGTTGCAGGCGATTGACAGGTAATAGGCGAAGACGTTTTGCTGCCACACGCCGTTATCTTCCTGCCAGTCGCCGCCCGCGTATTCGTAGATGCGGCGAAAGCTGACATCAGGCGTTAAGTTTTTATAATCCTTACAGGCCAGCTCGCAGGTCTTACAGCCCGTGCAGCGGGCGGAGTCGATAAAAAATCCATACTGAGCGCTCATGGTTTACTCCTTAAACCTTCTCGATTTCGACCAGATTGGTGTGCTGCGGGTTGCCCTTAGCCAGCGGCGAAGGGCGGTGCGTCGTCAGTGTATTAATACAGGAGCCGCGATCGATACGATCGCCGTTCATATTGGCATCATGCCAGGCCCCCTGGCCCATCGCCGACACGCCGGGCATGATGCGCGGGGTCACCTTGGCCGGGATCCGCAGTTCGCCGCGGGCGTTGAATACGCGCACCATATCGCCGTTCTTGATCCCGCGTTTTTCGGCGTCCAGAGGATTTAGCCACACCTCCTGACGGCAGGCTGCCTGCAGTATATCCACATTGCCGTAGCTTGAGTGGGTGCGCGCCTTGTAGTGGAAGCCGAACATTTGCAGCGGGAACTTCTCGCGTAAAGGATCATCCCAGCCTTCAAAGGTTGAGGCGTAGACCGGCAGCGGGCTAATGGTTTCGTCCTTTTCGAGCTGCCAGTTTGCGGCGATCTCCGCCAGACGGCTGGAGTAAATCTCGATTTTACCCGACGGGGTTTTTAACGGATTGGCGGCCGGGTCTTTACGGAAGTCGCGATAGGCGACAAAGTGGCCGTTGGGGTCTTTACGTTTATAAATCCCCATCTTTTTCAGTTCGTCATAGCTCGGGAGCGCCGGGTCTTTCGCCAGCATTTTCGCGTATAAATGCTGCAGCCACTGCTCCTGGGTACGGCCTTCGGTAAACTTCTGGTGGACATCCTCGCCAAGCCGTTTTGCCACTTCGCTAAGGATCCAGTAGATAGGTTTGCGCTCAAATTTGGCGGAGGTGACCGGCTGAATGAAAATGAGATAACCCATATTGCCGGCGTAATCGTTGGGAATAATATCTTCCTGCTCGACGGTCATCAGGTCCGGCAGCAGAATATCGGCATATTTGGCCGATGAAGTCATAAAGTTTTCGATAACCACGATCATCTCGCATTTGCTTTCATCCTGCAGGATCTCGTGGGTTTTATTGATATCCGAGTGCTGGTTGATGATGGTGTTGCCGGCATAGTTCCAGAGGAATTTAATTGGCACATCTAGCTTCTCTTTGCCGCGTACGCCGTCGCGGGTGGCGGTCATTTCCGGGCCGCGAGCGATGGCGTCGGTCCAGCTAAAGCAGGAGATGGCGGTTTTAATCGGATTGGTCAGCACCGGCAGGCGTTCAATAGTAATGGTATAGGTGGATTCGCGGGCGCCGCTGTTGCCGCCGTTAATGCCGACGTTGCCGGTCAGTATCGGCAGCATGGCGATCGCTCGGGCCGACAGTTCACCGTTAGCCTGGCGCTGCGGTCCCCATCCCTGGCAAATATAAGCCGGTTTCGTGCTGCCGATTTCCCGGGCCAGCTTGATGATGCGGTCGACGGGAATGCCGGTGATCCGCGATGCCCATTGTGGGGTTTTCGCCGTGCCGTCGTCACCCTCGCCGAGAATATACGCTTTGTAATGTCCGTTCGCCGGGGCATCTGCCGGCAGCGTTTTCTCATCGTAACCGACGCAGTATTTATCGAGGAATGGCTGATCGACCAGATTTTCATTAATCAGCACCCAGGCGATGCCGGCCACCAGCGCGGCGTCGGTGCCGGGGCGAATCGGGATCCACTCATCTTCCCGCCCGGCGGCGGTATCGGTATAGCGCGGGTCGATAACGATCATTCGTGCGTTAGAGCGCTCGCGCGCCTGTTCTAAATAATAAGTGATGCCGCCACCGCTCATGCGGGTTTCTGCCGGGTTATTACCGAACATCACCACCAGCTTGCTGTTTTCAATATCGGAGGTGCTGTTGCCATCATTGCTGCCGTAGGTGTAGGGCATGGCGCAGGCAATTTGCGCCGTACTGTAGGTCCCGTACTGATTCAATGAACCGCCGTAGCAGTTCATCAGGCGCATTACCGGTGAGGCGGTGGGTGACGAACGCGTCATGTTGCCGCCGACAATCCCCGAAGAGTAGTTAATATAAACGGCTTCGTTGCCATAATCTTTGACGATGCGTTTGAGATTGCCGGCAATCGTATCCAGCGCCTCTTCCCAGCTAATGCGGACAAAATTGCCTTCGCCGCGTTTACCGACGCGCTTCATGGGATAATTAAGGCGATCGGGATGATTAATGCGCCGGCGAATGGAACGGCCGCGCAGGCACGCGCGCACCTGGTGATCGCCATAAATATCCGCGCCGGTATTGTCGGTTTCGACCCAGACGACTTCATCGTCACGCACGTGTGAACGCAGCGCGCAGCGGCTGCCGCAGTTGACCGAGCAGGCCCCCCAGACAATCCGTTCTTCACCGCGCGTAGCGTCTTGCACCGCGGCGGCGGCATTGCGCAGGCTGAAAGGCAGCGATAAACCGCCGGCGGCGAGGGCCAGCGAACCAAGGGCGGTCGATTTGATTAGCGTTCGGCGGGTAAGGCCGTCGGTATGTTCCTGGTTAGACATTGCTCACTCCATGATTTTGTTATAATGGCGTAATGCCAACGCCTGCTTAATGTCGGCGTGGAGAGTGAGGGATCTTACTTAAAACGGAGTAGAGAGATCTTATCCCCGGTCAACCAAGGGATAAGACTTCTCCAGTCATGCGGCGAGGTTACTGCGCGCCGCTGTCGCGGGTGTAGATGATTTTAAAGGTATCGTTGGCGCAGTGGCCGACCACCTGCTCGCCGGGCCGATCGGGCTGGTCGTTCGGGACGATCGCCAGGCTAAAGCCCGATTCCGGGACGCCGTTGTTGATGATTTTCCGCTGAATATCGCTTTTTACCCGCTCGCAGGAATCCGGCGCCGCGAAAGCAGCTGTCGAACCCAGAAGCAGGGCCGCACAGAGCCAGGGGGATAGTTTCATCATAAACTCCTTATTGACGTTATCCAGAATTAAGCATAGCAGAAGTGGTGTAAACAATTGTATTTGCTAATATGATTGTACTATGCACAAAAGGAATCGCGTGTGAAAAAACGGTTTTTGCTGTTACTGGCTGTCGGAGCGCTTAGCGCCTGCGATGAAAAGGGAGCTCCTCAGGCCTTCACTCCCGAAATGGCCAGTTTTTCTAACGAATTTGAGTTCGATCCGCTGCGTGGGCCGGTGAAAGAGTTTAGCCAGACGCTGTATGACGAACATGATGAAGTGGTGAAGTGGGTTAAAGGGCGTTTATCCAGCGAAGGGTGCTTTGACCTGCTGGCATTTGAAGACCTGGAGAACAAAACCGGCGCGGCGCTGGTGCTGGACGCGAACTACTATCTGGATGCGCAAAGCCAGGAAAAACGCCTGCGTTTGCAAGGAAAATGCCAGCTGGCGGAAATGCCTTCGGCGGGCGTGTCGTGGGAAACCGATGATAACGGATTTGTTGTGACCGCTCGCGGCAAGGAGAGCACCGCGACCTACCGCTATGATAGCGAAGGCTATCCGCTGGGTAAAACGACCACCGCTAAAGGCGAGCGTTTTACGGTAAGCTCAACGCCGTCGTCCGATCCGCGCAAAAAGATGGACTACACCGCAGTGAGCATCTTTAATGACCGCACGCTGGGCAACGTAAGTCAGACCTGCGATTACGACGACCACGACAACCCGGTAAGCTGTGAGCTTAAGGTTGTCGACGACAGCGTACAGCCTGCGCTGATCCGCCACTACACCATCAAAAGCACCATTGACTATTACTGAGCCGTCGGTTTCAGCAGCGTCTGGCCCTGTGGTTTATGCTCGGCCAGATACTGGTGCTGGAACAGGCACATACGGATGGTATTGCGGTATTCACCGTTAATAAAGAATTCGTGGATCAGTTCACCTTCCACCATAAATCCGAGCTTGCGGTAGATGTGGATCGCTTTTTCATTTTCTTTATCGACGATAAGGTAGAGCTTATATAAGTTGAGCACCATAAAGCCGTAATCCATGGCGAGCTTAGCGGCACGGGTGGCCAATCCTTTGCCCTGATAATCAGGGGAGATGATGATCTGAAACTCAGCGCGACGGTGCACGTGGTTGATTTCAACCAGCTCAACCAGTCCGGCCTTTTCGCCGTCGCATTCAATAACAAAGCGGCGTTCGCTCTGATCGTGAATGTGCTTGTCGTACAGGTCGGAAAGTTCAACAAAGGCTTCATAGGGCTCTTCAAACCAGTAGCGCATAACGCTGGCGTTGTTGTCGAGCTGGTGGACAAAGCGGAGGTCTTCGCGCTCAAGCGGGCGGAGTTTGACGTGATAAGCGTCAGTCATGGGAATACCTGTGTGTTATAGCGAAGTTTTACTGATTATGGCGCCCGCAGGCGCCATACATTACGGAGTAATAGTGCGGCCAGTGCGGCGGTCAAGGCAGCGCAGGGTGTTAGGTTCCCAGTACGCGTTGACGTTCGCGCTCTTCTGGCAGTTGTCCTGGGCATCAAAAGCCACGTCGGCTTTATCCCACTCTTTTTCGGCGCGCTTGTTGACCTTCTGGCGTAAAGAGCGGGTGTCGTTCCACTGCTCTTTTTCCATCGCGGCCTGCTGGCGGCTCTGGGCGCTGTCGCCGGACTCAATGACCAGCTTGTCCGTTTTGGCGAACGACGATGCGGTAAAGACCATCGCGCTCAGCGCCAGCAGGGCGGTCAGACACCAGCGTTTGTTCAGTGTTGTGTTCATCACGATTTCCTTTAAGTGATCCCCGTGGTGTGAGTTTACTACATCTCCTTTCGACGGCATACCCGACAAAATAGAGTTAACGACGGCCATTATTGCGTAGAATGAGTTAACGCTTGCTCAACTTACGACGTTTTAAATGGTAAAAACCACGCTGCTTTTCTTTGCCACCGCGCTGTGCGAAATCATTGGCTGCTATTTACCGTGGCTATGGTTAAAACGTGGGGCGACGCCCTGGCTACTGATTCCGACCGGCCTGGCGTTGGCGCTTTTTGTCTGGCTGTTGACGCTGCACCCGGAGGCGAGTGGACGGGTGTACGCCGCTTATGGCGGGGTATATGTTTGCACCGCTCTGCTATGGTTGCGTTTCGTCGATGGCGTCAAACTGAGCCATTATGATTGGGCCGGGGCGCTGGTTGCGCTGTGCGGCATGCTGATTATTGTGGCTGGCTGGGGACGCGCTTAGCCCTTCTTTTCTGTTAAAAAAGCCGGGGTAAATACCGCTATCCCGGCCTCTTTGTCTTGTGCATTAGCCCATTCCTTCTCCGTTTATACCCTCCCTGACCGCGCTGAGATAATGTGATCTGTCGCGTCTTTTTCGATCGTTATACTTGTATGGTAGTAGGTCTGATGTTTTAATTTTGTTCACTAACCGCATAGAAGTAAGGAAGAAGAAATGAAGATCGTTGCCGCTGAAGTTTTCGTCACCTGCCCGGGACGCAACTTCGTCACCCTTAAGATCACCACTGATGACGGTATCGTCGGTTTAGGTGACGCGACGCTAAACGGCCGCGAGCTGTCCGTTGCATCGTATCTGCGGGATCACCTCTGCCCGCAGCTGATTGGCCGCGATGCGCACCGCATAGAAGATATCTGGCAGTTTTTCTACAAGGGCGCCTACTGGCGTCGCGGCCCGGTCACGATGTCGGCGATTTCCGCTATCGATATGGCGCTGTGGGATATCAAAGCGAAGGCTGCGGGTATGCCGCTGTATCAGCTGCTGGGCGGGGCTTCGCGGGAAGGGGTCATGGTTTATTGCCATACCACCGGCCACTCTATTGACGAAGTGCTGGACGACTACGCGCGCCATAAAGAGATGGGGTTTAAAGCGATTCGCGTGCAGTGCGGCGTGCCGGGAATGAAAACCACTTACGGTATGGCGAAAGGTAAAGGTCAGGCCTACGAACCGGCAACGAAAGGCCAGTGGCCGGAAGAACAGCTATGGTCCACCGAAAAGTATCTCGATTTCACTCCACGCCTGTTTGCCGCCGTGCGCGAAAAGTTCGGTTTTGACGAGCATCTGCTGCACGACATGCACCACCGCCTGACGCCGATCGAAGCGGCGCGTTTTGGCAAAAGCATTGAAGAGTACCGCCTGTTCTGGATGGAAGACCCGACCCCGGCAGAAAACCAGGAGTGCTTCCGTTTAATTCGTCAGCATACCGTCACGCCGATTGCCGTTGGAGAAGTGTTCAACAGCATCTGGGACTGTAAACAGCTGATTGAAGAGCAGCTGATTGACTATATCCGTACCACCATCACTCACGCTGGCGGGATTACAGGAATGCGCCGGATTGCCGATTTCGCCTCGCTTTATCAGGTGCGCACCGGCTCGCACGGGCCGTCCGATCTCTCTCCGGTCTGCATGGCCGCCGCGCTGCATTTCGACCTGTGGGTACCGAATTTCGGCGTACAGGAATATATGGGCTACTCCGAGCAGATGCTGGAAGTTTTCCCGCATAGCTGGACATTTGATAACGGCTATATGCACCCGGGGGAAAAACCGGGACTCGGTATCGAATTTGATGAAAAACTCGCCGCGAAATACCCCTATGAACCGGCTTATCTGCCTGTCGCACGTCTGGAAGACGGCACGTTGTGGAACTGGTAACGAAGGAAATAACAAATGAAAAGTATCGTAATTCGTCAGCCGAATGAACTGGTGATTGAAGAGCGTCCGCTCCCGCAACCTGCCGCAGGAGAAGTACGGGTTAAGGTGAAACTGGCGGGAATATGCGGTTCCGATAGCCATATTTACCGTGGTCATAATCCGTTTGCCAAATACCCGCGGGTGATAGGCCATGAATTTTTTGGCGTTATCGACGCCATTGGCGAGGGCGTTACCGATAAAGCCATCGGCCAGCGCGTGAGCGTTGATCCGGTCATTAGCTGCGGTCATTGCTACCCTTGTTCCGTGGGCAAGCCGAACGTCTGCACTTCGTTAGTGGTGCTTGGCGTGCATCGGGACGGGGGGTTTAGCGAATACGCGGTGGTGCCGGCGAAAAATGCCTGGCGGGTGCCTGACAACGTTTCCGACAAGGATGCGGTGATGATTGAGCCTTTCACTATTGCGGCCAACGTTACCGGGCACGTTTCGCCGACCGACCAGGATATTGCGCTGGTATACGGGGCGGGTCCTATGGGCCTGACGACCATACAGGTGCTGAAGCGGGTGTACCGCGTTAAGCAGGTTATCGTTGTCGACCGCATTGATGAACGCCTGCAGATGGCCGAGCGTAACGGAGCGGATTGGGTAATTAACAACAGCAATGAGCCTCTGGCTGACACGCTGAAGGCGCAGGGGATCCTTCCGACGCTGATCATTGATGCGGCCTGCCATCCCTCTATTTTACAAGAGGCGGTTACCCTGGCCTCGCCGGCGGCGAGAATTGTCTTGATGGGCTTCTCGACTGAGCCTTCGCAGGTGGCGCAGCAAGGAATTACGGGGAAAGAACTGTCGATTTTCTCATCGCGGCTTAACGCCAATAAATTCCCCGTGGTCATTGATTGGTTAGAACAAGGGTTAATTGATCCGCAGGAGTTGATTACCCACGAATTTGCGTATCAACACGTTGTTGACGCTCTTGAGCTTTTTGAAAATGACAGAAAACGTTGCTGTAAGGTTTTATTAACCTTCGGGCAATAATAACAGGTGCGGACTTTGTACCCTACAATTAGAGATAATCATTATGACTACCGTTAAAAATGAGAGAACCACTTCCGATCTCATTCGTGCAGCCGTATCTGGTTGGTTAGGTACTGCACTGGAGTTTATGGATTTCCAGCTCTATTCCCTGGGCGCAGCGCTGGTTTTCCACGAGATATTTTTCCCGGAGCAATCTGCCGCTATGGCGCTTATTCTGGCGATGGGCACCTACGGCGCAGGCTATATTGCTCGCATCGTCGGCGCCTTTATTTTCGGTAAAATGGGCGACCGTATTGGGCGTAAGAAAGTCCTGTTTATTACCATCACGATGATGGGTATTTGCACTACGCTCATTGGCGTGCTGCCAACCTATGCGCAGGTGGGGATTTTAGCGCCGGTATTGCTGGTCACATTACGCATTATTCAGGGACTGGGCGCGGGCGCTGAAATATCCGGTGCGGGCACCATGCTTGCGGAATATGCGCCGAAAGGTAAGCGCGGAATTATCTCTTCGCTGGTAGCGATGGGAACCAACTGCGGTACCTTAAGCGCTACGGCTATCTGGGCGGTGATGTTCTTCGTGCTGGATCGCGAACAGCTCGTCGCGTGGGGATGGCGTGTGCCGTTCCTCGCCAGCGTAGTGGTGATGATCTTTGCCATCTGGCTGCGCCTCAATCTGAAAGAAAGCCCGGTATTTGAAAAGGTGAGTGAAGAAGGCAGTCTGCAAAATGGAGTGGCCGCTCAGGAAGGCTCCTTCAGCGCAATGCTGAAAAGTAAGTCTTTCTGGCTGGCCACGGGGCTGCGCTTTGGGCAGGCCGGAAATTCAGGGCTGTTGCAAACGTTCCTGGCGGGCTATCTGGTTCAAACCTTAATGTTTGATAAAGGTATCCCCACCGATGCGCTAATGATCAGCTCCGTGATTGGTTTTATCACCATTCCATTCCTGGGCTGGTTGTCAGATAAAGTAGGGCGCCGCATCCCTTATATTATCATCAATATTTCAGCCATTATTCTGGCCTGGCCGATGCTGTCGATTATTGTTGATAAAAGCTACAGCGCGAGCACCATTATGGCGTCATTAATCGTCATTCATAACGTCGCTGTATTAGGCCTGTTTGCGCTGGAAAATATTACGATGGCTGAAATATTCGGCTCACGTAACCGCTTTACCCGCATGGCAATCTCTAAAGAGGCGGGTGGTTTAGTCGCGGTTGGCTTTGGTCCTGTTCTGGCCGGTATCTTCTGTAATATGACCGGTTCATGGATGCCCATTGTTGTTATGCTGGTGTGCTACTCAATCATCGGCTTAATTTCTGCCATCCTGATGCCTGAAGTTCGCGATCGCGATCTGAGCTTGCTGAATGATGCAGCGGATTGCGCACCGCAGAATAAAGCGGTGGGCAACGGGCAATATATTTAAGCAGCATAAACTCCGCACCGAATGATGATAGCCAAAAATAACAATCTGCCGGGCCTTTAGCCCGGCATTTTTCACGCTTTTAGTGCCTGAAATAGCACGGTAAATAACCCACTCTGTCTTGTATGGTAGTTGATAAAGGTCAAGGATATCATACCGGTTGCATGAGAGGGTTTATATCAACAGCCCATTCTCACTTCATGTGGGGATCCAGAAATCATAAATATGAGAGCCACCATGGAAAATATGCTTTTAACAGCGCATGCCACGCTGCCATCCTACGATCGTAACCGTCTCGTTCCGCGCATTGTCCATCTGGGCTTTGGCGCATTTCATCGCGCGCATCAGGCCGTATATACAGATATTCTGGCGACGGAGCACGACAGCGACTGGGGTTATATTGAGGTAAACCTGATCGGCGGCGAACAGCAGATTGCCGACCTGCAGCAGCAGGATTTACTTTATACCGTCGCGGAAATGTCGGCCGATGCCTGGACCGCTCGCGTTGTTGGCGTGGTTAAGCAGGCGATACATGCCCAGGTGGATGGCCTGGAAAGCGTACTGGCGAAAATGTGCGAGCCCGAGGTCGCGATTGTGTCACTGACCATTACTGAAAAGGGCTACTGCCACTCTCCGGCCAGCGGCCAGCTGCAGCTGGACCATCCGCTAATTGCTGCCGATTTACAACATCCTCATCAACCGAAATCCGCGCCGGGCGTGGTGGTTGAAGCGCTGGCGCGGCGCAAAGCAGCAGGACTGCCGCCGTTCAGCGTCATGTCCTGCGATAATATGCCGGAAAACGGTCACGTAATGCGTAATGTCGTCTGCGCCTATGCTAACGCTGTCGATGCTGAGTTAGCCGAGTGGATTGCGCGTAATGTCACTTTTCCCTCCACTATGGTGGACCGCATCGTTCCGGCGGTAACGGCCGATACATTAGAGAAAATTGAGCAACTTACCGGCGTTCGTGACCCGGCGGGCGTCGCCTGTGAGCCGTTTCGCCAGTGGGTCATCGAAGATAACTTTGTCGCCGGGCGTCCAGAATGGGAGAAAGCCGGCGCCGAACTGGTCTCTGACGTGCTGCCGTTTGAAGAGATGAAGCTGCGTATGCTAAACGGCAGCCACTCTTTCCTTGCCTGGCTGGGCTATCTGGCCGGCTACCAGCATATTAATGACTGTATGCTGGACGACAACTATCGCCGCGCCGCGCATGCGCTGATGATGACTGAGCAGGCGCCGACGCTAAGCGTGCAGGGCGTTGATCTGGCACGCTATGCCGGCCTGTTGATCGATCGCTATAGCAACCCGGCGCTGCAGCACCGTACCTGGCAGATAGCCATGGACGGCAGTCAGAAGCTACCGCAGCGGATGCTGGATTCGATTCGCTGGCACCTGGCTCATGGCAGCGACTTTACGCTGCTGGCGATGGGCGTTGCCGGCTGGATGCGCTACGTCAGCGGGGTGGACGACCGGGGGCAGGAAATTGAAATTTCCGATCCGCTATTGCCGATCATCCAGCAGACTGTCCAAAATAGCGCGGACGGAGAAGAGCGGGTTAAAGCGCTGATGGGCATTGAGGCTATTTTCGGCCAGGACCTGAGCCAGGAGCCCCGGTTTGTTAATGAGGTCACGCGCGCTTATCTGTCGCTGAAAAAACACGGAGCCAAAGCGACCGTTGCCGCCTGGGCTCAGGAGAACTAAACATGGTGCCGCCGATGATGGCGGCATTACTGTTACATACCATTTCTGAACACTATTTTTATGTTCAGGCAGGGCTGTTTAAATAATAAATCTTGATCCAGATCGTTGAATATACATAACTTTATCTAACAACAGTTAAGTATAAATAATTGGCGTTTATTTTAATCTCTAAAGTATTTATTTGGGTGATTTATCATTCACCTGCTGAAGTAACTATGGCATGATGAGTTAACTTACTAAGTTTCCTCAGAAAAAAAGGAGAACGGTCTATGTACAAAAAAATTTTGTTGCCAGTAGACGTTTTTGAAATGGATTTAAGTGATAAGGCGGTGCGTCATGCCGAGTTTTTGGCCTCAGCGGATGAAGGTGAAATAACGCTGCTCAACGTTCTGCCGAACAGCAGTAGCTCAATATTGCGCGGCTTTGCGGCTGATATACGTAAGTTTGAAGCCTATATGCGCGAGGAGTCGGAGAAAAAAATGAAGACGATATCCCGTCTGTTCTCGATTCCCGCCGGGCGAATTCACTCCAGAGTGGTGTTTGGCAACGTACGTGATGAAATCCTGGCGGTGAGCAGTAATGAAGAATTTGATGTTATCGTTATTGGCTCCCGTAAACCGGGAATATCAACCCATCTGTTGGGCTCTAACGCCGAGTCGATTTTACGCCACGCCAAAATACCGGTTTTGGTTGTCAGATAATACCGATCATTTTGTTTCTGGCGGCAGAGAAACGCTCTGCCGCTACGCATTTTACTCTTCGCTAAACCAGTCGCTATTTTCCTGACGTACCAGCAGCACGGATTCGCTAATTTCTTGCAGATGCAGGCTCATCGCCTTTTCAACCGCATCCGGGTTGCGGGCCACCAGCGGCTGGAAAATATCATAATGCTGGCGCAGCATCATATCGGGAGGAGTGACGTGATCGAGGCTCATGTAGCGCACCCGGTCAATGGTGGCTTTAATGTTTTCAACGGTATCCCAGGCGAGCTGGCAGTCGGCAATTTGCGAAAGCTTCTGATGAAACTCATCATCCAGCTGGAAAAAATCGGTTAACTGCTGGCGCTCAACCGCCGTGCGCTGCTGATTAAGATTTTGCTCAAGCTGGTAGAGCTGCTCATCATTCACCATTCCGGCAGCGCGCCGCACCACGGCGCATTCGATAGCCTGGCGGACAAAACAACCGTTGCGTACCTGCGAGAGAGAGATCTTATTTACGTAGCTGCCGCGCTGCGGACGGATCTGGATCAGGCCATTTTCAGCCAGTTTTATAAAGGCTTCGCGCACCGGCTGGCGAGAAACGTCAAAGCGCACGGAGACTTCTTTCTCCGAAAGCGGGGTCCCGGGCGGAATCAAACAATGGACGATATCCCGACGAAGGATACGATAAATTTGCTGATTTACGGGCTGTGTCGGATTCAGTTGAGCTTCTGCGGCCATTGATGGTTACTTTTTATAAGGTAGTTGCGCTATTTTACGGGATTTTTACCGTCCAGCCCAGACCCGGCCTGCAGGCCGGGTCACGGAGCTTAGCCCTGACGGTGAACGTTCAGTCCGGCAAAACTTTGGCTGACCGGCATCATTTCCAGGGTGTTGATGTTGACGTGTTTTGGCAGGTTCGCGACCCACCAGACCGCTTCGGTGACGTCTTCCGGCGTCAGGGCTTCGGTATTCTCGTAGGCTTTACCCGCCTTCGCGTCGTCACCTTTAAAGCGCACGTTAGAGAATTCGGTTCCGCCAACCAGGCCCGGTTCAATATCGGTCACGCGCAGGGCCGTACCGTGCAGGTCTGTACGCAGGTTCAGGCTGAACTGGCGCACAAACGCTTTGGTCGCGCCGTAGACGTTACCGCCTGCATATGGCCACGCGCCGGCGACCGAGCCGATGTTAATGATATGGCCGCGATTACGTTCAACCATTCCCGGCAGAACGGCGCGGGTCATATAAACCAGCCCTTTGTTATTGGTGTCAATCATGTCTTCCCAGTCTTCAATGCTGGCTTTATGGGCGGGTTCAAGACCCAGCGCAAGCCCGGCATTATTGACGAGAACATCAATCGCCTGCCAGTCAGCCGGAAGCCCGGCAATCATCTCTTCGATGGCTGCGCGATTGCGTACGTCCAACTGGGCGGTATAAAGATTCTCGCCCAGCTCATCCTTAAGAGTTTTCAGGCGTTCTTCGCGACGCCCGGTGGCAATCACTTTGTGACCGTTAGCGATAAAACGGCGAGTAATGCTTTCACCAAAACCCGCGGTTGCTCCGGTAACCAGGATAATCATCTTACTGTTCCTCAACGCTTTTTGTGTCTTCATACCATAGCACGCGATCCCGGCGACGGGTAATGGAAATCATCAGTCAGACGTTGTCGATCGCGGCGATACACAGAGTATTGATTGCGGTCAATCAATGAGTTGCCTAATCTTACAGGATAATCGTTTTCAGGAGATGAAGATGTCGGAGAACAATCCTTTTTTCAGCGTTAGCCTGCTGCCTTATCAGGCGCCGCGTTTCGATCTGGTTGACGTCAGCCATTACCGACCTGCCTTCGACGAAGGCGTTCGTCGCCAGCGTAAAGAAATTGCCGCTATCGTTAATAACCCGCAGCCGGCTGATTTTGCCAATACCCTGGAGGCCCTGGAGCAGAGCGGTCAGCTGCTGGCGCGGGTAACCAACGTCTTTTTTGCGATGGCAGGCGCGGAGACTAACCCGACCATTCAGGCCCTCGATGAGCAGTTTTCCGCCGAGCTGGCTGAACTGGCTAACGATATCTGGCTCAACGATGCTCTTTTTCAGCGGGTGAAGCTGGTGTGGGAGCGGCGAGAATCGCTCTCCCTTGACGCCGAGTCCAGACGTCTCCTTGAGATAACCTGGCAACGCTTTACCCTTGCGGGAGCCACGCTTGCGGAAGAGCAAAAAGCGGCGCTGCGCGCGCTGAATACCGAAGCGGCGGCGCTGCAAAGCCAGTTCCAACAGCGCCTGCTGGCGGCGGTAAAATCGGGTGGCCTGGCGGTGGATTATGTTCATCAGCTCACAGGTCTCAGCGATGATGAGATAAGCGCAGCGGCAGAAGCCGCGCAGGAGAAAGGGTTAAGCGGACGCTGGCTGCTTTCTCTGCTCAATACCACCCAGCAGCCTGCGCTGCTTTCGTTGCAGGATCGGCAAACGCGAGAAAATCTTTTTGCAGCTGGCTGGACGCGAAATCAGAAGGGCGATGCGAATGACACACGCGAGCTGGTGCTGCGGTTGACGGCAATCCGCGCGCGCAAAGCGCAACTGCTGGGCGCAGATGACTTTGCCAGCTGGTCGATGGCCGATCAGATGGCGGGCGCCCCGGCAGAGGCGTTTGCCTTTATGCGGCGAATCGCTCCGGCGGCGCGGGCGCGAGCCGAACAGGAGCTGGCGGATATTCAGCAGGTTATCGATCAGGAAGGCGGCGACTTCCGCGCGGCAGCGTGGGACTGGCTCTATTACGCAGAACAGGTGCGCCGGGCGAAATTTGCTATCGATGAAGCACAGCTTAAGCCCTATTTTGCTCTCGAGCGCGTTCTGCGTGATGGCGTATTCTGGGCAGCGACACAGCTGTTTGGCATTCGCTTTGTGGAACGATTCGATATCCCGGTTTATCACCCTGACGTGCGGGTCTGGGAAATCATCGACGCTAGTGGCGAGGGTATCGCACTTTTTTATGGCGACTATTTCTCGCGGGATAGCAAAAGCGGCGGGGCGTGGATGGGCGTATTTGTCGAACAATCCACCCTGCGTGCGCAGCATCCGGTTATCTACAACGTCTGTAACTATCAGAAACCGAAAGCCGGGCACAGCGCGTTGCTTTCCTGGGATGAAGTTATCACTTTATTTCACGAGTTTGGCCATACGCTGCACGGGCTGTTTGCCAGCCAGAAGTACGCCAGCCTGTCGGGAACCAATACGCCACGCGATTTTGTTGAGTTTCCTTCGCAAATTTATGAACATTGGGCCAGCGAGCCGCAGGTGTTTGCCCACTATGCGCGGCATTACCAAACCGGCGAGGCCATGCCGGCAGCGCTTCGCGACAGCATGTTCCGCGCGGCGAAGTTTAATAAAGGCTACGATATGAGTGAGCTGCTCGCGGCGGCGCTGCTGGATATGCACTGGCACAGCGTAGCCGTGGATAAGCTACCCGATGACGTTGATACTTTTGAAGCCGCAGCCCTGCATGCGGAGAAAATGGATCTTCCCGCCGTGCCGCCACGCTATCGTAGCAGCTACTTCTCGCATATTTTCGGCGGCGGCTACGCCGCGGGTTATTACGCCTATCTGTGGACGCAGATGCTGGCGGACGACGGCTACCAGTGGTTCGTTGAGCAGGATGGTTTAACCCGTGAAAACGGCCAGCGTTTCCGCGAAGCGATTTTGTCTCGCGGCAATAGTACTGATTTAGCAGAACTTTATCGCCAGTGGCGCGGACACGATCCGCAGATTGAGCCGATGCTGGAAAACCGCGGGCTGAGTTAGTCGAGCGTTATTTAGAGCAGAATAAGACCGGGCGCAGCGCCCGGTTTTTTGTCCAATTTTTTCTTCCCCAAAATCCCGCCAAAACTTTTCCCCAAAATATCATGAGGCATGGCCCATTTGATGCCACTGAAACCTATAAATTGACTTTGTATTATATATTTGATTTCTTATCCGCGATTCCTTTGGCATCGCTTGCAGAGTTCTGCAATCGAAGGAAGCCATTATAAAATAATAATAGCTTTGTATTAGTTACAAAACTAAATTGGTGTTAAATAGCGATAATTTTGTTAGCTTCTTCTACGATGGTATCGTTAACGATAGCACCAATTCCAGCCATAATTAAGCCACATCCCAGCACTCCTACCGGACCAGACAAAACGGCGGCAAAAGCTAATGCTGCGAGATGCGTGGCGGCAAAATCGATAGCGATTGTCTGCACTTTAACAAAGAAAGGATGCCAGTTATCAGTCTCAACTCAGCGCCCGGTTCTCAAGGTACAGGTCGGCAAACTTGTTGGCCGACTGATTATGGCGGAGGATCTCTAAATGTGAATGGCACGATTATGCGGGATACTTACATCAATAGCCTCAAAATGTTCATTTCCGGCACAAGGCTTTCAGCAGGGAGTCCCAGACTTATTTGTGAAGATCACTGCAAAATGGATAGTCAATTTTGAAGATCCTTCGGCTGCGCGCTTGAACCTTTGATTAAGTTGTTCATTCCAAATAAGAATGCTCCATGAGCCAACACCCCCCATATGCAGATACTTAATCCATCAATGCTCCACTTACGGCTTAAAAGATAATGACAAATTGCAGCTGATGGCTGATAATTACAGGTTGTTAAGTAACATCATGGCTGTAAGAGGCTATGCGTTACTATAACGAAAATGGGGTATTGAAGGTTTAGGGATTATAAATTTATGAGATTTTATGGCATCGATTATCTACAAATGCAGTCTAATATCAATGATTATTTAAAATACATTATTATATTTAGTACATTATTTATCCTGATCGTTGTTTTTAGCCTGTATATGCGCCATCGTTTACAAACTAAATACCGTGACTTAACGATCATTGCGTTCTTATTTTTACTCTTCATTTCTGGTGTTCAGTATGCAGATTATACCGATAGCCAAAATATACACTCCAGGTCATCACAAATGGTCAACTTTATTAGGTTGTTGTCACAAGAAAAAAAAGTGAGTGTTAATTCTATATTCTCCAGTTCAGTACAACTTTCGGATGGCATTATCGTTAAAATTAATGATTTTTATTATCGTGTCAACTTAAGTCTGGATCAAAAAACATACAGTCTGGTAGAGGTTTCGTTAGTAACCCCAGATGTTGAAATCGTGAAAAACTGAGGAATAGAAATGATAATTTATACACCTATCATAATAAAGTTGGGACTGGGAATACTGTGCTTAATTGTTCAAATAAATCTCATGGGAAAGGGAAATCTGGCCCCTTCATCCGCAATGGATCAGGTTCAGAACTATGTGCTGGGGGGGATTATTGGTGGCGTAATTTACAATGAATCAATAACAGTACTACAATTTGTTCTGGTATTAATTATATGGACTTTTCTGGTTTTTGTTCTTAAGTTTTTAAAAGAAAATAATCGGTTAGTAAAAAGAATTCTTGATGGAAAGCCTATTACTTTGGTTCATAATGGAAGTGTTAATGTTAAGGAATGTTTACGCAATGGTGTTTCAGCTAATGATTTGATGTTCAAATTAAGAGCAAGTGGTATTTATGAAATAGAACAGCTTAAACGAGTGATACTTGAACAAAATGGTCAGTTAACCATTATACAAAATGGTGATGAAAATATACGTTATCCAATCATAGTGGATGGTTTGGCCAACCATGATCTGCTCGAAATCCTTAACAAGAATAGTGACTGGTTAGAAAATGAAGTTATAAAGCAAGGCTTCAATAAAATCAGTGAAGTGTATTTAGGTGAGTATTTATCAGGTAGAATCAATTTATACGGATATGAAAAATAAAACCCAAAACCAATGCCCTTGTTATCAGCATCCAACTGATATTGGTGATTTTTTGTAGAGGGGTAAGTATCAGGAGACTGCCATTTCTGGTGTACCTCTATCTCAGGTCTTTAGCATCACCATCCGCTTCTGACGTATAGCGGACGTTTTCAAAGCTATAGGCTATTGGTAGCATCATCAGTTCTGGCCTTTTTTTCATGTTACTAACCGTGCGAACAGGGCGCCAGGTGAAATGGTCTGCTGACAGAACGCCATTTGCAATTATCTTCCCCGCTTATCAGAGAACTTCATTTTGGTGAGATCGCCGCGTCTTTGTATGGTGACTATCGCCATCAGCATGGGGTTTTGAACACAAAGGGCCATGTTGTTGTGCCTCCCTGAACATGACGAGCGCGCCGTATTCAGCGATATCCATGCCGAGCGGCATACCCTTTGTGATGGCCGACAGTTGGTTATAATCCTCGATATTATCGCCGATTTTCGCAGGTTACCTTTTTGATGCTTCATCGTTTTCTGTGGTGGTTTTTGATCCCCCACATCTCGAACGTATCGGACTAAACGGATGGCACGGTAAAAAAATATGGAAAGCTGGATAGAGACAACTGAGGAGATGATCTACGCGCTGGCGTTAGCGAGGCATTTTGAGTACTGAATCCTCATGGTGTTTTAATTTTTGGCCTGGTTTTAAATAAATGTTGAAGTTGATAGTTTTTGGTGATATACCATAATAATAGTATATTTAAAGATTTAGAGGCCATATTATGGCAAATGTTAAATCTTTGATTTCAGATAGTTAAAAACCATCAGTATCTCAACAAGAGCCGTTGCTTTGATATTAAAAAGAAATGCTCGTATTAGGTTCAAAAATAGATCAAGTAGTTCAATGCAATATATTCCGTGCTTTTGCAAGAGCAATGGATTTTAAAGCTCGAGAACCTGTATGCGTTTAATGTATACATTGTCTTGAAATTAATTGTAAAAGTAGTATGCATTAATGAAATTAGATTTTTTATATTGCAAATTAAAATAAAAATTATCACATACCGAGGAGTTAAAGTATATGAAGCCAAAAGAAGTACTTTGCCAATGGGTTGACGCATTTAATAATGCAGATATAGAAACCATCTCAGAATTATATGATGATAATGCAATAAACCATCAGGTTGCCAATGAGCCAGTTGTTGGGAAAGAGGCTATAAAGAAAATGTTTGAACAAGATTTTTCTTACGCACAAATGGTTTGTATCGTTGAAAACATTTTCGAAGATGGGCAATGGGCAATTTTAGAGTGGCGTGACCCATTCGGTTTGAGAGGTTGCGGTTTTTTTCAAATAGTAAATAATAAAATTTTATTTCAAAGAGGCTACTGGGATAAGCTATCTTTCTTGAAATTGCGCAATTTACCTATTGAATAAAATAAATATTTACCCTATGTGAATAGTTTGCAAATTTCTTAAAATTTTCGTTAAGGGAAGTGTAATAACTTCCCTTTATAAATTGTTATAATATCAACTCTGTATTAAAACATAGCCTAATTTTAAGTGGAACGAGATTGCTGGCCGGGTTATGGCATTGATTATCGCGAGCTGCGCGCCTGCGACTATGGTGCCCCAACGATAACTGACCAAATTCCGAACCGGAGCTACCGGGCAGCAAGTAACGGATCCGTTGCCGACGGTAACCGTAGGGACATCAAAACGCCCGGCGGGAATGGTCATGCGTGGGGGATTGTCGAGGCAGATTTTTCTTCCCCAAAATCAATTTTTATCCTTAAGACACCCTTTTACACTGTGCAATTATTGATGAAATAGCTTCATACATATCCTTGTTATGGCGGGCATAATAAAAACTTACGGTGCTTTGCTTTCCGCTAAAATCTGCTATATCAACCCATGCTACGGTGTTTCCTCCTGCGTCCAGAATGTTATATCTATAGGAACCGTCTGGCAGCGAGTCATCCTGTTGCATCAATAAGTCGTTGTTCACCGCTGCGGATTGTAAGCATGACGCGACTTCATTTTTATAACCATTAAAATAACTCGTGCGTAATTCTGGATGTATCCCGACAAGGCCGGGGTCCACACAGCCGGTCAGGGTGATAAATATAAATGCTAATAATGATATCTTCATTGGGAATAAACTCCTGATATGAGGCTTTAGGGTAAGCCGCAAAAAATAACTATGCAAATGTTTACCTTTAGTATCTTGATATTATCAATTGTTGTAATTGTGTTATTTAAAAAAGCAAATTTAAATAACATCCGTGGTTGTCAATTCTTATATTTGTTATGTTTATCATCCATTGAATAAAAATATATGGGGCAGGTCACAATCAATGATGGTTTTTACTTAGTCAGATACTGATTTCCATGTTTATAATTTAACTGGTGAGTTCCGTAATTCAATGGCTAATACATTTTGTTACAAAAGCAGGCAGTCATCTCATGCTTTATAATAAAATATCAAACTTCCCTCTTTTCTTATTTAAATGTTCTGTGTGATGTGCGCCCACATCAAAATGTGAGTTTTTATAAGATTTAAGCTAAAGGGATGAAATAAGCGATAAATGTATTGTAAATAGCATGAGTGTGACTTAACCTTGCTGTGTTGTCATGTTAGTACCTGTTCTTAAGTTTTTAGCGTGAGGGATTATAATGTTCTCCAGGAAAATTAAAATTTTTAGTCTGTTTCTATCTTTAATGGCCGCCGGTCAGGCGATTTCCGCCGTTAAGTCCCCAGACGTCACTGTCTATGCACAGAAAGAGGGGGCCGGAAGTGTATGGAACAGCGTGACGGGGAAAGCTGAGCATTTGCTATCATATCAGGTTACGGTTAACAACAACTCCAGTGAACCTTTGGTTCCTGGTAAAGATAATAAAATGTGTTTTTACCTCGATGATAATATGGGGAAAACCTTAATGGGGCATGGGATACAGTTAGAACTTTTATCCCCATATAAGCCAGGAGAGTCCCGCACTGGCGTCATTTACTTTTCCAGTACTGAACCCGATATGCTGTCATTACCTTATGTCAAACTTGGTTTAGGTTCCCAGTGTAAATAACTCTTTTTTAGGATTATTAATGTCGGATAAACAGGTCAGGGGATTTACCTTTAGCGGCCTGTTTTTCTTTAATATAAATAATTAAAGCAAAACAGATTGCTCTCCCTTTTTTATCCTTCCTTTTCCTCGTCAGCAAAGTATAAGCATGCGGCGGGCTTCCGGGTTAACCGACTGGATTAAGCAGATAGTGAACCAGGGCTGCCGGTGATTCGTTGAGCAGGGCGGTTTAACGCGAGAAAACGGCCAGCGCTTGCGCGAGGCGGTGCTGTCTCGCGGCAACAGGACTGATCTGATTTAGCTGAGCGTTATCGCCAGCGACGCGGGCAGGATCCGGATATTGAGTGGTGCCGGAAAACCGCGGGCTGAGGTTCGTCGAGCGCTTTGTCGATTCATCGAGAACCGGGTGCCAGAGCCCGGTTTTCTGTTCTTTTTCTTCTCCAGCATCAACCCTTAAACGCATCAATATTGGCCTGGAGATTCTGTTGGGGGGCTAAAATGCATGCGCATTCGATTTAACCTTAGCAATAAACTTCTCCGTAAGGGACAGCCCTTCGATGATTTCCTTATCTACTACAGCAATTCCATACTGGATGATTAACTCAAGTAGCCCTTCATAGCTCTGTATGAGCTCCTGAAGGCTGTTGAGCGTTTTGCGATCGGAAACTGAGGGGCTCCGGGAATTCGCAGTCGTTTGATTAACAATCCACTCGAGGTTGGCTTTAATTATTTCTATATCATTGTAACTATACATATTTCATGGGCTTAAATCCTCATTTCAAGATTTTTTTGAGAAAACGTGTTTCTGCCTTCACAGCATGAAGCTGTTGAATAACATTCAAAAACGCTATTACTGAAGGTGTCGATGACCTGGTCAGACTGGGGGTGAGCTGCAGAAGCGGTTCCTGTTGAATAGCGCTGCTACTGGCATATCCCGTGAAGAACGGCGCGACGCGCATTATCTTAATTATGCAACGGTTCGCCGATATATCAAGAAATGCACGGTACAAACTGCGGAAAAGTCATTTTCCCTGCGGAATCAGGTTGCTCACCTGCGAACCGTATGCAAGAGCTGCAGGTGAGCAATTTGCTATGAAAGCAGAACCATAGCGACAAAATTTTATCCTCGCACTGCTGGCAAAACCAACAAACAGTTTATCGCCGGGAACACTTTAGGACTTACCTTACTCATTACATCAATATGTTACGTCAGTGAAGAAAATTGATAGACGGAACCTATATTTACATGTCGCTGGGTTAAATCTTCTATATGTTATAAGGGGCCGCCCCGGTCATGTGGTAGGACTCAGAACGCCATATTCAGGGCACATAACTCCCAGTTTGAAGCGCTCCGGGTTTCGATATCCCAGGCCTCTATCCTCAGCAGTCTGATTTTGCTGTTCAGCACCTCTGCATTCCCTTCGAGACCCGCTGACACATCGCATCCGGCACTCCATACACCCGTTCTTTGATGGTTTGTCCTGCGTTTTCATCATTGGTAAAGCACATTCAGACGCCAGCGATAACCACTGCAACCCGCTATCCCTGCATTCTGTGTTTCAGGGGCGATCCCAGATATTTTTTGCCAGCTCTTTCAGCGTCCAGCACTGGCTTGTCTGCAGTATCTGTTCCGCGGCCACATCAACTTTTCCTACCGGGACTTTGTTATCTGTCTGTCGCTGTACTGCCACAGGACGCGGGTACTTTTGGCCTGACGATGACTTTCAACCTGAAGACGGAGATATTCATTCTGGCAGGTTTTATTTACCACCACCACAGCTGTTTCTCTACGTGGAAACGGTCAACAGCTATTTTATCAACTGCACAGGATAAATGGATACGCGCGAATCATATATAGCCCGCATTCATGTCAATTGAGAGAGTTTTAATGGCCTGTAGCTTTCCGTCAGCCACGGTTCTGAGGTAATCGGCAAGACGCGCTGCCGATGCTGCGTCGCCATGCGCCGGGCGCCTGGCCGAACTGACGCTTGAAGCTGCGGTTGAAGGACTGCTGGGAGTCAAAGCCGAGGGCGATCGCCACGTTCAAAATCGGTTCATCGCTGTGGGCTAAGCGCTCGACCGATTTTTGCAGCTTTTGCGCGCGAATATACTCGCCGAGAGGATAACCGGTATGCTCTTTGAATATCCGCTGCAGGTGCCATTTCGAATAACCGGCTCGCCTGGCGACGGTCTCAATATCCAGGCGGCTATCAAGATTGTTGTCGATCCAGTCGAGTAAATCGTGAATGAATGCGCCAGTGTTCATCCGGTTCCCCTCGCACAGCTTAGCAAAAAGTATTTGTGTTTGTTGCATTTAAAAATGGATCGCTTTTAGACTAATTGCAAGTTTTATTGTTGCATTTAAAACCCTGGCAGCATTGCAGCTTTTCTCTGCGCCGGGAATAGCACATAAAGTGCAACAATTATTCTTGCACTAAATTTAGCGCCTTCCTACAATCGCCGCGAATAGTGTATTCGCAACTGTTACATTTTTGTGGCGATGACCGACACAAATAGCCTAAAGCCTGTCCGGACAAAGGAAGTGGCGCGGCGTCTCCCGCTGCGTCTTGCCCGGCGGCTACCCATACCGGAATAAAAATAATGAGCCTGCAAAAAAACTGGGGTAACGTTCATCTGGCTGCGCTGGGCGCGATGCTCCTCTCCGCGCTCCTTGTCGGGTGCGATGAGGGGGCCGCGCAAAACGCCGCGCCGCAAGCGCCTGTGGTGAGCGCCGCTGACGTGGTTGTGAAATCCATTAGCCAGTGGGACAGCTTTAATGGGCGGATTGAAGCGGTGGAAAGCGTCCAGCTTCGCCCCCGCGTTTCCGGCTACATTGATAAAGTGAACTACGTCGATGGCCAGGAAGTGAAAAAGGGGGAGGTGCTGTTCACCATTGATGACCGTACCTATCGCGCCGCGCTGGAGCAAGCGCAGGCGACGCTGGCGAGAGCCAAAACGCAGGCTAGCCTGGCGCGAAGCGAGGCTAACCGCACCGATAAATTAATCAATACCAACCTGGTCTCCCGCGAAGAGTGGGAGCAGCGCCGTGCGGCGGCCACCCAGGCGCAGGCTGATATTCGCGCGGCGCAGGCGGCGGTTGACGCCGCGCAGCTTAATCTGGACTTTACTAAAGTGACCGCGCCTATCGATGGCCGCGCCAGCCGCGCGTTGATCACCAGCGGGAACCTGGTCACCGCCGGCGACAGCGCCAGCGTACTTACCACGCTGGTATCGCAGAAGACGGTTTACGTCTACTTTGACGTGGATGAGTCCACTTACCTTCACTATCAACATCTCGCCCGCAGCGGGCAGGGCGCGTCCAGTAATCATCTGGCGCTACCGGTAGAAATTGGCCTGGTTGGCGAAGAGGGATATCCCCATCAGGGCAAAGTGGATTTTCTGGATAATCAGTTAACGCCGAGCACCGGCACGATCCGTATGCGTGCGCTGCTGGATAATGCCCAGCGTCAGTTCACGCCTGGACTGTTTGCCCGCGTCCGCCTGCCGGGCAGCGCTAAGTTTAACGCCACGCTAATCGACGATAAAGCGGTGCTGACCGATCAGGATCGCAAATATGTTTATGTGGTTGATAAAGATGGGAAAGCGCAGCGTCGCGACATTACGCCGGGACGCCTGGCCGCCGGTTTACGCATCGTGCAGAAAGGCCTGAATCCGGGCGATAGAGTCATCGTCGATGGGTTACAAAAAGTGTTTATGCCGGGGATGCCGGTTAACGCGAAAACCGTCGCCATGACCACCCGCGCCGCCCTTAACTGATCCCCTATCTGAGAATCCGACCCATGGACTTTTCCCGCTTTTTTATCGACAGGCCGATCTTCGCCGCGGTGCTGTCGATTCTGATTTTTATCACCGGATTAATCGCCATTCCGCTGCTGCCGATCAGCGAATATCCTGATGTCGTACCGCCCAGCGTGCAGGTGCGCGCGGAGTATCCCGGCGCCAACCCGAAAGTGATTGCTGAGACCGTGGCGACGCCGCTGGAAGAGGCGATCAATGGCGTTGAAAACATGATGTACATGAAATCCGTCGCCGGCTCTGACGGCGTACTGGTGACTACCGTTACCTTCCGCCCGGGTACCGATCCCGATCAGGCGCAGGTTCAGGTGCAAAACCGGGTCTCGCAGGCCGAGGCTCGTCTGCCGGAAGATGTGCGGCGTTTAGGCATCACCACGCAGAAACAGTCGCCGACTCTGACGCTGGTGGTGCATCTGTTTTCGCCCGGCGGTAAATACGATTCCCTGTATATGCGCAACTATGCCACGCTAAAAGTGAAGGATGAGCTGGCGCGACTGCCCGGCGTCGGGCAGATTCAGATTTTTGGCTCGGGCGAATACGCAATGCGCGTCTGGCTCGATCCCGACAAGGTAGCGGCGCGCGGGTTGACCGCCTCGGATGTGGTGACGGCGATGCAGGAGCAAAACGTCCAGGTTTCCGCCGGGCAATTGGGTGCCGAGCCGCTGCCGCAAGAGAGCGACTTCTTGATCTCCATTAACGCCCAGGGGCGCCTGCATACCGAAGAAGAGTTTGGCAATATTATCCTGAAAACGGTGCAGGACGGCTCGCTGGTCCGCCTGCGCGATGTGGCGCGTATTGAAATGGGTTCCGGTAGCTATGCGCTGCGCTCCCAGCTGAATAATAAAGACGCGGTTGGGATTGGTATCTTCCAGTCTCCGGGGGCCAACGCTATCGATCTGTCCAACGCGGTGCGCGCTAAAATGGACGAGCTGGCGAAGCGTTTTCCGCAGGATATGCAATGGGCGGCTCCTTACGATCCGACTGTTTTCGTTCGCGATTCCATTCGCGCGGTCGTGCAAACGCTGCTGGAAGCGGTGGTGCTGGTCGTGCTGGTGGTGATCCTGTTCCTGCAAACCTGGCGCGCGTCGATTATTCCGCTGATCGCGGTGCCGGTCTCGGTAGTGGGGACGTTCAGCATCCTCTATCTGTTAGGCTTTTCGCTAAATACCCTAAGTTTGTTCGGTCTGGTGCTGGCTATTGGGATCGTGGTGGATGACGCCATCGTGGTGGTGGAAAACGTTGAGCGAAATATCGAAGAAGGATTGGCTCCGCTTGCCGCAGCGCATCAGGCGATGCGTGAAGTTTCCGGGCCGATTATCGCCATTGCGCTGGTTCTGTGCGCGGTGTTCGTGCCGATGGCGTTCCTCTCCGGGGTCACCGGTCAGTTCTACAAACAGTTTGCGGTGACGATTGCGATTTCCACGGTGATCTCCGCCATCAACTCGCTGACCCTCTCTCCGGCGCTGGCCGCTCTACTGCTTAAGCCGCACGGAGCGCCGAAAGACTTCCCGACCCGGCTTATCGATCGTCTGTTCGGCTGGATTTTCCGTCCGTTTAACCGCTTTTTCCACCGTAGCTCGAACGGCTATCAAGGGCTGGTGGGGAAAACGCTCGGGCGCCGCGGGGCGGTTTTTGTAGTCTATCTGCTGTTGCTTTGCGCCGCCGGCGTCATGTTTAAAGCCGTCCCTGGCGGGTTTATTCCCACCCAGGATAAGCTCTATTTGATTGGCGGCGTGAAAATGCCGGAAGGCTCTTCGCTGGCGCGCACCGATGCGGTGATCCGCAAAATGAGCGAAATCGGAATGAATACCGAAGGCGTGGATTATGCGGTGGCGTTTCCCGGTCTTAACGCGCTGCAGTTCACTAATACGCCGAATACCGGGACGGTCTTTTTTGGCCTGAAGCCGTTCGACCAGCGTCAACATACGGCGGCGGAAATTAACGCTGAGATCAACGCAAAAATTGCGCAAATCCAGCAAGGCTTTGGCTTCTCTATTTTACCACCGCCGATTTTAGGATTGGGCCAGGGGTCCGGCTATTCGCTCTATATTCAGGACCGCGCCGGTCTTGGCTATGGCGCGCTGCAAAACGCGGTGAACGCGATGTCCGGTACCATTATGCAGACGCCGGGGATGCATTTCCCCATCTCAACCTACCAGGCTAACGTTCCGCAGCTGGATGTGCAGGTCGATCGCGATAAGGCCAAAGCCCAGGGCGTGTCGCTGACCGATCTGTTCGGTACGCTACAAACCTATCTGGGATCTTCTTACGTCAATGATTTTAACCAGTTCGGGCGGACCTGGCGGGTGATGGCGCAAGCCGACGGGCCGTTCCGCGAAAGCGTGGAAGATATTGCCAATTTGCGTACCCGGAATAATCAGGGCGAAATGGTACCGATCGGCAGTATGGTGAATATCCGTACCACCTATGGGCCGGACCCGGTGATTCGCTACAATGGCTATCCGGCGGCGGATCTTATTGGCGATGCCGATCCGCGCGTACTCTCATCCTCGCAGGCGATGGCGCAACTGGAGGCGATGTCGCAGCAGATACTGCCGAACGGCATGAATATCGAATGGACGGATCTGAGCTTCCAGCAGGCGACTCAAGGCAATACGGCGTTGATCGTCTTCCCGGTGGCGGTGCTGCTGGCTTTCCTCGTGCTGGCGGCGCTGTATGAAAGCTGGACGCTACCGCTGGCGGTGATCCTTATCGTACCGATGACCTTACTCTCTGCGCTGTTTGGCGTCTGGCTGACCGGCGGCGATAATAACGTATTCGTGCAGGTGGGGCTGGTGGTGCTGATGGGGCTGGCCTGTAAAAATGCGATTCTGATCGTCGAGTTTGCCCGCGAGCTGGAGCTCCAGGGAAAAGGGATTATGGAAGCGGCGCTGGAAGCATGTCGCCTGCGTTTGCGCCCGATCGTGATGACCTCCATCGCCTTTATTGCCGGGACGATTCCGCTGATACTCGGCCACGGCGCAGGCGCGGAAGTGCGCGGCGTCACCGGGATCACGGTGTTTTCCGGTATGCTGGGGGTCACACTGTTTGGCCTGTTTCTGACGCCGGTGTTTTACGTGACGCTGCGTCTATTCGTGACGCGCGGTAAAGCGGTGAAGGACGTGATGCCTGCGTAGGACAGGCTGCCGCAGAGATGAATAAAAACCGCTTTCCCTGTGAAGGCGGTTTTTTTGCCATAAGAAACGGATTAGTGCGATTTATTGTGCTGGGTACAGATTTCAGGAACCGGATCGCAGCCGCTGGTGTCGGCTTTTTTGACTTCTTCCAGCGCACTGGCCACGGTATGGCGAGCTAAAACCTCTAACGAAGCCTGCTCTGCTTCATCGGCGATAGATTTGAAGTACCAGCACGCGTTGGCGCTCACCACGCAGCGGGCAGGGATGTCGGGACGTGACGCCCACAGCTTTTTATCTTCGATGACGGATACGTAGATATCGCGCAGGGTAATCTCTTCCGCCGGGCGACCAAGATGGATAGAGCCGTTGCGGCCAAGCGTTGAGACGATGATACCGTCACGCGTGAGCGGAACCATCAATTTGCGGATAAAGCTCGGATTGGCTTTCAGACCGTAGGCCAGAATCGCACTCGTTGAGCGTTCGCCCGATTGCTCCGCCATCGCTACGCTGAGGACCATCTGCAAAGCTGTCGGGAAGCGGTAATCTAACATTTTCTTGTCCTGGGTTGCGGTGAATCTTGTTCTTTTTGGCACCGCAGAGGTGAGTAATCAATGAACAACAATATACCAAATACGGTATTTTTTTTGAAGTCATCAACGATTGACCTGGCGCGTAAAAAAGAGTTTCCGGTATCCCTGTGCTTTACCGCAAAGTTATGCCAGAGCGCGTAAAAATGTATCGGTGAAGGGCAGGATGATCAGGTTAGGGGAGGGGGCAAGGTTTAACATGAGAGCAAAGATGCCGCAGGTAATAAGCGAAAAACGAATAGTCCCCGGTCGTACCCTGGCCCGCAAACAGCGCAGCAGTCAGGTAATTTATACGATTTGAACGCTGACGTATAAAATATTCGATATTGCAAACTTTAAATCTACGCCACTTCTAATACACATCAGTATTCAGTCAATGACTGTAGCAAAAATAAGATTATTCTAGCGAGGCTGGGCACTATGTACCCATCAGGGATATTTCCACCAATAATGCACCTGCATTAACATTCTCATTATTTACAGTTACTTACGGTTGTCCGCTGATATTTTTAGCGAGAAAAAATGGTTAAAATGGAATCCTCTACTAAAATCAAATTGTTGATTAAATTCATACACTGTTCATTCGTATTAATTTAGATGATTGACTTTTGTCTATCGCCCGAAATTGCAGCGGTGAATGATAGCTGCTGACGATAATTACTCAGTTCGATATTGCCATAAGTCTGGCAGGTAAACTTCTGCCCTGGACGTTTGTGCATAACGAGTTCGGGGTTAAAAAGTTATTTCAAAGGACAACGTAAATGACGCATATCTACGAATCTACCAATATTAGTAATCAGGAAACAGCCAGACCTTTGCCTGTCGGCGGGGTAAATAGCGCGAGCGCGGTATCATGGGGAGCAATATTTGCAGGCGCAGCCGCAGCGGCTTCGCTGGCGTTGATGCTGCTTATGCTTGGCGCAGGCTTAGGCCTGACGTCCATTTCTCCGTGGGAAAATCACGGTCTGGCAGCAGGTACCGTGGGTATTGTCGCCATTGCCTGGCTGACGTTTACCCAAATTGTGGCGTCAGGAATGGGGGGATATCTGGCCGGGCGTTTGCGTACCAAATGGGTTGATACTCATACCAATGAAATCTATTTTCGCGATACAGCGCATGGTTTTCTGACCTGGGCCGTTGCATTGCTGGTATCGGCTGTGCTTTTGACCACCACTGTCAGCTCACTCATCGGCGGCAGCGCAAAAGTGATTGGCTCCGTTGCCGGGGGCGCGACGGCAACCGCGATGAGTAACGCGGGAGACGAATCTTCCGTGCTGTCGAAGTCATCGATGGAATATTTTACCCGCTCGCTGTTCCGGTCGACCGCTTCCGCTCCGGCAGATAACGGCGGACTTCCGGCTAATACATCAAGCAATGACGCGATGGCAATGAATCAGCCCGTACCGCCAAAGGCCGAATCTCCAGCGCAATTAGCAGAGGTTACGGGTATTTTTGCTAACAGCATTTATACTGGCGCGCTTCCGCAGGAAGATCTGACTTATGTAGCGCAGTTAGTTTCGCAGAATACCGGCATCAGTCAGCAAGAGGCCGAGCAGCGGGTTCAGGCTGTTTATGATAAAGCGCAGGCCAATTTGAAAGAGGCAAAAAATAAAGCACAGCAGGCCGCAGATGCTGCCAGAAAAGCCACGAGCTACGTTACCCTGTGGTCATTTATTTCTCTGTTAATCGGCGCATTCGTTGCCAGCCTGTGTGCAACCTATGGCGGCCGTCAGCGTGACTTATAATTTCTAACACTCATTATTCAGGAGGAACCTATGCGTTCAATATTGCTTTTCTTTCTGGGCGTGCCTATCCCAATCATTATTTTGATCGCGTTATTTGTGCACTAACGATTTTCCGGTCCCGTAGGAATAGTTGTTAAGAAAATACTGACCTTGCGCACATTACCGCTAAAGCATAAATGCCCTTTGAGGGCATTTATGCTTTTTATCAGGCGCTCAGCGGAGCCTGCTGCGCGTCACCTGAATTTCTCCATGATGTTCACTATCAATCACACCCGCAGTGAATTAGCGTTCACGACTTGCCATCATCAGCGCCAGGTCGACGAGGCGATTAGAGAATCCCCATTCGTTGTCGTACCACGCCAGAATTTTGACCATATTGCCGCCAATCACCAGCGTTGACAGACCGTCAATAATCGACGAGCGCGGGTCGCCCCGGTAGTCGCTGGAGACCAGCGGTTCATCGCTATAGCCGAGGATACCTTTCAGTGGCCCCGTCGCGGCGGCTTCGCGAAAGGCATTATTCACCTCTTCGCTTGTCACATCTCGCTCAAGCGTGACGGTCAGGTCGACAATGGATACCACCGGAACGGGGACGCGCAGCGAATATCCCGTCAGGCGGCCCTCCAGCGCAGGAATAACTTTGCCCAGCGCCTTCGCGGCACCGCTGGAGTACGGTACGATCGACAGCGCAGCGGCGCGGGCGCCACGCAGATCTTTTTCCGGCTGGTCGTGCAGCGCCTGGCTGTTGGTATAAGCGTGGGTCGTGTTCATCAGGCCATGCTTGATCCCAAAATGCTGGTGCAGAACCTGGGCGGCAGGCGCCAGACCGTTGGTGGTGCAGCTACCGTTACTGACCACGTAGTGCTTATCCGGGGAGTAGAGGCCATCGTTAACGCCCATCACGATGGTTAAATCATCGTTTTTACCAGGGGCGGAGATAATCACGCGCTTCGCGCCACCGCTGTGGATATGCACCGCCGCCTTGTCGCGCTCGGTGAAGAAGCCTGTGGCTTCAATCACGATATCGACTTCACGCTGACGCCACGGGATATTTGCCGGATCGCGTTCGCTGAACACGGTAATGGGCTTACCATCAACAACAAGCTGCCCCTCGCTGGCGGTGACGTCGGCATCGAGTTTACCGAGCAGCGAGTCGTATTTCAGTAGATGCGCCAGCGTCTTACTGTCTGTCAGATCGTTAATTGCCACAATCTCAATATCCGGATTGCCCAGTGCAGCACGCAGTACGTTGCGTCCGATACGACCAAAACCGTTAATACCGACCTTAACCATAATCCACTCCTTATTGATTGGCTCTGGAGTCAATGTAGGCCGGGCGTTTGATGGCGTAAATGACAAAAAAGGATCACTTTACGCCATTCTGCGGCTGTGAAACCGCTGGCGATATTCGCCGGGCGTGAGATGAAGCTGTTTTTCAAACAGCCGTCGAAGGTTAATGCTACTGCCAAATCCCGTTTGTTCGGCGATACGCTCCAGCGTGTCGCTGGTCTGCTCCAGACGCTGCCGGGCAGCGGCCAGACGAGCTTCCGCGACGTAACGCGCCGGCGAAGCGCCGGTTTCCCGGGTAAACACGCGGGTGAAATTTCGCGGACTCATGGCGACTTTTTCCGCCAGCTTATCCACGCTGAGGTCGGCGGTGAGATTTTCGAGCAACCATGCCAGCAAATCGTTAATCGGGCCCAGGGTGGTAGTCTGCTGAAGGTTGTAGCGGCTAAACTGCAGCTGGCCTCCGGGGCGACGCAGATACATGACGAAGTCCTGGGCGATATCGCGCGCCAGGCTGAAGCCGTAATCTTCTTCAACCAGCGCCAGCGTAAGATCAAAGCCGGAACTGACCCCGCCAGAGGTCCAGATATGTTCGTCCTGAATATAGAGCGGACCGCCCTCGACGCGGACCAGCGGGAATTCCGCCTGCATGGTTTCCAGCAGCTTCCAGTGGGTAGTGGCCCGTCTGCCGTCCAGCAGTCCGGTTTGCGCCAGCAGCATTGCACCACCGCAAATGGAAGCAATACGGCGGGCATGGGGAGCGGCAAGGCGCAGCCAGTCAACCACCGCAATCCCTTCCTGCGGGTTTTGACCTCTGCCGGTAATGATGATCGTATCGAGGGGTTCGCGAGGGTCTATCTCATGCAGGCGATGATCGGCCAGCAAATTTAAACCGGACTGACCATGGATCACCTGATGCGGTTGAGTCGTCGCCAGCCGTACCTGGTAACAGATCTCACTGGCGCCTTCCGGATGCAGGCGGTTAGCCTGCATCAGAATGTCGGCAATACCGGCGGACTCAAACAGCATGCCGCCATCCGGGACAATAATGAGTATTTTCTTCATGTCCTGAAAAGTAATCTTTTTACAGAATAAGTCAACAGGACGGATGAGGAAGGGGGCAATCTTACGTGCCTGAGAGACGGTATTTTCAGCCAGATGATGGTTGACGTTGCCTGAGCGGCATCGTCTGCTGGAAAAGAGGGCAGAATGTCCGCTATGAGCGAAGAGCGGCTGTCCCATCCAGCGTAAGAACGTAAAAAAAACCGCCGTGAGGCGTTTTAGCTGTCTCGTTAGGAGGTTGCGCTTGCGAGTCGCGCTGCAAATCCAATGAAGAACATACCTACCAGCGCGTTTCCAATGGTTGATAATCTACGGTTGCCTTTCAAACGGCTTAGCAGATAAGAGCCGCAGAAAACGAGGAAACCGAAATAAACGAGAGTAATCGCGAACATTACTGCTGCAAGGATGATAAACGCCATCCAGGAATGTTCAGCCTGAACATTGATGAACTGGGCGAAGAAAGAGATATAGAACAGCAGCGTCTTTGGATTCAGTAGAGTAACAAGCATTCCACGCCCGATGATCCCCTTAGCATCAGCTGAAGATTTCTTTTCCTGACTCGTTTCAACATTTGGCTTAAAGATAGCGCGTATCGTCTGGACACCGAGATAGAAAAGATAGGCAGCACCTGCGTATTTGATGGCGTTAAACAAGGCTGGAGTTGAGCTTATGACTGCGGCAAGCCCACACCATGCCAGCAGAACCAGAAGTACGTCACTCATGAGAATGGAAAATATTGCAGCAAAGCCTCGTTTGATGCCGCTCGTAATGCTTGTTTTAATCACGAACATGGTCTCAGGGCCAGGAGCAAGAACTATCAGTGTCGCACCAAGCAGATACGTCCAGAAATTCACGATACCAAATTCAGCAAACATTTTTACTCCAGTTCTCTCGTTTTCATCGAGGCTATTCTAACGTAACCAGCGTTAATGAAAACACAGTGAAAACGGACGTAGACCTAGCAAAGCGATCGTCATTGCAACAAATAATTGCAACTAAATGAAAACATATTTATAACATTTAGGCTGAATAAAATAATTACCAAAGCGGAGATGTATGGACATTCAAGTAGTTCATAACGTTACTGAATATGATAGAGAAGAGCTGCTAACGGGGCTAAGAAGCTACAATGCCCAGTTTATCGATTTTAGCAAACATGGGCAGCTCGGTGTCTACTGCAGAAATGAAAGCGGGGAGATGGTAGGTGGTTTAATTGCGGACAGGAAAGGTCCATGGTTGTGCATCGATTATCTTTGGGTGAGTGAATCAGCACGGAGTGGCGGTTTGGGTAGCAAACTTGTGAGCATGGCTGAGAAAGAAGGCGTACTGAAAGGGTGCATTCATGGCCTGGTCGATACGTTTAGCTTTCAGGCTCTCCCGTTTTATGAAAAACAGGGTTATATACTTCAAATGTCATTGCCTGATTTCCCTAAAGTAGGTTCACAAAGGCATTATCTAGTAAAAACTAATTTATAGTATTGCTGCTTTCGCTTTGCCAAGGCTGCCAACAGGCAGCCTTGACTTTCTTCACATAGCCAGAATGGTTGTCCGCTCCAGGCACTCAGCGGACCTTGTGCTTAAATTATGATGGCGCTGGCAGGATAGCTGTGGATGATTGAAAGGTAACAACTAATCCAGTAGCCGTAAATGCGTTGCAATTCCCCATCTAAGGGCAGCACATCGTCCATCAATCAGGTCGAAAACTGAGTAACTCGCGTTGGGTTGTGCATACCTCGGGAAATCATCGACAGTTCCACTTTTCAGAATCGAAAGAACGCCCTGAATGACATGCCCGTGCGACACAATACATATCGTTTGATGATGGCGTTTTTTTCCCAGAGCGTATAAAAAATGCATCATACGCTGAGAGGCATATGAGAGAGACTCGCCTCCGGGCGGACAATACTCGGCATCAAGTTTGAATAACGCTTCTGCAGCATCCGGGCTGTGCTTCAGGAGCTGCGCTGTTGCCATGCCTTCAAATTGACCAAATGCTTGTTCTTTCAGGGCAGGCTCAGCTATCAGTGAGCTACAAAAGCTTTCAGCCAGGCTCTGTCCCATTTGCCAGGCACGACCAAGCGGAGAAGCGTAGACACATTCTACCCGGTAATCACACGCTGCAAACGCCGCAAGTAAGGCTGATGTCTGGCGTTTCCCCCGGGAGGTCAATGCGCTATCGCTCTGTCCTTGTAGAATCTCTCTCACATTCCACTCGGTTTCCGCGTGTCGAACAAGTATCACTTGCATCATTAAAGGGCCATGTGTGTTATTGATGAAAATGCTAAAGACCAAACCTATCCCTTTAATAGAGTAGGATGTTTCTGCTCTGGATGATAAACAGCAATAAGTGTAGCTGACCAGGATGTTCAGTCTCAGAATTGATGCATTGAACATCGTTAACCTCCACTCCTGGTCCGCAGCAGCTTTCACCACCCTGGACTTAAATTTACCCAGCGATCGCTAACGCATTATCGACTTCAATGGCCAGATAACGGACTTTATGTGATGTTCATCACATAAAAATGATCCTGATTAGAGCTCCAAAATTGTGACTCTCTGCCATACCTCCCATCTAAAAAATCCCTATCATAAACTCGAAGTTGTACATGATTGTCCATGGACAACTCTAAATGTTCAGGTGCGCACCATGAAAACATTAATAAAAAGTTCACAAATTCCGCTTTATCAGCAGGTTGTGGAGTGGATAAGAGAAAGTATCTATAGCGGGGAACTTGTTGAGGATGACCGCATACCTTCAGAGTTTCAAATCATGGATATGCTTGAGGTGAGTCGCGGTACCGTTAAGAAAGCGGTGGACCAACTGGTAAGAGAAGGTGTCCTTGTGCAAGTTCAGGGTAAAGGCACCTTTGTGAAAAAGGAAAATGTTGCTTATCCGCTGGGTGAAGGTTTGCTCTCTTTTGCAGAAGCCCTGGCAAGCCAGAAAATAAACTTCACCACCAGCGTTATTACTTCCCGGCTGGAACCAGCCAATCGTTTCGTGGCTGAAAAGCTCGGAATTCACTCGGGGCAGGATATTCTGTTTCTTGAACGCCTTCGCTCTATTGGTGATGAAAAAGTGATGTTGATTGAAAATCGTATCAACATTGAGCTTTGTCCCGGTATTGTGGATGTGGATTTTACCAGGGAAAATTTATTTCCAACGATTGAGCGTTTATCTCAAAAGAAAATAAGTTTCTCTGAAAGTCGTTACGCTGCCAGACTCATTGGTAATGAACGAGGACATTTTCTGGATATTGGTGAAGATGCGCCTGTTTTACATTTAGAACAGTTAGTGTTTTTCTCCAGAGGATTGCCCGTTGAGTTTGGAAACGTCTGGCTAAAAGGCAATAAATATTATCTTGGCACCATATTGCAGCGCCGGGATGCTAACCAGTAAAGAGGGAATTATGCAGGATATTAATTTTCGTCGTCATTACGTGCGACACCTTCCAAAGGAGGTCAGCCAACAGGACATTATCAGGACTCTCGCCAGTCCACTCATTAACGATGGTATGGTCGTGTCTGATTTTGCCGATCACGTTATTGAGCGGGAAAAAAGTTTTCCAACAGGTCTGGCTGTTGAACCTGTGGGTGTCGCTATTCCCCATACCGATCACCAACATGTTCGTCAGAATGCGATCAGTATTGGGATATTGGCAGAATGCGTCAATTTCGAAGATATGGGCGGAGAGCCAGAACCTGTTCCAGTCAGGGTAGTATTCATGCTTGCATTAGGTGAAAGCAACAAGCAGCTCAATATCCTGGGCTGGATTATGGATGTCATCCAGGATGGGGATTTTATGCAGCAGTTGCTGGTCATGAATGATGATGAAATTTATCAATCAATTTACATACGATTATCTGAAAGAGGTGAGTTATGAGTCAAATGATACTGTTTGTTTGTGCAACGGGTGTTGCTACTTCCACAGCCGTGGCAGAAAAGGTAATGGAATATTGTAAAGAGAATGGGCTTGATGTTAATTACTCACAAACTAATGTCGCCTCTCTCCCAAATAATACTGATGGTGCAGCTTTAGTGGTATCAACAACAAAAGTGCCTTATGAACTGGATATCCCGGTTGTTAGCGGTCTGCCAATTATTACCGGAATAGGTGAGGATAAAGTACTGGAAAAAATAATTTCAATTCTTAAAGGCCAGGCCTGATTTCATAAATATAAAACAAGATAAATTATCCAGGCGCTAACGCGAGGTCTGGTTACATCTGAATCAAGAGGTCGGATATGAATGATATAGCACACACCCTCTATACCGTTGTGCAATATGTCCTGGGGTTTGGCCCTACGGTTTTATTACCGCTGGTGCTGTTCTTTCTGGCATTGTTCTTTAAGGTAAAACCAGCAAAAGCACTTCGTTCATCGTTAATTGTCGGAATTGGTTTTGTCGGGATTTATGCCATTTTTGACATTCTCACCAGCAATGTGGGTCCGGCTGCGCAGGCAATGGTTGAGCGTACCGGTATCAGTCTTCCAGTGGTCGATTTAGGCTGGCCACCGCTGGCTGCGATTACATGGGGTTCGCCGATCGCTCCCTTTGTTATCCCGCTGACTATGCTCATTAACGTCGCCATGCTGGCTATGAACAAGACACGCACTGTCGATGTTGACATGTGGAACTACTGGCACTTTGCTCTTGCCGGAACGCTGGTTTACTACAGCACGGGGAGTTTTGTGTTAGGGCTCTCTGCCGCTGCTATTGCCGCGATAGTCGTGCTCAAAGTTGCGGACTGGTCAGCGCCATTAGTCGCTAAGTACTTTGGTCTGGAAGGCATTTCGCTTCCCACTCTGTCATCTGTCGTCTTCTTCCCGATTGGGCTATTGTTTGACAAAATTATCGACAAAATTCCTGGTCTTAACCGTATTCATATCGATCCGGAAAGTGTGCAGAAAAGGCTCGGAATCTTTGGTGAACCGATGATGGTGGGGACAATTCTGGGTATCTTGCTGGGTATTATTGCCGGTTACGATTTTAAACATATCCTGCTGCTGGGTATTAGCATTGGTGGCGTTATGTTTATTCTCCCGCGCATGGTCCGTATCTTGATGGAAGGTTTATTACCGCTGTCAGAGGCTATCAAAAAATATCTGAATGCAAAATACCCCGGTCGCGATGATCTCTTTATCGGTCTGGATATCGCAGTAGCAGTCGGTAATCCAGCTATTATCTCCACGGCCCTGATCCTGACCCCCATCTCTGTCTTTATTGCATTTCTCCTTCCCGGCAATAAAGTCTTGCCACTTGGCGATCTGGCAAATCTGGCTGTCATGGCTTCAATGATTGTCCTGGCTTGTCGAGGTAATATTTTCCGGGCAGTGATTACCGCGATTCCGGTGATCATCGCCGACCTGTGGATTGCGACTAAAATTGCGCCATTTATTACCGGTATGGCTAAAGACGTTAATTTCAAGATGGCCGAAGGATCAAGTGGTCAGGTATCAAGCTTCCTGGATGGTGGCAACCCTTTCCGTTACTGGCTGCTTGAGATATTTAACGGAAATATGATTGCTATTGGGCTGGTCCCGGTAATTGCTCTGATTATTTACGCTATCTTTCGTCTGACAAAAGGAACTGTCTATGCCTGATTACCGCGCCGCGCTTGTCATCGATATTGGCACAACTAACTGCAAAGTCAGCTGTTATTCCTGTCATGACGCGTCAGTTTTGGATGTCCGCAAATTTCCTACACCTACCAGGGCGTCGGAGAGAGGCGGGGTAGATTTCGATATCGAAGCGCTGTGGCAGGCCCTGCGGCAGGTAATGGCTGAACTGGTAGCTTCTGCACCTTTCCCGGTGAAAGATATCAGTATTGCGAGTTTCGGTGAGTCTGGTGTTTTCGTTGATGAGCACGGTGACATTCTTACCCCGATGCTGGCCTGGTACGATCGTCGTGGTGAATCTTATCTGTCTTTGTTAAGCAAATCAGAGGCTGAAGAGCTTTACGCTATTACAGGACTTCCGCCTCACAGCAATTATTCAGCCTTCAAAATGAAATGGTTGCTTGATAACTACTCATTACATGAACGAAGAGATATTTGCTGGTTACATGCACCTGAAGTACTGCTGTGGAGAATGACGGGTGAGAAAAAGACGGAAGTCTCAATGGCCAGCAGAACGTTGTGCCTGGATGTCAGCCGACAGACCTGGTCTCGTAAAGCTGCCGGGATCCTCGGTATACCATTTGATGCGCTGGCACCATTGATAAAGCCGGGTGAAGTCGCGGGTTGGATGACCGCCACGCTCAGACAAGAGCTTGGATTCTCTCATGAAGTCAAAATCACGATTGCGGGACACGATCATATGGTCGGAGCCCGGGCATTACAGATGCAACCCGGTGAGGTGTTGAATTCTACCGGGACGACAGAGGGTATTTTGCTGCTGGATACTCAGCCAACACTCAGTGATCAGTCACGGAGGGATAAACTGGCAAACGGCTGTTATTCCGATGCTGAATTTTTCACGCTTTTTGCATCACTTCCTGTTGGCGGTTATGCGCTTGAATGGGTGAGAAAAACGTTTCGTTTGACGGATGAGGAAATTCAAACAGGCCTGGAAAAAGCACGCGAGCGCTATGTCCAGCCTTCCTGGTCTGCCGAAGACATTCCCGTGTTCATTCCTCATTTGCGGGGGTCTGGTTCGCCAAATAAAAATCGGCACACGCGCGGTCTGATTTTTGGTCTGACGGATTCACTTTCGCCAGCAACTCTGCTTGAGAGTGTCTTTATCGGTCTGGCGATGGAATTTTCTCTCTGTTATGAGTGCTTTAACATCCAGGCTGGCAGGAGTGTAAAAGTAATAGGCCCTGCGGTGAGAAACCCGTACTGGCTACAGTTGAAGGCTGACATCCTTCAATGCCCCATTGAGGCCATTGCTTTTGATGAAGCCGTATCCGTTGGGGCATTATTGATAGCCTGCCCGGAGATTGACCCTCCCTCTGTTCCTGTGGCCGGGCGCTATATTCCTGACGTAATACGGTCGGAGAAGTTGCAAAAATATCAGCAGCAATGGCTAGCCTTTTACCGATTTAAATTAATGCAGGAAGGAGTATTTATTGGTGAGGAGGGTAATAGCTCAGTAGTTCGATAATTTCTTTACACTTTCAATATATATATCTGGAGTTAATATGCCTTTAGTTAATGGTAGGATCCTGCTCAATTGCATTCAGGAAAAGCAGGTGCTGGCTGGTGCATTTAATACAACAAACCTGGAGACGACAATTTCTATTCTTAATGCAATAGAACGCTCGGGGTTACCTAATTTTATTCAGATTGCGCCAACTAATGCGCAGCTTTCTGGTTACGATTACATTTACGAAATTGTTAAACGGTATGCTGACAAAATGGATGTCCCGGTGAGCCTGCATCTGGACCATGGTAAAACCCTGGCAGATGTTAAGCAGGCGGTAAGAGCCGGGTTTACCTCAGTAATGATTGATGGCGCGGCTTTACCGCTTGAAGAAAATATTGCTTTTACAAGAGAGGCGGTTGATTTCTGTAAATCATTTGGCGTACCCGTTGAAGCGGAACTTGGCGCTATTCTGGGTAAAGAAGACGATCACGTTAGCGAGGCTGACTGCAAAACCGAACCCGAGAAAGTCCAGCGCTTCGTTGAAGAAACAGGGTGTGACATGCTGGCAGTGTCAATCGGCAATGTCCACGGACTGGAAGATATCCCACGCATCGATATCCCGCTACTGCAACGCATTGCTTCCGTTTGCCCGGTCCCCCTGGTTATCCACGGCGGCTCTGGTATTGATGAAGAGATTCTTCGCAGCTTTGTTAATTATAAAGTGGCAAAGGTTAATATTGCGAGTGATTTGCGCAAAGCCTTCATTACTACAGTCGGAAAAGCCTGGGTGAATAATAATAACGAGGCTAATCTTGCTCGCGTAATGGCAAATGCAAAACAGGCGGTTGAAGATGATGTGTATTCTAAAATTCAGATGATGAATAAACTGCACCCTGCATTTCGCAAAGCGTGTTAAGGATCGGACATGATTAGACAAAAAGTACGCGTCATGAACAGTACCGGATTACATGCCCGACCCGCCGCAAGCCTGGCCCGGATCGTCAAAAAGTACCAGTCTTCATTGATACTGGTTTATAATGACAAAGAAATCCCCATTAAAGGAATGATGAGCATTCTGGGTGCCGGTGTAAAAGGAAATACGATGATTGACCTCATTTGTGATGGACAGGATGAACTGGCCTTTATGGATGAATTAAAATCTGCCTTTGCTGCTGGTTTTGGTGAGTCCGAATAGTGTCATTCCCTTAAGAGGCGCGTGAAGTTGTGACGACTTGATGCGCCTCTTATGATCTTTTGAATCACAATCACTTAACTTATTGAATGCAGGCTTTTTTCATTAATAGAATCGACCTTCTTACTCTCTTAATGTCTTTCCACAGCGTTTAGCTTTCAGAGTATAAACTTCGGCTTCTGGCACCAGGCCGCCCACCAGCATCCATGAACTCCCGCGTTATGGTTGTGCGGGTAAAATGTATTCTTAATGTGCTGTACTATATGTTCGGGAAAAGGGCAAAGAGGATGCAATAAGATGCTGGCTTATATCACTATAGGTACAAATAACTTTCAGCGCGCCGTGGACTTTTATGACGCTATTTTTAAGGTTCTTGGCTACTCGCGATTGCCTGCCTGGACAGAAAGCTGGGCAATGTGGGGAGATGAAAATAATCCGGATGAAGTATTCAACTTCTGCATCTGTCCTCCTTTTGACCGCCATCCCGCAACGGCGGGAAACGGGACAATGTTCGCATTTCATGCAGACAATGCTGACATTGTCAGACGATTCCATGCAGCAGGTCTCCTTGCGGGAGGGGAGAGTGAAGGCGAGCCAGGTACACGCCCCGCATACGGACCCGACTTTTATGTTGCTTATCTGCGCGATCCTGACGGGCATAAGCTGGCATGCGTTTGTCAGCGCTATTCTCCTGAAGCCGATAAGTTCGTAAATGAACCTTAGGGACTTCACTTAACCCATTTAACGGTTTGAGCATTGATAAAGCCTGGCGATGAAATGCGGCGTTTGCGGCGAACTCGCTCAATATCGTTTACGGCTGCCACCGTTCGCCCCGGCCCTTAGCCGCCCGGGCTAATTCACTCCCGCATTAAAGCTGCCGGGCTGATTATGGTGCCGTCCCTTAATGAGCTCAGGAGAGCGGAGCGGCAGGGCATTCTTCTGAATAAGCTGAGAACGGCGATAGCCCCAGACCCTGGTTTTATCGCCGTTTAGCGTCTAAGCCACCTTACTCCTTCTTCTCGCCAAGCGTCGGCGTCTCGTCAAAGAAGTTCCACGGTTTCAGCAGCGCATGCGCCCACTCGGTCGGCATAATCGGCCACTCCTCAGCGCGGGCAACGTGGGTGGTACCGGTGGTGATCCACACGACATCATCGTGGTTGTCCAGGGATTCATCATCTTTCGCGTACTGGCCGAGGCCGGTGTCGTGAATTGAACGGTTAGGGTACTTACCTTCCGGGAAGCGTTCGGTCGGATGATAGCGGGTGACCCACAGCTGTTTATCCATAAAGCTCAGGCGATGGTAAATCCACTCATCAGGGGCAAATTTTGCCCCGGTAGCGACCGGATGCGTGCCGCCCGCGTAAGGGATAATCTGATACGACACCGGATTACCCATCCGGTTTTCCCTGGTGGTATTGCTTAGCAGACGGATGGTGCCCGGGTCAAATTTCTGCGCCGCTTTCTGCTCGCTATCAATCGTGTACTGATTGATCTGCATGGTGCTGCTGCGCGGGCCGCCGGCGGTATTCGGCTTCACTTCCGGGTCCATGGCCACCAGCGTGTTGTTCTCTCCGTCAACGTCAAGATCGAGGCGGAAGTTATAAATATGCTGGTGGGTGGTGCCGACAATATTATGGTCAATCAGCGTGCCGTAGCGGGTGTCCTCTTTGGCGCTCGGGTCATGCATGGTCTTCGCTTTCACGCCTTTAACCGCTTCGATGCCGGTGGCTCCGGCGTCAATGCCGATTGTGCCGTTTTCGTGGAATACCCAGTCAAAGATATAGTCGTAGTTGCCGACGGTACTGATCCAGCGCACCACCAGTTCGCGGCGCTCGGTACTGACGTTCGGCTTGCCCATCTCCTGATGTTTATACTCCGGCCCGGCGTAGCGTTCGAAAATAGCGATCGCGCGCGGAATGGTAGTGGGTGTGCCGGTATAGTCGGCGATGGTTTCATCCAGCAGGACCGCGTTGGACGGCGCGTCTTTACCGCGGACGATAGGTGAGGTCAGGGTGCCCATGCCGTAGTCGCCGGAATCGAGATAGGCCTTAAAGTACCAGCCCACGTCCGGGTCGCCGTAGGGCACGATCATTCCACCGAGCGATCCTTCGTACATCACCTGACGTTTCTTGCCGTTATCGTTATATGTCACGGTGGAGAGAATCGGCCCAACGCGGGAGTTCATGCGCAGGTGGAAATCCCAGTTTTGCCAGTGGATCATATCGCCGGTAATGGTGTAGTTTTTGCCTTCCGGCTCGATGATATCGAGGGGTTTAACCTTCGGTGCCACGCGGTCGCGCCCGTCATAGGGGCGGGCTGCCATCGGTACCGGGATCGTCGGACCTTCTTCAATTTTAATAATCTTCTTCTGTTCGAGGTCGACTACCGCGACCAGATTTTCAATCGGATGCGCCCAGTAGTTACCGTCGCCAACGTCAAGATAGCTGACCACTTTCAGCAGCCGCGCATCCTGCTTGAGGCCATCTTTGCCGTCGAAGTAGCCGACGGTTAGCGGGGTGGTAATCACCTTGCTCGGGTCGTCGATGCCGTGTTTTTTTAACACTTCGGCAAATTCGCTGCTGGCGTTGATGATGTTCTGCACGCTGGCGAAATCATCCAGCAGCACCATGCCGTGGGCGTCTTTAATCGGCGTCCATGAAAGCACCTTTTTATTCTGTAAATCCACCACTGCCTCAATAACGTGCTTGCCGTCGAGCATGATCACGTCGGCAGCGCGCGGGGCGTTGACCGGCGTACCGTTGAGGGCAAAATCCCACACCGCTTTTTTATCCGGCTCGCGCAGGGAGATCTCGGTGAATCGGGTATTGGGTTTGAAATCCGCCGCGGCTTTAACGATAGCGACCGCTGCGCTGATTTCCGCCGCTGAGAGCGAGTTCAGCGGATGCGGGCGTTTTTCCACCTGGAAGGTCTGGTCAAGACCGGACTGAAAAACGTCGTTAATAAAGGTGTCAGAAACCCATGCTTTGCCGTCTTTCATCACTACCGGCACCTGCAGCTCCAGGGTTTTACCATTGACGATGGCCGTTTTCGCCCCTGGTTTTACCTTTACGTAAGCGCCGTCTTTAATCAGGGTAAACATCTGCGCGTAGTCATCCCACTGAACGTCCGCGCCAAAATCCTGCAGGGTTTTATCCATCGGGACCATATGCGCTTCGCCGCCGTGGGCGAACGCCGGGCCTTGCCAGGCGCAAAACAGGGCGACAGCCAGCGCCATAGCCGTCTTGCGGGGGGAAAGAATCGCCATTGTGACCTCACCTTATTGTTGTGTTGTGCAGTGCCGCTGCGAATGTCGGCTTGTCTATCGTTAAGCTAACAGCGGTCAGCGCCGGGGCGTTTGCCTGCTTTTGCCAGGTTGTTTGTCAGTTTTGCCAGTTACAAAAAATGCCTCCGCAGAGGCATGAAGATGGCGATAAAGATGGGAGAATTTCTAATATTTACCCGGCAAAATCCCCCTGCTGGCGGGCCACCAGGGTCAGAATGGAGTAGAGGGCGACCGCCTGCTGGTGCTGATTAAAAATCTCTACCGCCCACTCAACGACGCCGGTCGCTTTCTCTTCAGCGTTGCGCTGACGTTTCACCGTTTTACGCTTGCAGGTCAGGCGTACCTGGATGGTATCGCCCGGCTTCACCGGCTCGATGAAGCGCAGATTCTCCATCCCGTAGTTGGCGATCACCGGGCCGACCCCGGCGTCAACAAACAGCCCGGCAGCGGCGGAAATCAGGAAGTAGCCGTGCACCACGCGTTCGCCGAAAATCGACTCCGCCGCGGCAATCTTATCCATATGGGCGTAAAAGTGATCGCCGCTCAGGCAGGCGAAGTTGACGATATCCGCCTCGGTCAGCGTGCGGCGCGGAGTCAACAGGCTGTCGCCCGGCTGGATCTCCTCGAAATATTTGCGGAACGGGTGAATGCGGTCTTCCACCACCTGCGCGCCGCGCACCCACTGCTGGCCGATGGCGGCGAGCATCGTCGGGCTACCCTGAATCGCGGTGCGCTGCATATAGTGCTTCACCGCTCGCAGGCCGCCCAGCTCTTCACCGCCGCCGGCGCGCCCCGGACCGCCGTGTACCAGCTGCGGCAGCGGGGAGCCGTGGCCGGTGGACTCTGCGGAAGACTCTTCGTTCAGTACCTGAATTCGTCCGTGGGCGCGGGCGGCGCCGAGAATAAACGCGCGCGCCAGTTTTCCGCTGGCGGTGACCAGCGTGCCTGCCAGGCTACCTTCACCGGCCCGCGCCAGGGCCATCGCATGCTCGACGCTCTGATAGGGCATCAGAGTAGCCACGGGGCCGAACGCTTCAATGGCGTGTACCGCCGGGGTCTCATCCGGCTGCGGGCAGAACAGCAGCGTCGGCGGGAAGAATGCGCCCGCGGCGTTGAGATCCGCGCGACCACCCAGCAACACTTCACATCCCGCTTCGATCAGACGGTTTACATTATCCTGTACGTCCTGACGCTGTTCGTGGTTCACCAGCGCGCCCATCTTCACGCCTTCCTGCGCCGGGTCACCGAACGCCACTTTTTGCAGGCGCGCAACCAGCGCGTCGCTCACCGCTTTCACCTGTGCCTGCGGCACGATAATACGGCGGATGGCGGTGCACTTTTGCCCGGCCTTCGCCGTCATTTCTCGTACCACTTCGCGAATGAACAGCGCGAACTCCGGCTGCTCCGGCGTGACGTCGTCACCGAGTACGCAACAGTTTAGCGAATCCGCTTCCATGGTGAAGGGAATGGACTTCGCGATCAGGTTGGGATGCACCCGCAGCTGCTGTCCGGTATGGGCCGAGCCGGTAAAGGTGACAACATCCTGGCTATCGAGATGGTCGAGCAGATCGCCCGCACCACCGCAGATCAGGCTGATTGCGCCCTCTGGCACCAGTCCGCTATCGACAATCATTTTAACCATCGCCTGAGTCAGCTGCGCGGTAGCGGTAGCCGGTTTGATGATGGCGGGCATCCCGGCAAGCCAGGTGGGCGCCAGCTTTTCCAGCATGCCCCAGCAGGGAAAGTTAAAAGCGTTGATATGCACTGCCACGCCGGACTTCGAGGTCAGCACGTGGCGGGCGGCGAAGCCTCCCTGTTTTGATAGCGGAATCAGCTCATCTTCCGGCCACAGGGTATCGTCCGGCAGCTCGCGGCTGCCAAGGCTGGCGTAGGTGAAAAGGGTGCCAATCCCCCCTTCGATATCCACCCAGCTGTCGGCACGGGTAGCGCCGGTTTCGGCAGAGATTGTATACAACGCCGCCTTCTGCTCCAGCAAATATCTGGCGACCGCCTTCAGCATTGCGCTGCGCTCAATAAAGGTCATTGCCTCCAGCGCTTTGCCGCCGCGCTCAATCGCGAAGCGTCGCGCCTGCGCCATATCCAGACCCTCGCTGGTGACTTCCCATAGCGCTTCGCCGCTGATGGCGTGATGGATAGTGCGCGCGTGGCCCCGGCCGGTCTGCCACGTGCCGGACAAGTAGCTGGCTAACTGCTGCATGTTTCATCTCCAGATGTGTTACGTGAAATATCTATAAATAGTTCTTTGGTGAATCATAAAAAGCAAGCCTGTATTTAATAATTTATTAACATTGTGATCGGTGGCGATCTGCGTTTAGCACTTAATCTATTGTTAGTTATGTGGTTTACAAAAGCTTTTGCGGTAGCTATCACAAAAAGAACAAACAAAATTTGTGGTTTTATTTAACCTGAATGTAACTTTTATAAAACAAAGTGATTCGAAAATTATTTATAGTCGAATTTATTGGAATCATAAAAGGTGATGACGTGACAGAAGAACAACGCTTTGACCAGCGCATCGCGCAGGAGACGGCCATCGAACCGCAGGACTGGATGCCGGAAGCCTACCGCAAAACGCTGATCCGCCAGATTGGTCAGCACGCGCATTCGGAAATCGTCGGCATGCTGCCGGAGGGCAACTGGATAACTCGCGCGCCAACCCTGCGCCGCAAAGCGATTCTGCTGGCGAAAGTGCAGGATGAAGCCGGGCACGGTCTGTATCTCTACAGCGCCGCGGAAACCCTCGGCTGCGCCCGCGAAGATCTGTATCAGAAGATGCTCGACGGCAAGATGAAGTACTCCTCCATCTTCAACTACCCGACTCTGAGCTGGGCGGACATCGGCGTAATCGGCTGGCTGGTGGACGGCGCGGCCATCGTCAATCAGGTGGCGCTGTGCCGTACCTCCTACGGACCCTATGCCCGGGCGATGGTCAAGATCTGCAAAGAGGAGAGCTTTCATCAGCGCCAGGGATTCGAAGCCTGCATGGCGCTGGCGCAGGGTAGCGACGCGCAGCGGCAGATGCTGCAGGACGCCATCAACCGTTTCTGGTGGCCGGCGCTGATGATGTTCGGTCCGAACGACGATAACTCGCCAAACAGCGCCCGCAGCATGGCGTGGAAAATCAAGCGTCACTCCAACGATGAGCTGCGCCAGCGCTTTGTCGATAACACCATTCCGCAGGTGGAAATCCTCGGCATGACCGTACCCGACCCGGATTTACAGCGGGATGAAGCCACCGGCCACTACCGCTTTGGCGCCATCGACTGGCAGGAATTTAACGAGGTCATTGCCGGACGCGGGATCTGCAACCACGAACGTCTGGCCGCTAAACGCAAGGCGTGGGAAGAGGGCGCATGGGTGCGGGAAGCCGCGCTGGCGCATGCGCAAAAACAGCAGGCTCGCGACGCCGCATAAGGAGAAGAAAGATGAACAATAACTATTGGCCTTTATATGAAGTGTTCGTTCGCAGCAAACAGGGACTGTCCCACCGCCACGTCGGCAGTCTGCACGCCGCCGATGACCAGATGGCGCTGGAAAACGCCCGCGATGCCTATACCCGCCGCAGCGAAGGCTGTTCGATTTGGGTGGTGAAGGCCAGCGAAATCGTTGCCTCGCAGCCTGAAGAGCGCGGTGAATTTTTCGATCCGGCGGAGAGCAAAGTCTATCGCCATCCCACCTTCTACACCGTGCCCGACGGCATGGAACATATGTGAGGCGACGATGAAAAACGATAACCCCGTTGCAGCTTATGCTCTGCGCCTCGGCGATAACGGCCTGGTGCTGGCCCAGTGTCTGGGCGAGTGGTGCGGCCACGCGCCGGAGCTGGAGATCGATCTGGCGCTGGCCAATATCGGTCTCGACCTGCTGGGGCAGGCGCGCAATTTCCTCAGCTATGCCGCTGAACTGGCTGGCAGCGGCGATGAAGACACCCTGGCCTTTGGCCGCGACGAGCGTCAGTTTCGCAATTTGCTGCTGGCGGAGCAGCCCAACGGCAACTTTGCCGACACCCTTGCTCGCCAGTTTTTTATCGATGTCTGGCACGTAGCGCTGTTCAGCCGCCTGGTCGGCAGTCGCGATACGCAGCTCGCCGCCATCGCCGCCAAAGCGTTAAAAGAAGTGCGCTACCACCAGCGCTTTAGCCGTGGCTGGCTGGAGCGCCTGGGCAACGGCACGGCGCTTTCGGCGCAGAGAATGCAAAGCGCAGTCGATAATCTGTGGCGCTTTACCGGCGAGCTGTTCCAGGCCGATGAGCTGGAGATTGAGCTGATCGCGCAGGGCATCGCCGTCGACCCACGCGAACTGCAGGGCGAATGGCAGAGTGCGGTACATACGGCGCTGATCGACTCCGGTTTACAGATCCCGCAAGAAGCGGCCTTCCGCAGCGGCGGTAAACAGGGGCTGCACAGCGAGCATCTCGGGCCGCTGCTGGCGGAGATGCAGTATTTACAGCGCGCGTATCCCGGCCAGCAGTGGTAGCAGGAGGTGGTTATGCAACGTCTGGTTGATATCGCTCCCCCGGAGATCCACGCCGTCTGGGAGGTATTAAGCGCCATTCCCGACCCGGAAGTTCCGGTGTTGACGATTACCGACCTCGGCATGGTGCGCAGCGTGGATCGCCGCGGCGATGGCTGGGTGATTGGCTTTACGCCAACCTACTCGGGCTGCCCGGCGACCGAACATCTGTTGGGAGAAATCCGCGCGGCAATGACGGAAAACGGCTACGCGCCGGTGCATATCGTGCTGCAGCTGGACCCGCCGTGGACTACTGACTGGATGGGGCCGGAGGCGCGTGAACGTCTGCGCCAGTACGGCATCAGTCCGCCGCAGGGTCATGCCTGCCATGCCCATATGCCGGAGGAGGTGGTCTGCCCGCGCTGCGCCAGCCGCCATACCTCGCTGATTAGCGAATTCGGTTCCACGGCCTGCAAAGCGCTGTATCGCTGCGACAGCTGCCGGGAACCCTTTGATTACTTTAAATGTATTTGAGGTTGCGATGACGACATTTCATTCGCTTACCGTGGCGAAAGTGGAGCCGGAAACCCGCGATGCGGTGACCATCACCTTTGCCATTCCCGACGCGCTGCGAAACGCATACGCCTTCCGTCCGGGCCAGCATCTGACATTAAAAGCCCGCCTTGGCGGGGAAGAGCTGCGTCGCTGCTACTCCATTTGCCGCAGCCGCACGCCGGGGGAAATCAGCGTGGCGGTCAAGGCCATCGACGGCGGACGCTTCTCACGCTATGCCCAGAACGACATTCAACAAGGGATGGCGTTGGAGGTGATGGTGCCGCAGGGCCACTTTGGCTACCAGCCGCAGGCCGGGCGCAGCGCGGACTACCTGGCGATTGCCGCTGGCTCAGGTATTACGCCGATGATGGCGATTATCGACGCCACCCTCGCCACCGAACTCGACAGCCGTTTCACCCTGATTTACGGCAACCGCAGCAGCCACAGCATGATGTTCCGCCAGGCGCTGGCCGACCTGAAAGACCGCTATCCGCAACGCCTGCAGGTGGTGCATCTGTTCAGCCAGGAGGCGATGGACAGCGATCTGCTGCAGGGGCGCATCAATGGCGACAAGCTACGCGCGCTGGCCGCCCGTCTGCTGGATTTCAGCCGCTTTGAGCGCGCCTTTGTCTGCGGGCCGGCGGCGATGATGGATGAAGCGGAGATGACCCTGCGCGAACTGGGCATACCGGAGAAAGCGATTCATCTGGAGCGCTTTAATACCCCGGGCAGCAGCGTCAAGCGGGCCACCGGCGTCCAGGCGGAGGGGCGCACGGTCACAATCCGTCAGGACGGCCGCGACAGAACCATCGCCCTCAGCGCAGAGGATGACAGCATCCTTGACGCCGCGCTACGCCAGGGGGCGGATCTGCCGTTTGCCTGCAAAGGCGGAGTCTGCGCTACCTGTAAATGCAAAGTCCTGCGCGGCGAGGTAGCGATGGCTGCTAACTACGGCCTCGAAGCCGACGAAGTGGCGGCAGGTTACGTGCTGAGCTGCCAGTCGCTGCCCACCAGCGGCGATGTGATCGTCGATTTCGACGCGCGGGGGATGGCATGAGCGAACTGTTAATTGCTCGCCACGCGCGCGTCCTCCAGCTGACGCTTAATCGCCCGCAGGCGCGCAACGCGCTGAATAACGCGCTGCTGACGCAAATTGCCGACGTGCTCGACGCGGCGGCGCTGGACCCGACGGTCGGCGTCTGCGTCATTAGCGGTAATCAACGCTTTTTTGCCGCAGGGGCTGACCTGAACGAAATGGTGGAAAAAGATCTGCCTGCCACCCTCGATGATATTCGACCGCGGCTGTGGGCGCGTATCGACGCCTTCAACAAACCGCTGATCGCCTCGGTAAACGGCTATGCCCTCGGCGCCGGATGCGAACTGGCGCTGCTCTGCGACCTGATAGTCGCCGGCGATAACGCCCGTTTTGGCCTGCCGGAAATTACCCTCGGTATTATGCCGGGCGCGGGCGGGACCCAGCGCCTGATCCGCAGCGTCGGTAAAGCGCTGGCCAGCCGGATGATATTGAGCGGCGAAAGCATCGATGCCAGGCAGGCGCTGCGGGCGGGGCTGGTAAGCGAGGTTTATCCGCCAGCGCTCACCGATGAATATGCACTCGGTTTGGCAGCAACCGTGGCCCGCCACTCGCCGCTGGCGCTGCACGCGGCTAAACAGGCCTTACGGTTGTCGCAGGAGGTCAGCCTACAGGCCGGGATTCAGCAGGAACGCCAGTTATTTACTTTGCTGAGCGCGACTGAAGACCGTCGCGAAGGCATCGACGCCTTTCTCCATAAACGTACTGCGGAATTTAAAGGACGCTAATCGTGGAAGCTTTCATTCTCAGCGAAACAGAACAGGGCGTGATGACGATTACCCTTAATCGCCCGGACCGACTGAACAGTTTTAACGACCTGATGCACCAGCAGCTGGCGGCGTGCCTGAAACAGGCCGAACGCGACGACAGCATACGCTGCCTGCTGGTGACCGGTGCGGGGCGCGGTTTTTGCGCCGGGCAGGATTTAAATGACCGTAACGTCGACCCCAGCGGGCCGGCGCCGGATCTCGGGCTCTCGGTTGAGCGTTTCTATAACCCGCTGGTGCGCCGTCTGGCGGCGCTGCCGAAGCCGGTAATTTGTGCGGTGAACGGGGTCGCGGCGGGTGCGGGAGCTACGCTGGCGCTGGGCTGCGATATCGTGCTGGCGGCGCGTTCGGCGAAATTCGTGATGGCGTTCAGCAAGCTTGGTCTGGTGCCGGACTGCGGCGGCAGCTGGTTTCTGCCGCGCGTGGCGGGACGGGCGAGGGCGATGGGGCTGGCGCTGCTGGGCGATAGCCTGAGCGCAGAGCAGGCCGCACAGTGGGGGATGATCTGGCAGGTGGTGGACGATGCCGAGCTGAAAGACACCGGCCTGGCGCTGGCCCGTCATCTGGCCGCCCAGCCAACTTATGGCCTCGGTCTGATTAAGAAGGCGCTTCAGCTTGCGGAAACCCAGACTCTGGATCAGCAGCTCGATCTTGAACGCGATTATCAGCGCCTGGCCGGACGCAGCGCCGACTATCGCGAAGGCGTCAGCGCCTTCCTCGCGAAGCGTCCACCTCAATTCAGCGGGAAATAGCCGATGAGCAAAACGTTACCTACCGTTGCGGTAATAGGCAGCGGCACCATGGGCGCCGGCATTGCCGAGGTGGCCGCCGCCGCCGGGCATCCGGTACTGATTTTCGACATCGATCCTGAGGCGGTGGTTCGCGCCATCGACGGTATTGGTCAACGTCTGACCTCCCGCGTCAGCCGCGGCAAGCTGGCGGCTGGCCAGGCTGAGGCGCTGCTGACGCGTCTGTCTCCGGCTGAGGATCTGAGCGCTTTAGCCCGCACGGAGCTGGTTATTGAAGCTGCCTCCGAGCGCCTGGACGTGAAAAAAGCGCTGTTCAAACAGCTGGCTGAAATCTGCTCCCCGTCAACGCTGCTAGTCAGCAACACGTCGTCGATATCGATCACCGCTATCGCCGCTGGAGTCGCGCACCCGGAGCGGGTTGCCGGGCTGCACTTCTTTAACCCGGCCCCGGTGATGAAGCTGGTCGAAGTGGTCAGCGGCCTGGCGACCTCGGCGGAAGTCGTTGAACAGCTCTGCCAGCGGGTCTGCGCCTGGGGAAAACAGCCGGTTCGCTGCCGTTCGACGCCCGGTTTTATCGTCAACCGCGTGGCGCGTCCTTTTTATGCCGAAGCGTGGCGAGCGCTGGAGGAGCAGGTTGCCGCGCCGGAGGTGATTGACGCCGCTCTGCGCGACGGCGGCGGTTTTCCCATGGGGCCGCTGGCGTTGACCGACCTGATAGGCCAGGACGTTAACTTTGCGGTGACCTGTTCGGTGTTTAACGCCTTCTGGCAGGACCGCCGCTATCTGCCATCGCTGCTGCAGCAGGAGCTGGTTCTGGCCGGACGGCTGGGCAAAAAGAGCGGGCAGGGGGTCTACTGCTGGCCTGGCGAAGTGCAGCCTGAGCTGGCGCTGGCCGCCGTATCAGCAGAACGCGCAGCAAAGCGCATTAAAAGTGACGTTGTCACCGAGCTGGACGAGGTGCTGCTGCTGGAAACGACCGGTGAAACCGCCCTGGCATTAAGCATCCAGCACGGCCGTCCGGTGGTGGTCTACGACCATAGCGCGGGCGAAACGGTGGTGCTGGCCAGCGCGGAAACGACCTCACAGGCGGCGACCGACAAAGCCATTTTCTATTTTCAGCAGCAGGGCAAAAAGGTGCTGCAGATCGCCGACTATCCCGGGCTGCTGGTGTGGCGCACGGTGGCGATGCTGGTTAACGAAGCGCTGGATGCGCTGCAAAAAGGCGTTGCCGGCGCCGAGGATATCGATACCGCCATGCGCCTGGGCGTTAACTACCCGCGCGGTCCGCTGGCGTGGGGGGCATCACTTGGCTGGGGCCGGATACTGCGGCTGTTGGAGAACCTACAACAGCACTACGGCGAGGAGCGCTATCGGCCCTGTTCCCTGCTGCGTCAGAAGGCGCTGATGGAGAAACATCATGAGCAATGAAGCCTGGCGTAACGCCCGCGCGATGTATGAGAACGATAACTGCGCGCAAGCGCTGGGGATCAAGATTATCGAGATGGATGACGGCTACGCGCAGATGTCCATGGCGGTTACCGCGAACATGCTCAACGGCCATCATACCTGCCACGGCGGGCAGCTGTTTTCGCTCGCCGATACCGCCTTCGCTTACGCCTGCAACAGCCAGGGGCTGGCGGCGGTCGCGTCGGCGGCGAGCATCGATTTTCTGCGCCCGGCCTTTGTCGGTGAGCTGCTGACCGCGACGGCGAGAGTCAAGCATCAGGGCAAGCTGACCGGGGTCTATGACATTGAAATTGTCAATCAACAGCAAAAAGTTGTTGCCTTGTTTCGCGGTAAATCGCACCGCATCGGCGGCACAATCACAGGAGAAGTCTGATGCGCGACGCTTATATTTGTGACGGGATCCGCACGCCGATTGGCCGCTACGGCGGGGCGCTGGCCAGCGTGCGCGCCGATGACCTGGCCGCCATCCCGCTGCGCGAGCTACTGAGCCGTAACCCTAAGTTCGACCCGGCATCGATTGATGATGTGATTCTCGGCTGCGCCAACCAGGCCGGTGAAGACAACCGCAACGTGGCCCATATGGCGACGCTATTGGCGGGCTATCCCTACAGCGTACCCGGTACCACCATTAACCGCCTGTGCGGCTCCGGTCTGGACGCCATCGGCTTCGCGGCCCGCGCCATCAAAGCCGGAGAGGCGGATCTGATGATCGCCGGCGGCGTTGAGTCCATGTCGCGAGCGCCGTTCGTGATGGGGAAGGCCAGCGCCCCGTATCAGCGCCAGGCCGAGCTGTTTGATACCACCATCGGCTGGCGTTTTGTGAACCCGCTCATGCAGCGGCGATTTGGCACTGACAGCATGCCGGAAACGGCGGAGAATGTAGCTGAATTGTTAAATATCAGCCGCGCAGATCAGGACGCTTTCGCTTTCCGCAGCCAGCAGCGGACGGCTCAGGCTCAGCGCGACGGTATTCTGGCCCAGGAGATCGTGCCGGTCGACATTATCGGCCGGAAAGGGGCGGTAAACGTCGTGCGTGACGACGAGCATCCGCGAGCGGACACCACCATTGAACAGCTTTCGCGGCTAAAAACGCCGTTCCGCCAGGGCGGCGTAGTGACTGCGGGAAATGCCTCCGGCGTCAACGACGGCGCCGCGGCGTTGATTATCGCAAGCTCGCAGCAGGCCATCATCCAGGGGCTGACGCCCCGGGCGCGCATTGTGGCCATGGCGACGGCGGGCGTCGAGCCGAAATTTATGGGGCTGGGGCCGGTTCCGGCGGTACGTAAAGTGCTTGAATGCGCCGGGCTGAACATTAACGACATGGACTTGATTGAGCTGAATGAAGCCTTTGCCGCTCAGGCATTGGGCGTGCTCAGACAGCTGGGGCTGGCGGACGATGCCCCCCATGTTAACCCCAACGGCGGCGCCATCGCCTTAGGCCATCCGTTGGGAATGAGCGGCGCCCGGCTGGCATTAAGCGCCAGTCTGGAGCTACAGCGCCGCAGCGGGCGCTATGCGCTGTGTACGATGTGTATTGGCGTGGGTCAGGGCATTGCCATGATCCTTGAGCGAGTGTGAGCGAATCTACCTGCGAGTACCCTACAAAATGACAACGATAACTCAATTAGACCCGATTGAAACCGCATCGCGCGACGAGCTACAGGCCCTGCAAACCCAGCGTCTGAAGTGGACCCTTAAGCATGCGTATGAGAACGTGCCGATGTATCGCCGTAAATTTGATGCGGCGGGCGTTCATCCTGACGATTTTCACGAACTGAGCGATCTGAGTAAGTTTCCCTGTACCACCAAACAGGATCTGCGCGACAACTATCCGTTTGATACTTTTGCGGTGCCGATGGAGCAGGTGGTGCGCATCCATGCGTCTTCGGGCACCACCGGCAAGCCGACGGTGGTGGGCTATACGCAAAACGATATTGATAACTGGGCCAATATTGTCGCACGCTCCCTGCGCGCGGCGGGCGGGACGGCGAAAGACAAAATTCATGTTGCCTATGGCTACGGGCTGTTTACCGGCGGTCTCGGCGCTCACTACGGCGCGGAGCGTTTAGGCGCGACGGTCATTCCCATGTCCGGCGGGCAGACCGAAAAACAAGCTCAGCTAATCCGCGATTTTCAGCCGGATATGATCATGGTCACTCCGTCCTATTGTCTGAACCTGATTGAAGAGCTGGAACGCCAGATGGGCGGCGACGCCAGCGGCTGCTCCCTGCGGGTGGGCGTGTTCGGCGCGGAGCCGTGGACCCATGCGATGCGGGCGGAAATCGAGCGCCGACTGGGTATTTCGGCGCTGGATATCTACGGTCTGTCGGAGGTGATGGGGCCGGGGGTGGCGATGGAGTGTCTGGAGACCGCCGACGGTCCGACGATCTGGGAAGACCATTTCTACCCTGAAGTGGTGAATCCGGACAACGGTACGCCGCTGACGGACGGCGAACACGGCGAGCTGCTGTTCACTACCCTGACCAAAGAAGCGCTGCCGGTGATCCGCTATCGCACCCGCGACCTGACGCGTCTGCTGCCGGGCACCGCCCGTACCATGCGTCGGATGGATCGCATTAGCGGACGCAGCGACGATATGCTGATTATTCGCGGCGTAAACGTCTTCCCGTCGCAGCTGGAAGAGGAGATCCTCAAGTTCGAACATCTGGCGCCGCACTATCAGCTGGAAGTTAATCGCCGGGGCCATCTTGATTCACTTTCGGTGCGCGTGGAGCTAAAAGAGAGCGGTCTGGCGCTGAACCACGAGCAGCGCTGTCAGATTTGCCATCAGTTGCGTCATCGGATCAAGTCGATGGTGGGGATCTCGACCGATATCAGCATCGTCAACTGCGGTAGCATCCCGCGTTCCGAGGGCAAGGCCTGTCGCGTATTCGACCTGCGCAAGGTTGCCGCTAACGGATAACGTTTTCTCCCGGAGGCGGCGCATTGCGCCTGTCCGGGCTACACGACGACACAACTCCCTGGCCCGGACAGGGGAAGCCCGGGTAAGGCGTTTACGCCGCGACCCGGGGAGTGTGCCGGGATTGATGTATCAGCTCGTCCTCTTCCCGGCTTGCGCTGTGCTTAGCCGGGCTACGAGTTTATCGCCGTCTGCGGGCCGGTAGCCCGGACGGGTGCGCCAGCACCGCCTCCGGGACTTCCTGTGCTATGATTCAAAAAGGACAAAAATAACAACAGAATGAATCAGATGAGTAAACTCGATACCTTTATTCAACAGGCCACGGAAACGATGCCCATCAGTGGAACCTCGCTTATTGCTTCTTTATACGGCGACGCCTTGCTCCAACGCGGTGGGGAGGTCTGGCTCGGCAGCGTAGCGGCGCTGCTGGAAGGGCTGGGCTTCGGCGAACGATTCGTGCGTACTGCACTGTTCCGCCTGAATAAAGAAGAGTGGCTAGACGTGGTGCGTATTGGCCGCCGAAGCTTCTACCGTCTCAGCGACAAAGGCCTGCGCTTGACTCGCCGCGCCGAACATAAAATCTATCGCGCCAGCGCCCCGGAATGGGACGGCACCTGGCTACTGCTACTGTCGGAAGGGCTTGAGAAGAGCACGCTGGCGGAGGTCAAAAAACAGCTGCTATGGCAGGGATTTGGCGCGCTGGCGCCGAGCCTGCTGGCTTCACCGTCGCAAAAGCTGGCGGATGTGCAATCTCTGCTGCACGAAGCGGGCGTGGCGGAAAATGTCATCTGCTTCGAAGCCCACTCCCCGCTGGCGCTCTCCCGGGCGGCGCTGCGCGCCCGCGTTGAAGAGTGCTGGCATCTCACCGAACAGAACGCGATGTATGAGACGTTTATCAAGTTGTTTCGTCCTCTGCTGCCGCTGCTTCGCGACTGCGAGCCCGCAGAACTGACGCCCGAACGCTGCTTTCACATTCAACTACTGCTGATTCACTTCTACCGCCGGGTGGTGCTTAAGGATCCGCTACTGCCCGAAGAACTGCTCCCTGCACACTGGGCCGGGCAAACCGCGCGCCAGCTGTGCATCAATATTTATCAACGCGTTACGCCCGGCGCGCTGGCGTTTGTCGGCGAGAAGGGCGAAAGCTCGGTGGGGGAACTTCCCGCGCCGGGGCCGCTCTATTTCCAGCGTTTCGGCGGATTGTCGGGCGTATAAGGAGGCACCATGCCCATTTATCAGATTGACGGTATGACGCCGGTTGTACCGGACGAGAGCTATGTTCATCCCACCGCCGTGCTGATTGGCGACGTGATCCTCGGCAAAGGCGTCTTCATCGGCCCTAACGCCAGCCTGCGCGGCGACTTTGGCCGCATTGTGGTGAAGGATGGCGCTAACATCCAGGACAATTGCGTGATGCACGGTTTTCCCGGCCAGGATACGGTCGTGGAGGAGGAGGGACATATCGGCCACGGCGCGATTCTGCACGGCTGTACCATCGGCCGCAACGCGCTGGTGGGCATGAGCGCGGTGATTATTGACGGTGCCAGGATTGGGGAAAATAGCATTGTCGGCGCCTCGGCATTTGTGAAAGCCAATGCTGAAATGCCCGCCAACCATCTGATTGTCGGCAGTCCGGCCAAAGCCATCCGCGCGTTAAGCGAACAGGAGCTGGCCTGGAAAAAGCAGGGAACGCGGGAGTATCAGATGCTGGTGGAGCGCTGCAAGCAGACGCTGCATCAGGTGGAACCGCTAAAAGAAGCCGAGCCGGACAGAAAGCGGCTGATCTTTGACGAGAATTTACGGCCAAAGTCATCGTCCTGAGGGGAAAACATGGCAGAAAAATTATCCGCTCAATGCCACTGCGGCGCGGTGGCGTTTACCGTTGAACTCAGCGATGGCTTCAACACCGCTCGACGCTGCAACTGTTCATTTTGCCGGATGCGGGGAGCGGTTACGGTCTCCGCGCCGCTTTCAGGAATCGATATCTTACGCGGGTGGGAGAAGCTCACGGAGTATCGCTTTAACACCGGTGAAGCCGTGCACTTTTTCTGCTCGGTATGCGGGATTTACACTTTCCATCAGCGGCGTTCAAATCCGCAGCAGTACGGGGTGAATGTGGCGTGCATTGCAGGCGTGTCGCCCTTCGATTTTCCCTGCTTAGAGGTCAACGATGGCGTGAATCATCCGAAAGATGGCGGCGGGGGCGTGGTGGGGTATTTGCGCTACGAGAAAAAGTGAAACTCTCCTCCCGCCGGGAAGCAGGAGGAGGCACATCTTATGCGGCAACGACGCTGTCGATAGCGGCTTTCGCATCAGACTGCGCTTTCGCGGCGACTTCCGGGCCGTAAGCGATGCCTTCAGCAAAGACGAAGTTCACGTCGGTGATGCCGATAAAACCGAGGAAGGTGGAGAGGTAAGGGGTCACCAGATCGGTCGGGGTATCTTTATGGATACCGCCGCGGCTGGTGACGACCACCGCACGTTTTCCTTTTACCAGACCTTCTGGCCCTTTCTCGGTGTAGCGGAAGGTGACGCCAGCGCGAGCCACCAGGTCGAAGTAATTTTTCAGCTGAGTCGGAATGTTGAAGTTATACATCGGCGCCGCAATAACAATCACATCGTTCGCCTGCAGTTCAGCGATCAGTTCGTCGGACAGCGCCAGCGCTTCCTGCTGACGCGGCGTCAGCGGCGCATCGCTCGGACGCAGGGCGCCAACCAGCTCACCGTCCAGTACCGGGATCGGATTTGCAGCCAGGTCGCGCACGGTAATAACGTCTTGCGCGTGTTTTTCACGCCATTGTTCAACAAAATAGTCGGACAGCTGACCAGATTGCGAGTACCCTGCCAGAATACTGGATTTGAGAACTAATACTTTGCTCATGGGTGTTTCCTTTTTTAATGTGATTGACGGGCCTGTGCCCTGGTGCTTGATGACACTGTATTCACAATCATGTCACAGAGAAAGCGCAATAAATCGAACTCTGTATTCAGTTTTTTTGAACAAGGCACGAAATGCGCGGATGTGGTACTCTAGCGCAATATTTCATAAGAGATTTTTCCCGGCAGTGCACTGCCTGATAACGCTATGACAGAACAACAAAAATTCACCTTCTCACAGCTCTTTACGCAGCTGGATGGCCTGATGCTGCGCGATAAGTCGCGCTTTGCCCGTCGCCTGCACGGCGTGAAGAAGGTTAAAAATCCTGATGCCCAACAGGCCATTCTGCAGGAGATGGCGCAAGAAATTGAACAGGCAGCAGGGAGAGTCCTGCTGCGCGAAGCCGCGCGGCCAGCGATTTCCTATCCGGATAACCTGCCGGTTAGCCAGAAAAAACAAGCGATCCTCGAAGCCGTGCGCGATCACCAGGTGGTGATTGTGGCGGGGGAAACCGGGTCGGGGAAAACCACCCAGTTGCCGAAAATTTGCATGGAGCTGGGACGCGGCGTTAAAGGCTTAATCGGCCATACCCAGCCGCGTCGTCTGGCCGCACGTACCGTTGCCAACCGTATTGCCGAGGAGCTGCAAACGGAACCAGGCGGCTGCATCGGTTACAAAGTTCGCTTCAGCGATCACGTCAGCGACAATACGATGGTTAAGCTGATGACCGACGGTATTCTGCTGGCGGAAATCCAGCAGGATCGGCTACTGATGCAGTACGACACCATCATCATCGATGAAGCGCACGAACGCAGCCTGAATATCGACTTCCTGCTCGGCTATTTGCGGGAACTGCTGCCGCGTCGCCCGGATCTGAAAATCATCATTACCTCAGCGACCATCGACCCGGAACGCTTCTCGCGCCACTTTAACAACGCGCCGATTATCGAAGTGTCCGGACGAACCTTCCCGGTTGAGGTGCGCTATCGGCCCATCGTTGAAGACGCCGATGACACCGAACGCGATCAGCTGCAGGCGATCTTTGACGCCGTTGACGAGCTGGGACGTGAAAGCGCTGGCGATATCCTCATTTTTATGAGCGGCGAGCGGGAAATTCGCGATACCGCCGATGCGCTTAACAAGCTGAATCTGCGCCACACCGAGGTGCTGCCGCTGTATGCGCGGCTCTCCAATAGCGAGCAGAACCGCGTGTTCCAGGCCCATAGCGGGCGGCGAATTGTGCTGGCGACCAACGTCGCGGAAACCTCGCTGACCGTACCGGGCATTAAGTACGTTATCGACCCCGGTACCGCGCGCATCAGCCGCTACAGCTTCCGGACCAAAGTGCAGCGTCTGCCGATTGAGCCGGTTTCTCAGGCGTCGGCCAACCAGCGTAAAGGCCGCTGCGGCCGCGTATCTGACGGGATCTGCATTCGTCTTTATTCAGAAGACGACTTCCTGTCGCGCCCGGAATTTACCGATCCGGAGATTCTGCGCACCAACCTGGCGTCGGTTATCCTGCAAATGACCGCGCTCGGCCTCGGCGATATTGCCGCTTTCCCGTTCGTTGAAGCGCCGGATAAACGCAATATTCAGGACGGCGTGCGTCTGCTGGAAGAGCTGGGGGCGATTACCACTGACGAACAGCAGACCGCCTATAAGCTGACGCCGATGGGGCGCCAGCTCAGCCAGCTGCCGGTGGACCCGCGTCTGGCGCGAATGGTGCTGGAGGCGCAAAAACACGGCTGCGTGCGCGAGGCGATGATTATCACCTCGGCGCTCTCTATTCAGGACCCGCGCGAGCGGCCAATGGATAAGCAGCAGGCTTCCGATGAGAAGCATCGCCGCTTCCACGATAAAGAGTCCGACTTCATGGCGTTCGTCAACCTGTGGAACTACCTGGGCGAGCAGCAAAAAGCGCTCTCCTCGAACCAGTTTCGCCGCCAGTGCCGGGTCGATTTTCTCAACTACCTGCGCGTGCGCGAGTGGCAGGATATCTACACTCAGCTGCGTCAGGTTGTTAAAGAGCTCGGCCTGCCGGTGAATAGCGAACCGGCAGAGTATCGCGAAATTCACACCGCGCTGCTGACCGGTTTGCTGTCGCACATCGGTATGAAAGATACCGATAAGCAGGAATACACCGGCGCGCGCAATGCTCGCTTTTCTATCTTCCCCGGCTCCGGGCTGTTTAAAAAGCCGCCGAAATGGACGATGGTCGCCGAGCTGGTGGAAACCAGCCGCCTGTGGGGGCGTATCGCCGCACGCATAGAGCCGGAATGGGTCGAGCCGGTCGCTCAGCACTTGCTCAAACGTTCTTACAGCGAACCGCACTGGGAGCGCGCGCAGGGCGCGGTGATGGCGACGGAGAAGGTCACCGTTTACGGTCTGCCTATCGTCGCGGCCCGTAAGGTCAACTACAGCCAGATTGACCCGGCGCTGTGCCGCGAACTGTTTATCCGCCATGCGCTGGTGGAGGGCGACTGGCAGACCCGCCACGCCTTCTTCCGTGACAACCTGAAGCTGCGCAACGAGATTGAAGAGCTGGAGCATAAGTCGCGCCGCCGCGACATTCTTGTCGACGACGAAACGCTGTTTGAGTTCTACGACCAGCGCATCAGCCATGACGTCATCTCCGCTCGCCACTTCGATAAATGGTGGAAGCAGGCCAGTCGCGAGACGCCGGATTTGCTTAACTTTGAAAAAAGTATGCTGATTAAAGAAGGCGCGGAGCAGGTCAGTAAGCTGGACTATCCGAACTTCTGGCACCAGGGCAATCTGAAACTGCGTCTGACCTATCAGTTCGAGCCGGGCGCAGATGCCGACGGCGTGACGGTGCATATTCCGCTGCCGCTGCTCAACCAGGTGGAAGAGGCCGGGTTTGAGTGGCAGATCCCCGGTCTGCGCCGGGAGCTGATTATCGCCCTGATTAAATCGCTGCCGAAGCCGGTGCGCCGCAATTTTGTCCCGGCGCCAAACTACGCGGAAGCGTTTCTCGGCCGCGCGACGCCGCTGGAGCTGCCGCTGCTGGATTCCCTTGAGCGCGAACTGCGGCGGATGACCGGCGTGACTATTGACCGCGAGGCCTGGCAGTGGGATCAGGTGCCCGATCACCTGAAAATCACTTTCCGGGTGGTGGACGACAAAAATAAGAAGCTACAGGAAGGGCGCTCGCTGCAGGACCTGAAAGATGCCCTGAAAGGCAAGGTACAGGAGACGCTGTCCGCAGTCGCCGATGACGGTATAGAGCAGAGCGGGCTACATATCTGGAGCTTTGGCCGCCTGCCGGAGAGCTACGAGCAGAAGCGCGGCAACTATAAAGTTAAGGCCTGGCCGGCTCTGGTGGACGAACGCGACAGCGTGGCCATCAAGCTGTTTGATAATCAGCTCGAGCAGCAGCAGGAGATGTGGCGCGGCCTGCGCCGCCTGCTGCTGTTGAATATCCCATCGCCGATTAAATATCTGCATGAGAAGCTGCCGAATAAAGCCAAGCTGGGGCTCTATTTCAACCCCTACGGCAAGGTGCTGGATCTGATCGATGACTGTATCTCCTGCGGCGTCGATAAGCTGATCGATGAAGCGGGTGGCCCGGTTTGGAGCGAGGAGGGCTTTACCGCGCTGCATGAAAAAGTGCGCGCTGAGCTCAACGAGACGGTGGTGGAAATCGCCAAACAGGTTGAGCAGATCCTGACCGCGGTGTTCAACATCAATAAACGCCTGAAAGGTCGCGTCGATATGACCATGGCGCTGGGGCTGTCGGATATTAAATCGCAGATGAGTGGGCTGGTGTATCGCGGCTTCGTCACCGGCAACGGCTTCCGCCGCCTGGGCGATACGCTGCGCTATCTGCAGGCGATTGAAAAACGGCTGGAGAAAATGGCGATCGACCCGCACCGCGACCGCGTGCAGATGCTGAAGGTGGAGAGCGTGCAGCAGGCGTGGCAGCAGTGGCTGAATAAGCTACCGCCCAATCGTCGCCAGGATGAGGACGTGCAGGAGATTCGCTGGATGATTGAAGAGCTGCGCGTCAGCCTGTTCGCCCAGCAGCTCGGCACGCCTTATCCGATTTCCGACAAGCGGGTGCTGCAGGCAATGGAGCAGATTACGGCCTGAGCCGCTGCATTCCCCGGCGGCGCAGGCTGCCGGGGAAAGCTGTTGGCGTCAGGCGTTCACCCACGCGAGGGTGAACCCGTCCCAACCTTTGCTGCCCACGGTTTGCAGGGCCGTTACCGTCAGGCGCGGGTCGCTGCCCATCATCGCAATAAACTCCCTGACGCCCTGAACGCGGTCATCTGCGCTATGCGGATCGGTCACTTCGCCGTCGCGCACCACGTTATCGCCAATGATCAGCGTCCCCGGGCGAGAGTAGCGCAAAGCCCAGCGCAGATAGTTTGGGTTATTCGGCTTATCCGCATCGATAAAGATCAGATCAAACGGCGGATGGTCGCCCAGCTTCTCCAGCGTGGCCAGCGCCGGGCCTTCCCGCACCTCAACGAGCTTATCCACGCCCGCCATGCGCAGGTTCTCGCGCGCCACGGCGGCATGGTGCGCATCGGCCTCCAGGGTGACTAATTCGCCATCGGCAGGCAATTCCCGGGCCATCCAGATGGTGCTGTAGCCGCCGAGCGTGCCAATCTCGAGGATGCGTCTGGCGCCCGTCATGCGCACCAGCAGGGCCAGAAACTGCCCCTGATTGGCGGCAACATCGATGGCCGGAAGCCCGGCGCGCTGGTTATTTTCCAGAACCTGGTTGAGCAAGGGATCGTTGGGGATTAACGCTTCCACCAGATAATTATCTACTGCCGACCACTGTTGTTGCATGTCAGATTTCCCGTATTACATCCCTGATGAATCAGACCAGCCGCCTCCCAGCGACCGGTACAAATCGACTTGCGCCAGCAGCAGATTGTTTTTCACCTGCACCACGCTGAGCTGGGTGGAAAACAGCGTACGCTGGGCGTCCAGGACGTCAAGATAGGATGAGTAGCCGTTGCGATAACGGTTTTGGGCAAGGCGCAGCGTCTCCCGGGCTACGTCCTCCTGGGCCTGCAGCTCCGTCAGCTGCTCCCCGTAGCGGCCGATAGCATCAAGGCTGTCATTGACCTCCTTAAACGCGCCGCGCACCGTTTTTTCGTAGCTATACAACGCCTGATTGCGCTGGGCCATCGACACGTCTACCTGGGCATTCAGCGCCTGGCGGTTGAGCAGCGGCGCCAGGATGCTGCCACCAAGGCTCCATAAGCGTAGCGGATTATCCAGCAGGTCGGGCAGAGTGCGATCCTGCATGCTGCCGGTGGCGGTAAGGTTGATGGACGGCAGCAGCTGCGCCTGCGATGACGCCAGCGTGGCGTCGGCGGCCACCAGCTGACGCTGAGCCTGAACGATATCCGGGCGGCGATTGAGCAGGGTTGACGGCAGCTGGGACGGTAGCGACAGCGGCGTCAGCTGGGTGAAGGCGTTGCGCTTAACGGCGCCAGGATTAGCGCCGAGCAGCAGGCTGAGCGCGTTTTCCTGCTGGGCGATTTGGTGTCGCAGCGACGGAATTTGCGCCCGCGTCGAGCGCAGTTCGGAATCCGCCTGCATCAGTTCGAGGCGCGATGTATAGCCGGTCTCGAACTGACGTTTCGCCAGATTAAAGGCATCTTCCCGCGCTTTGAGCGTTTGTTGCGTTACCCGCAGCTGTTCGTCCAGCGAGAGCAGAGTGACGTAGCCTGTCGCCACCGAAGAGGCGACGGTCAGGTTCGCCGCCGCGGCGGCGGCTTTTTGCGCCGCCAGACTGGCCTCCGCCGCGCTGGCGGCGCTGCGGTTAGCGCCCCAGATATCAACATCGTAGCTGGCGGTTAGCGCGCCTTTATACACCGTACTGTGGATCGGCAGACCGGTGGCGGCCGACTGCGACCGCGCGCGGGTACCGGTCAGTCCGGCGTCTAGTGAAGGAAAGAGGCTGCTGTCGGCGGCGTAGACCCGCGCCTGGTACTCGTTGACCCGTTCGCGGGCAATCAGCACGTCGCTGTTGTAGCGTAGCGCCTGGTCGACGTATTGATTAAGCATACTGTCGTGAAAATTGCGCCACCACACGCCCTCGACCGGGCTGGCGGGGCCGATATCCGCGCGCCAGGCGGCGGGAATATGCAGCGTCGGCGCGGCCTGTGGGATATCAGCTGACTGGCAGCCAACCAGCGCAAGAATAACGGCGAGGGTGAGCGGACGAATCATCGCGTCTCCTCCCCGCGGGTGTCGATGGTGACCTGCACCGACATCCCCGGCCGCAGGCGCTGGCTGTTTTTCTGCCCCTCATCCACGGCGATGCGTACCGGAATGCGCTGGGCAATTTTGACGAAGTTGCCGGTGGCGTTGTCCGGCGAAATGGCGCTGAACTCAACCCCGGTGGCCGGGGAGATGCTCTGCACCGTACCGGTGAATTTCTCGCTGTTCAGCGCATCAACGGTAAAGGTTACCGGCTGCCCGACGCGGACCTCCGCCAGCTGCGTCTCTTTGAGGTTAGCGATCAGCCAGTGCTGCGGCGGTACCAGCGAGGTCAAATGCGTCCCGGCGGTCACGTAGGCGCCAAGACGCACTGATATTTGCCCCAGCTGACCATCGGCGGGGGCGATAATGCGGGTATTCTGGAGGTCGATCTGCGCCAGTTCCAGCGCGGCCCGCGCACTGGCGACGTCGGCCAGCAGCGAATCCCGATTAACAATTGTCGATTGCAGATCCTGGCGCGACATTTCCAGCGTCGCTTTGGCCTGCTCGATATCCGCAGTCCCCTGCGCCGCGCTGGCGCGGGCGGAATCGCGTTCGCGGATCGAGAGCGAACCGTCGGCGGTCAGCTCCTGAACGCGTTTTAAATCCGCCTGGGTTTTCAGACTTTGCGCGCGGGCGTTTTGCAGCGCCGCTTCGTTACGTACGATGACCGCCTCGGCGCTTTTGCGCTGCTGCAGATTGTTCTTGAGCGCCGCCTCTTTCATCGCCAGCGTGGCTTCCGCCTGATGTACGCGCTGTTTATAGATGCGATCGTCGATCTGAAACAGCACATCGCCGGCTTTCACCTGATTAAAATCCTGAACCTTGACCTCGGTAATATAGCCGTTGACCTGCGGGCTGATAAACGTGGTTTGCCCGCGAACGTAGGCGTTATCGGTAAACTGGCTTTGCCGGGTAAACGGCGGCAGCTGCCAGGCGTAAAGAATAACCAGAACGCCGACAATACCAATTGCCGCGGCGGTAAAAATAGAGACCACGCGAATATTATTACGGGTGTTGGCCTGTTGTTTGGCCGCATCCTGCTGACTCATAATGACTCCAGAGTAAAAATTTTATTTGCTTCCCGTCGCGCGCTTCAACGCAACGCGGGCGGTAATACGTAATCTTATTAAGCGCCAGAAAACCCACACCAGCGTGGCGGCTGAAATCGCCGCCGTCAGCAGATAGGTATCATTGTAAGCGAGAATATTGGCCTGCAGCGTGGCGGCGTTTTGTAGCAGCGTGGTGGCCTGAACGTTGAGCAGGGTGCTGTCGCCAATCTGGCTTTGATACATTTGGCTGTACTGCTGCAAACGTTCAGTAATCAGCGGATTGAGGGTGGTCAACTGGTCGGCGAGCTGGCTGGAGTGAAACTTCTCCCGCCATGTCTGAAAGGTGCCGAGAATGGCCGACCCCAGCAGACCGCCGATATTCTGACTCATGCCGAACAGTACCGAGAAGCTTACCAGATTGCGCTGGTCGGCAATCACGCCGCCAATCCCTGCCAGCATTGCCGGAGCAAGGAAAAAGGCGCTGCCGAAGCCCAGCAGGAACTGGCTGAACATTAGCTGTTCCGGGCGGGTCAGGATGGTCGACTGGCTGTCGAGCAGCGAGGCAACCATGATCAGCGCCAGCGCCGTAGCGGTGGGCCAGTAGAGACGCTGCGGGTTGAGCGTCAGACAGCTGGCGACGATGCCACAGATGATGCCGGCGAAAATCGACCACGCCAGATTGGTCATCTGTTCATTCTGCAGGCCGACGTACTGCAGCCAGCCGATGACCCCGGTATTTTGCTCCGCCAGCACGATGCGGATCAGCAGCATAATCAGCCCGAGGCGCAGAATGCTGCCGCTGGAGAGCCATTTAATATTGAGTAACGGGTTGCTGCGGTTATGTTCAAAGGCAATCGCGGAGACGATGAGCACCACCGCTCCCGCCAGCGCCCAGCCGATCCACGGCGCTTCAAACCACCAGTCCAGACGCCCCAGCGACAGCACCGCGGTCACCAGCGCCATTCCCGGCGCCAGCAGGAAGAAGGTGATAAAGTCTTTTTTCTCAAAAACTTTTTTACGATCGCTTGGGGGAAGCTTCAGGGCGATCACGCAGGCCAGCGATACCAGCGCCAGCCCCAGTTCAAAGAAGTACAGTCCGCGCCACTCGTCAATTTGCAGCAGTTCGGTGGAAAACAGGCGCGCCAGCGGGATCGCCAGCGATGAGCCGGTAATACCGATAGTCAACGCTTTTAGCCGATGGCGGGCGGGCCAGGCCTGCACCTGATAGTAAATGCCTAACGAGCTCAGCGCCGCAGCGACCATCCCGTGGGCGGCGCGTACCATCAGCGCGGAGCTAAGGTCGTTGACGAACAGGTGAAAGAAGGTCACCAGCACATAGAGGACGAGAAAGCCTTCGGTGAAGGCGCGCAGGCCATACTGCTGACGGAATTTTACCAGCAGCAGGTTGATAGAGACGTTCGTCATCACGTAGACCGCCGGAAGCCAGGCTATCTCGGTGGACCAGGCGGCAAAGGTTCCCTGCAACAGTTGCAGGTTAGCGGTGACCACCGCGTTGCCCAGCGCACCGGTCAGGCAGACCAGCAGTCCAACGATCCCGTAGGCAATGCGCCTGGGCGTGCTGTGAATCGGGGTGGAAGGCGAGCCGAGGATCGCCGGTTTTTCGTGCGGAGCCCAGTCGTGGGGCACATAGGGGTTATCTTTACGGCGAGGCATTATTTTTTCTCTACCTCGCGCAGCAGTTTCTCCAGCACGCGCTGAGTCTGCTGCTGTTCGTCGGGCGTGATAGCGGTGAGGATCTCCTCACGCAGTTCATCGGCTACCGTTTTTACCTGCTGATACACCTCAAGGCCTTTAGCGGTGGCGATCAGCAGCCGTTTACGTTTGTCGCGTTCGGTTTTCACCCGCTCAACCAGACCCAAATCCACCAGCCGATTAAGCAACGGGACGAGGGTCGCGCTTTCGACGCCCAGCTCCTGGGCCAGCTCGCTTTGCGATAGCGGCTGCGCGTTGCGCGCGATAGCGGAAACGGCGACCCAACTGGCCTGGCTCATGCCGAGGTCTTTGAGGCGACGGTTGACCGCCAGCCGCCAATGATGGGCGGTCAAATACAAAAGATGGGAGAAATTTAGCTGTCGGTTATCCATAGATCGGTCTGCAATATCGTTAGAGCTCTAATGATTTTATGTCTGGCAAAAACGAGAATTCAAGTCCGATTGATAAAAACAGGTTAACGGTATGTGCGTTTATTGTGGAAGAAGCTTTGGGAGGGGGGAAGGAGAGTTCTGGTCTCAGCCCGGCTTTAACCGGGCTGAGAAGGGGGATTATCCCGGATAAATACCGCGATCTTTACGCGCCATCAGAATTCGCTCACAGGCCACGATATAGGCGGCAGTACGTAAAGAGCACGCTTTTTCCACCGCTTTATCGTAAACGTGAACGATCGCATCGGTCATAATGCGGTCCATTTTGGCGTTGATCTCTTCTTCGCTCCAGAAGAAGCTGGCCATATCCTGCACCCATTCAAAGTAGCTCACGGTGACGCCGCCGGCATTACAAATGACGTCCGGCACCACCACGATGCCGCGTTCGGCCAGCACGTCGTCCGCTTCCGGATAGGTCGGGCCGTTGGCGCCTTCAAGCACCAGTTTGCAGCTGAGGGTTTCCGCGCGTTCGCGCGTAATCTGACCTTCCAGCGCCGCCGGGATCAGAATATCCATCGGCGTCGTCCAGAACGCTTCTTTGTCAATTTCGCGGGCGCCCGGGAAGCCGGCAATTTGCTTGTTCTCGGCCTGCCAGGCGGTCAGCGCGGCCATATCGATACCGCCTTCGTTATACAGCGTGGCGGTATGGTCCTGAATGACCACAATGCGCGCGCCGACGCCAGCGAACAGGCGGGCCGCTTCACTGCCTACGTTACCAAACCCTTGCAGCGCGACCTTCGCGCCTTCGATTTCGATACCGCTGCGGCGGGCCACTTCGCGACCAGTGACGAAGACGCCGCGTCCCGTGGCCTTTTCGCGGCCCAGCGAACCGCCGAGATGAATGGGTTTACCGGTGACCACGCCGGTGATAGTGGTGCCGTGGTTCATGGAATAGGTGTCCATCATCCAGGCCATCACTTTACCGTTGGTGCCGACGTCCGGCGCCGGAATATCTTTTTGCGGCCCGATAATAATGCCGATCTCGCTGGTGTAGCGACGGGTCAGACGTTCCAGTTCACCTTCTGATAAAGAGAACGGATCGACCCGGATACCGCCTTTGGCGCCGCCGTAGGGAATATTGACTGCCGCACACTTGATGGTCATCCAGGCTGAGAGGGCCATGACTTCATTCAGGTCCACATCCGGATGGTAACGCACACCGCCTTTACCCGGACCGCGTGAGAGGTTGTGCTGGACGCGGTAGCCTTCGAAGTGGCGAATGGTTCCGTCGTCCATTTGTACCGGGATATCAACGATCAGCGCGCGTTTCGGATGGCGCAGCGTTTCGATCCAGTAGGCCAGATCGCCGAGGTAAGGGGCGACGCGATCGATTTGACGCAGGTAGGTGGTCCATGGAGATGTACTACTTTCAGAAGCGTAAGATAACTTTTCCATAAGAGTCCTGTTTTGCAGTGATAATTATTTTGTTAACCGTGGAAAGATACAGCCATAAAATCTGTAACAAGAATGTTATCACCAATTTAATGGGACGGTATTTGGCAAAAATGCAGAATATGCTGCCGTTATCGGTGGGGTTGAAGTTTTTGTGAATAAAAAAACGCAAAACAGCGTCGACTACGGATGAATATGCATCTTTGTGCATTAAAGCCGTAGTTTTGACCCTTTATCCCTATTTATCAGAATCTTGACTTCCTTCAAAAAGTGAACAAAACGCTATATTTGTGTGTTGACTTTGTTGCATTGCAGTGAGCATCCTTCGGCTGCTGCCGGCAGGGTGAATGGGTTGCCGGCAGCGAATGGCTTTATAACATCTCGCTCCTGGTGGCGACAGCGCCGGGAGCCTGCTTTAAGCGGCTGGCGCAGAAAATCGCGATAAGTGAAATCACCACCGTTCCCGCCAGATACCATGCGACCGGTATCCAGTCCCCGTCATATTTTGCCAGCAGTCCGGTGGCGATCAGCGGAGCGGTACCCCCGGCGAGCGCGGCGCCAAGCTGGTAGCCAAGGGTGATGCCGGTGTAGCGAACGTTAGCGCTGAAGATCTCGGAGCAGAGCGTCCCCAATACCGCGGTAACCGGTGCCCACAGAATACCGAAGGCGATCACCGTGGCGAGCGCAATGCCCCACGTGCTGCGGGTATCCAACAGCAGAAACCACGGTACGATAAACAATCCAAGCAGCACCACGCTGAGCGTGTACATTTTCTGACGTCCGATTCTGTCTGAAAGCAGTCCCATCAGCGGGATCATAACCGTAGCAACCAGCGCACCGAGGGTGACGGCTTCAAGCGCCTGGGATTTTTGATAGCTCAGCGTGGTGGTGGCATAGCTGACCACGAAAGTCGAAAAAATATAGAATGGCGCGGTTTCCACTACTTTGAGGCCCGCAGCAATTAGCACTTCGCGCCAGTGATACTTGAGCGTATCGCGCAGCGGCGCCTTTGCTACCTGGCCTGACTGCTTCACCTGTTTAAATTCCGGCGTTTCATCAATATCTTTGCGGATCCACAGACCAATAAGAACCAGCACCGAGCTGAGCAGGAAAGGGATGCGCCAGCCCCAGGAGAGAAACTGCTCTTCGCTGAAAAGGGTCATTAGCGAGACGATAAAAGTAGCCATCAGCATGCCAATGGTCACGCCCGCCTGCGGAATGCTGCCGAAAAAACCTTTGCGCTTTTCCGGTGCGTATTCGTAGGCCAGCAATAGCGCACCGCCCCATTCGCCGCCGATGCCCATTCCCTGAACGATACGTAAGGTTATCAGCAGCGCTGGCGCCCATAAACCGATCATCTCATAGGTGGGAAGCAGACCGATGGCGACCGTTGCGCCGCCCATCAGGGAGAGCGTCAGGACCAGCGTTTTCTTACGCCCGATTCGGTCGCCAATATGTGCGAAGACCACCCCGCCAATCGGGCGAATGAAAAAGGTCAACGAGAACGAGAGCCAGGAGAGGATTAAACCGATGACCGGATCGACCATCGGAAAGAAAATCTTGTTGAATACCAGCGCCGCCGCCGTACCATAAAGGAAATAATCGAACCATTCAATGGCGCTGCCGGTGAGGCTGGCAATGAGCACCTTTTTGTTTTTCTTGAGAATTGATGTGGTGCTGCTCTCGTGCAAGGTCATCTTTTAGCTACTCCCCCAGAGTCATCACAACCCGGTGACACCTGCTGATTTGCAGGTGCAACCCGGCGAGCGATGAGGTTATTTAATTGTTAAGGAAGCTAGGTTTGTATGTTGCATTTGGCAAGTCTGGTCGCCGCGTCAGGGAGCCGTTTTTGCCATTTTTACCGGCGAATCACGCCGTTATTTAGCCGTTTATTTGAACTTATTCGCTAAAAATCGGGCGTATGGTGGTGAGTTATTGAGGTGCAACCGTTCTGTTTTTGGACGTTTCTTGTTATTTCAATCTTGTTACCGCTCAGGCTTTATTAACCCTTAAAGGCGGCTCCGGTTTATCATGGTATCCACAATCCCGTGAAGGGTGACATTGGCGCAAAGGAGAGAACATGTCGGAGCATTTTCCATCGCTGCCGGAGGCGACGCTAGCCGCGGCGAACCAGCTGGGGGCCTGGCTGGCGCAGCATGATTTGCCGCAGCAGCCATCAATCGATGTCGTGGTGCTGGCGGGCAATGCGGTGATCCCAACCATTGATTTCGCCTGCCAGCTGGCGGCGCATCACGCCGTTCCGCTACTGATCAGCGGTGGTATCGGGCATTCCACTTCGTTTTTATACCACGCGGTGTTGAACGATCCGCGCTATTGCACCATCCCGGTAGCCGATCGCGCCGAGGCGCACATTCTGGCCGATATTGCCCACCGGTTCTGGGCTATTCCTCGCGAATACATTGTCGTGGAAGACCGCTCTACCAACTGTGGAGAAAATGCGCGTTTTACCCGGCAAATGCTGGAACAGAGAGGTATTACGCACCGAACGGGCGTGGTGATCCAGGACCCGACTATGCAGCGGCGAACGATGGCGACCTTTGCCCGCGTCTGGCAAGACGCAGCGCATGCGCCGATGTGGTACAGCGCGCCGGGGTGTTCGCCGGTGTTGTGCAATGGCGATAACGGCGTCACCTTTAGCGGCGATAGCAGCGGCCTGTGGCCGGTGGAACGCTATCTGGCGCTGATCCTCGGCGAGCCGCCTCGGCTGGCGGACAATCCGCAGGGTTATGGCCCGTTGGGTAAGGGATTTATCGCTCATGTGGATATTCCGCCGCAGATTATTGAAGCGTGGCAGACGCTGCGCAAGGACCGTCTGCTGTCCGATACATTGAGCGCACGCCAGCTGGCTTAGCTATTAGCCTTAACGCTGTCAGTCAGCCGTTGTCTTTGGCAAGCGCAGGGATGGTCCGGACGTATCCGCCGCATTGCCCGTTTGCGTTGGCGATATCGCAAACGGGCAGGTAGTGTTACTGAATTGTGGTTTTTTCAGCGCCGGCTTGGTCTGTTTTTATGAAATATCTCACAAAAACAAACGTCCGGCCTGTCTCTTTGCCCTTTGGACGATAATTTTTAACATCTATTTCACCTGTTAAAAACAATAATCCTGAGGAGCAGACCATGACAGCACCCGTTCAACACCCTATGTATATTGACGGTCAGTTTGAAGCCGGCCGCGGTGATGCATGGATTGAGGTGATCAATCCGGCCACGGAAGCGCTCATATCGCGTATTCCTGACGGCAGCGCGGAAGATGCGCAGCGCGCGATTCTCGCTGCTGAGCGCGCTCAGCCGGGCTGGGAAGCCTTACCTGCGATCGAGCGAGCGGGGTGGCTGCGTAAAATCGCTGCCGGTATCCGCGAACGGGCCGACGAGATCGCCGCGCTGATTGTCGCCGAAGGCGGGAAGATCCAGCAGCTGGCGGCGGTAGAGGTCTCCTTTACCGCGGATTACCTGGATTATATGGCCGAATGGGCGCGTCGTTATGAGGGCGAAATTGTGCAAAGCGACCGCCCGGGAGAAAACATTCTGGTATTCAAGCGCGCGCTGGGCGTGACCACAGGCATCCTGCCGTGGAATTTCCCGTTCTTCCTGATTGCCCGCAAGCTGGCGCCAGCGCTGATTACCGGCAATACCATCGTAATTAAACCGAGTGAGTTTACGCCGAATAACGCCATCGCTTTTGCGCAAATCGTTCATGATATCGGCCTGCCGAAAGGGGTTTTTAATCTGGTGCTGGGCCGCGGCGAAACCGTGGGTCAGGAGCTAGCCGGCAATCCAAAGGTCGCGATGGTCAGCATGACCGGCAGCGTCACCGCAGGGGAGAAGATCATGGCCGCGGCGGCGAAAAACATCACCAAAGTATGCCTGGAGCTGGGCGGGAAAGCGCCGGCTATCGTGATGGATGATGCGGATCTTGAGCTGGCGGTAAAAGCGGTGGTCGATTCTCGCGTGATTAATAGCGGGCAAGTGTGTAACTGCGTTGAGCGCGTGTATGTGCAAAAAGGGCTATACGATCGCTTCGTTAACCGTTTGGGCGAAGCGCTGAAAGCGGTGCAGTTTGGCGATCCGGCAGCGCGCGACGATATTGCCATGGGGCCGTTGATCAATGCCGCAGCGCTGGAGCGGGTTGAGCAGAAGGTAGCGAAAGCGGTGGCTCAGGGCGCCCGTATCGCTCTGGGTGGGAAAGCGGTGGAGGGTAAAGGCTATTTCTATCCGCCGACGCTGCTGCTGGACGTGCGCCAGGAGATGGATATCGTTCATGAAGAGACGTTCGGTCCGGTACTGCCGGTCGTGGCGTTTGATACCCTGGAAGAGGCGCTGGCGATGGCCAACGACAGCGATTACGGGCTGACGTCGTCAATCTATACCCGCGATTTGAACGTCGCGATGAAGGCGATTAAGGGGCTGAAGTTTGGTGAAACCTATATTAACCGCGAGAACTTCGAGGCGATGCAGGGTTTCCATGCCGGATGGCGTAAATCAGGGATTGGCGGCGCCGACGGGCGTCACGGCCTGAATGAGTATCTGCAAACTCAGGTGGTCTATCTGCAGGCCTGATTTAGCAGAGGAGCGGCGCGTTTCCCGGAGGCGATGCTGCGCATCTGTCCGGGCTACAGGTTACCAGCCGTC
>NZ_JACVUU010000018.1:0-160881 GCF_016516145.1 Klebsiella sp. S69 | reverse complement strand
TCCCGGAGGCGATGCTGCGCATCTGTCCGGGCTACAGGTTACCAGCCGTCTACGGTCTCGCAGCCCGGGCAAGGCGCGTTGCGTCGCCCCCGGGAGTTATTTGGCGAATTTATCCAGCACGCGAATCAGCTGGGTCACGAAACCGTATTCGTTATCGTACCAGGCGACGGTTTTTACGAGCTGGAGATCGCCAACTTCTGCGATCTCCAGCTGGGTGGCGTCGTAAATTGAACCGAAATGGCTGCCGATTACGTCTGAGGAGACGATCTCCTCTTCGGTATAACCAAATGACTCATTGTTCGCCGCCGCCTCCCTCATCGCCTGATTAACCTCCTCGGCGGTCACTTTTTTCTCCAGCACCGACACCAGTTCGGTTACCGAACCGGTTTTGGTCGGCACGCGCTGAGCGTGGCCTTTCAGCTTGCCGCTAAGTTCAGGGATGACCAGACCGATAGCTTTCGCCGCCCCGGTGGTATGCGGAATGATATTTTCCGCCGCCGCGCGGGATGCGCGTAAATCTTTGCCGCGCGGGCCATCAACCAGCGACTGGGTGCCGGTATAGGCGTGAATCGTGGTCATGGTTCCCACTTTAATACCAAAGGCGTCATTCAGCACTTTCGCCATCGGCGCCAGGCAGTTGGTGGTGCAGGATGCTACAGAAATTATCGTATCCTTGGCGTCCAGCGTATCGTCGTTAACGTGATAGACGATGGTCTTCATATCGCCCGCCGGCGCGGAGATCAGAACTTTTTTGGCTCCGGCGGTCAGATGCGCCTGCGCTTTCTCTGATGAAGTGTAAAAGCCGGTACACTCCACGATAAGTTCAGCGCCCGTCGCTTTCCACGGAATATGCTGGGCCTCTTTTTCGGCATAAACGGTGATTTTTTTGCCATCAACGATCAGCGCATCTTCAGTAAAATCAACGCTCCAGGGGAAAGGTCCGTAGTTAGAGTCGTGCTTTAGCAGGTAGGCCAGCACTTTCGGTGAGGTGAGATCGTTAATGGCGACCACCTCTAAGGAACTATTAACCTCCAGTAACCGGCGCAGCACCAGCCGTCCAATACGCCCAAATCCATTAATCCCGAGTTTGCTCATGAAGAATCTCCAGGTCAGTTGAATCGTGATGTGAAAACTTCTCCAGGCTTAGTCCAGCAGTCAGGATAGGGCAACCAGCGAATTTTTTGCCGCGAGAAAGGTGGCCGCTAAATATAGCGGGAAAAGCGTGTAAATCCGGGAGGTTGAGGGTATGACGGAAACGGCTAATAATTTTTTGTTTCAGCGTTATACGCCACGGGCATATTGGCTGCGCAGAGAAAAGGAAAGGGCGGACCCGTAAAGACCCGCCGATGGCGATTATCTGGCCAAAGCGCCTGATTCAGCGAAAGCGGCTAGCGCGGCGCCGTCAAGACGATAGCGCACCCATTCACTTTGCGGCAGCGCGCCAATGCTCAGATAAAAATCGATGGCCGGCTGGTTCCAGTCGAGCACGCTCCACTCTAACCGGCCGCATTCTCTTTTAACCGCTAGCTGAGCAATGGTGCGCAAGAGTGCTTTTCCCGCGCCGTTGCCGCGAAACTCGGGCGAGACGTACAGGTCTTCCATATAGATGCCATTGCGTCCGAGCCAGGTGGAATAGCTGGTGAAGAACACCGCATACCCAGCGACCTTATTTTCTATCTCGCAGATCAGCGCTTCCGTTTTGCTGTCGCTGGCGAAAAGGGTGGCCTGGATCTCCTCGACCGTGGTAACCACCTGCTCCGGCGCTTTTTCATACACTGCGAGCTCATAAATCATGTCATAAATTGCTTTTGCGTCCGCCGGGCTGGCCTGACGAATGGTCATATTCATTGAATTACCTGTTGTGCCGTCGTGAGTTTGATACCGCAAAGCATAAACGTTAAGGTTAGAAGAATTAAGTGCAATGAAATCACTGAATGATGAATATTATGCATCCCGCCCTTCGCCGTCTTGATTTAAACCTGCTGCCGGTATTCGAGGCGGTCTACCGCTATCGCTCGGTCCGCCTGGCGGCGGAAGAGTTAGCAATGAGCACATCGGCGTTAAGCCACGCGCTATCCAGGCTGCGCGCGGCGCTTAACGATCCGCTTTTTTATCGTGAGGGTCACCGCATGTGCCCCAGCGTATATGCGACCCAGCTCGCGCCGTCGATATCATCTGCGTTAAAGTTTTTAAATCAGGAGCTCACCCCGCAGCCAAAGTTTGTCGCTTCCGCCAGTACCGACTGCCTACAGATCGCGATCACGGATTTCACCGCGCAGTGCGTTTTTCCAACCCTGATGTCCAGACTTCACCACCAGGCGCCGGGTTTGCGTTTCGAACTGCGTTATCTGCCGCATAGTCCGGCGCTGACGGAACTGCTGGCCGGAGAGGTGGACCTGGCGTTGGGTTTCAGCGCGCTCAATGAAGCGGAACATCCGGAACTGGATGAGATTCGCTGGCTGCAGGATGACTATGTTGCGATGAGTAACGAAAGGCGGAACAGACTCACGCTGGCGGATTATCTGGCGGCCCAGCATCTGGTGGTCACTCCGTGGAATGAAAGCCAGGGGGTTCTCGATGTGCAGCTGGCGAAAATGGGCTTCACGCGACATATCACCATCAAAACCCCCTCAATGCTGAGCGCACCGTTTATTATTGCGCAAAGTGAACTGTTGATGGCGATGCCGCGCTCGGCTGCTGAAAAGATGCTCGCAACCGCCGGGGTCAAGATTTTTGAACTGCCGTTTGAGGTGCCGCCATTTGAAGTGAAAATCTATTCCCATAAGCGCAGCGGTCAGCGCGGCGCAAGCCAGTGGCTGAAAGACACGCTGCGGGAGTGGGCGGCGCCGGAGGGCATCTGATGGCGGGTTTGACGAGTCAGCGATATATGCTTAACTCATGATATCAGAAATGTAAAATCTGTGTTAACAATCAAGGCGCGCATTGACTCTACGCGCTGCGCCGCTCATCCATAAAAGATAAGAGAGACAAATTGAAATTAGCCGGACCTCATCCAGATGAACTGCGTCGTCTGCAATCGCTGCGGGCATCCGGGTTGCTGAATAGCGGAAAAGAAGAGCGCTTCGATCGCCTGACCAGGCTGGCGCGTACGCTCTACGATCTGCCGGTGGCGTCGATTAGCCTCGTCGGGGAGAACACCCTGCATGTTAAATCCTGCGCCGGACTTGATGTAGATACGCTGCCAAGGGATATCACCTTCTGCGCGCACACCATTCTGCAAACCGATCCTTTGATCGTCAACGACCTGCAGCAGGATATGCGCTTTCACGATAACCCGCTGGTGACGGAAGCGCCGTTTATTCGCTTTTATGCCGGGTATCCGGTTCAGCTACCTGACGGCGCGACGGTAGGTTCGTTCTGCCTTATGGATCATAAGCCGCGCGCTTTTTCCGGACATGAAATTCAGATATTGAGTGACCTGGCCGCCATTGTAGAAGATGAATTCAAGGTGCTGGATGCGGCGACCGCCGACGAACTGACGGGGTTATTTAACCGGAGGGGATTTTTGTCGTTAGCGGAGTATGCGCTGTTAACAGCCAGACGGCGAAGTGAACCGGCGAGCCTGGTGTTTATCGACCTCGATCGCTTTAAGCTGATTAACGATACCTGGGGCCATGAGCAAGGGGATAAAGCCCTGACGGCAATCGCCGATGTGATGAAGTCTACCTTCAGAGAGTCGGATTTAATTGCCAGACAGGGCGGCGATGAGTTTATCATCCTGCTTGCCAATACCGCCCAGCAGGCCGCGAACAAGGCGATGGAGCAGCTTAGCCAGAATGTTGCCGAGTATAATCAGCAAGCGGGTAATCCGTGGCAGCTGGCGTTCTCATGGGGCTGCGTTGAATACGATCCCCATGAGCACCATAGTCTCAATGACATCGTTGCAGTGGCCGACCGGCGGATGTATCAGGCTAAAACGAGCCATGGCGCAGAGCGCCGGTAGGCGTGTCGCCCGGCGTCGTCTGCCGGGCGTCTGCGGCATCCCCTGCGGTTCAGGCGAGTGATCGCCGCAGCTTACGCAATCTTAGTGGAGTCCAAGACGGATCAATTCAACGGGCTCGAATTTGCCTTCAGCGCCTTCAACTTCTACTGTCTTATTACGACGCAGCTGGGCAGGAGTAAGACCATTGGCATGTATAGCAACAATTTTACCGGTTTTACCCGTCCCGTTAATCATTACCTGACTACCGTTAGTAATAGGGTTGCGGTTACGATCGTAAGTGATCATGGCTATTTCTCCTCTTAATAATCTGCAAATAAAACTCCGCTTAACCACCAGGCTTACTCCCGGCAACGGACGTAATACAAATACGCCTCTGAGGCTGGCGTTTTTTTGTTTTTGATCAACATCACACTTTTTAGCGGTCAGCGAAGGCCATTTCCTGACCGTTCGTCCGCGCGTTATGCTTCCGCAGGTCTTTGACTTTGTACACTATGGTTGCGGATGCTCAGGTTGCAGACGCGGTTGCGGCTGCTAAACTTTTGGCGGGCATAACGGAGCGGAACGATGAACAACAAAGACGAGCAAACGGGGCTGATCGGGCTTGCGATTGGCGCAGCGGTCATTGGCCTGGTGTCTGACCAGAAGCCAATTAATCGGGAAAGTATTGTTGAGGAACTGATGCGGTTAGGCAGGCAGAAGGGAGATGGCGTCGAGGACGAGATTTTTAAAAAAGCGGCAACGCTGGTGCGAAAGGGGATATAAACCCCGATAAAGAGATAAACGAAGCCCGGGTATCAGAAAACCCGGGATTACACCGGGAGCAAAGTCATCATTAGCCAGGCTAAAAAAATGCATATCAGCGTCATATACCAGACAAAACTCATTTTACCACCTGACTCTACAGCGCCATGCCAATCACTGCGTTAACCACGGATGAAGCCATTAACACGCCGCCAACGATATAACAGGTTCGGTTCTTTCGGCTCGCGGCTAAGGCCAGAAGAACAATAGCTGCGGCAAAGAATGGGATAGCTATGATGCTAAATGTGTTCATGATTCCCTGAGGCCTTATTCGTCAATATTCCCGCAAGTGGCTTCGCGGTTAAGAAGGCATAGACCGCGATTCGAAATCTACCGGAACCCGGTTAATCTTCCTGCATCCACATATCGGCTTCTTCAAACATTTCCTGCACGGCGCGGCTGATCTGCTCCTTCTCGTGCTTGCTGGCGTCGGTATTAATCGAAGCTAAAGTCATCATCGGTTTTACGCGGACGTCGGCATCGGGAAAAATGCGGTGAACTCGCTTCGTCAGTTCATTAAGAATGATCTCTTTAGCGCCGGCCAATCCCTCGAAATTTCTTTTGTCATAAATCAGTTCTACAAACATGCGTTATCCCGGTTATTTTGATGACAGCCAGTATTGTACTGTAATTATATACAGCGTCAAGGCGACAGAATAAGTTCCTCGCGCAGGCGCGATCTCTGCTTTTGCATCAAATGCCGGAGTAGGGCAATTGTTTTTTTATAAGTACGTAAAAGTTAATGAATTTTTAATAAAAGGTGGTTATGTTGACTCCATCACCATCTTTTTAAGGGTTTTCCATGCGCGATAAATACTCTGGCCTGCAGATAGGCATCCACTGGCTGGTTTTTTTATTAGTGATTGGCGCGTACGCGGCGATGGAGCTGCGGGGCTTTTTCCCGCGCAGCGCGCGGCCTGCCATTAATATGATTCACGTCTCGTGCGGTATTTCTATCTTTGTTCTGATGGTGGCGCGCCTGATCGTGCGCCTGAAATCACCGGCGCCGCCGATAGTCCCCAAACCATCGCCGATGATGACCGGCTTCGCGCATCTCGGGCATCTGGTGATCTATCTGCTGTTTATCGCGCTGCCGATCATCGGCATGGTCATGATGTACTATCGCGGCAACCCGTGGTTCGCTTTTGGTCTGACCATGCCGCACGCAGCGGAAAGCGACTTTGAACTGGTGGATAATCTGAAAGCGTGGCATGAGCTGCTGGCCAATACCGGCTACTTTATTATCGGCCTGCACGCGCTGGCGGCGCTGATGCACCATTATTTCTGGAAAGATAACACGCTGCTGCGGATGATGCCGCGTAAGCGTTAAACCCCGCTAAACCCGCTTCGGCGGGTTTTTTGTCGCTCTTTATTTTAATTGTGATAAAAATGTTATCAACAATAAAAAAAGGGGAACGGTATGAAAGTCAGACTTGCCATCGCAGAAGAGGCTCCGGCCCTTTGGGAAGTTCGTAATCAGGCGATTCGCCACGGCTGCCGTGAAAGCTATGCTGCGGAAGTCCTCCAGGCCTGGACTCCCGACAACATGCCTGAAGGTTATCGCCATGCGGTGCGCGATAATCCATTTTTTGTTGTTGATGATGGGCAGGGCAAGCCAGTCGCCAGCGGCTATCTGGATATCAAAGCGGGTAGCGTTGAAGCCATATTTACTTTGCCGACCTGGGAGGGTAAAGGCTGCGCCAGCATGATTATGGCGGCGATTATCGGGGAGGCGAAACAACGCAAGTTCAGGCACATTACCCTCGATGCAACGCCAAACGCGGCCGGTTTTTATCTGCGCCTGGGATTCACTTCAACCGGCGAAAAGCGCTGGCATTCGAACATGGCGAACGCCGACTTACGCTGTGAATCGATGATCCTTAGCCTCGATTGAGCGCAAATTCTCGCCGCTATGCTACGGTTAAAGCGGCGAAGCCATTTGCCTCATGGCAATAATAAATATAGTATACCCCCCTATATGATATGGAGGGCGACACCATGCCACATTCACCTGAAGATAAAAAGCGTGCCCTCAGCCGGGTAAGGCGCATCCGCGGCCAGGTTGAAGCGCTCGAGCGGGCGCTGGAATCTGGCGAACCCTGTATGACCATTCTGCAACAGATTGCCTCTATTCGCGGCGCCGCTAACGGCCTGATGGGGGAGATGGTTGAGATTCATCTGCAGGACGAACTGGTTAGCGGCGAAACGACGCCAGACCAGCGCGCCGCCAGAATGGCGGAAGTCGGGCATCTGCTACGATCCTATTTAAAATAAAATCACCACGAGGAAGAGAGATATGAAATCACGTGCAGCCGTCGCGTTTGGCCCAGGCCAGCCGCTTTCAATCGTTGAGATTGACGTCGCGCCGCCGAAAAAGGGCGAAGTGCTGGTGAAGATCACCCATACCGGCGTATGCCATACCGATGCTTTCACCCTCTCCGGCGACGATCCGGAAGGCGTCTTCCCGGCGGTGCTGGGTCATGAAGGCGGCGGTATTGTCGTCGAGGTTGGCGAAGGCGTAACCAGCCTGCAGCCGGGCGACCACGTTATTCCGCTCTACACCGCCGAATGCGGCGAATGTAAATTCTGTAAATCAGGCAAAACCAACCTCTGTCAGGCGGTTCGTGCTACCCAGGGTAAAGGCCTGATGCCGGACGGCACAACCCGTTTCTCTTATAACGGTGAACCAATCTACCACTACATGGGGACCAGCACCTTTAGCGAATACACCGTAGTGGCCGAAATTTCGCTGGCCAAAGTAAACCCGCAGGCGCCGCTGGACAAAGTCTGCCTGCTGGGCTGCGGCGTCACGACCGGCATCGGCGCGGTGCACAACACGGCGAAAGTGAAAGAGGGCGATACCGTCGCCGTTTTCGGGCTTGGCGGCATTGGTCTGGCGGTGATTCAGGGCGCGGTACAGGCGAAAGCCGGGCGCATTCTGGCGGTTGATACTAATCCGGAAAAATTCACCCTCGCCAAAGAGATGGGCGCCACCGACTTTATCAACCCAAATGACTACGATAAGCCGATTCAGGATGTGATTGTTGAGCTGACCGACGGCGGCGTCGACTTTAGCTTCGAGTGTATCGGTAACGTGAACGTGATGCGCGCGGCGCTCGAATGCTGCCATAAAGGCTGGGGCGAAAGCGTGATTATTGGCGTTGCTGGCGCAGGCCAGGAGATCAAAACGCGGCCATTCCAGCTGGTCACCGGGCGCGTCTGGCGCGGCTCCGCCTTCGGCGGCGTCAAGGGACGCACTCAGCTGCCGGGCATGGTGGAAGACGCGATGGCGGGCAAAATTCGCCTCGACCCGTTTATTACCCACCGTATGCCGCTGGATCGGATCAACGAAGCTTTTGACCTGATGCATGAAGGGAAATCAATTCGTACCGTCATCCATTTCGGTGACAACTGATTTTTCAGTCCAAACATAACCCGGGCTTGCCCGGGTTATTTCTGAATATACGCTATTCTCGCCGCAAATTTTCATAACCGCTATGCCACCGCCGCTGTTCCCGACGCTCCCGTTCGCGCTGAATATCAGATTTTTCATCTTCCCAGACCGCGCAGTGCGGGCCGCTAAAAACCTCGCAGGGCGGCTGGTCAGTGGTGAGCGGGTTGGCCGTTTTCTCTTCCCAGATCGTCGGATCGCGCAGGTCCACTTCCGGGGCCTTCAGCGCCTGTGCGGAGGCAGCGGCTAACGCCAAAACGGTGCCTGCGAGCAGGCGGCAGGTTGAACTTTTCATCCATTATCCTTGTTCAGTTTTTATTATTGATAACCATTCGCAATAATAACATGACTGAATGAAAATGGCGCGTTCAGGGAGATGAGAAGACAATTTCGCTGTCGTGATGTCGTGATGTCGTGATGTCGTGATGTCGGGTAGCGGCTGGCGCCTGACCCGACCTGCAACACCGTGGATAACCACCACTGGTAGGCACAGTAAGGCGTTTACGCCACCGGGCAATATCCAGGAAAGGTACTTCGCCAGTAAAAAGGGCCCCGGCTGGGGCCCTGAGGATTACTTCTGCTCCGGGAGCGCGTAGGCAATAATATAATCGCCGCGGTCCGGGGACTGGCGAGCGCCGCCCGCATTGATGATGATGTACTGCTTACCGGTTTTCGGCGAGACATAGGTCATCGGGCCGGACTGGCTGCCGACCGGCAGACGCGACTTCCAGATCTCTTTACCGTTGGCGGTATCAAACGCGCGCAGGTAGAAGTCCTGGGTACCCGCGAAGAACAGCAGGCCGGACTGGGTGGCAAGCGAAGCGCCCAGCGTCGGCATGCCGATAGGGATCGGCATATGCATGCGGATCCCCAGCGGACCGGTGTCCTCTACGGTGCCCACCGGAACCTGCCACACCAGCTTGCCGGTTTTCAGATCGACCGCTGACATCGTGCCGAACGGCGGTTTCTGGCAAGGAATGCCCAGCGGCGACAGGAAGCGCTCGCGCATGGCGCCGAACGGGGTGCCTTCCATCGGCACTATCCCCATTTCGATACCGCTGGCGTCTTTCGCCACGTTGGCGCGCGGAACCATATAGTTGGCGAGGCCAAGGCGCATATCGTTGACGAACATCAGGCTATTATTCGGGTCAACCGACACGCTGCCCCAGTTCATCCCGCCCAGCGAGCCAGGATACTGCAGCGAACGATCTTCGCCTGGAGGGGTGAAGACACCCTGATGGCGCATCTCTTTAAACTGAATGCGGCACAGCAACAGGTCGACAGGCGTCGCGCCCCACATATCCGACTCTGTCAGCGTCTCGTTGCCGATCATTGGCATGCCAACGGAATAGGGCTGGGTCGGGGAGTAGCGCTCGCCTTTGACGTTGCCCGCAGGGACAGGGCGTTCCTCAACTTTGGCGACTGGTTCACCGGTGGCGCGATTGAGCATAAAGATCATGCCCTGTTTACTGGTTTGCACCAGTACCGGGGTGGTGCCGCCTTTACCGTCAGGAAGATCGTACAGCAGCGGCTGCGAAGGCAGGTCGAAGTCCCAGAGATCGTGGTGGGTGGTCTGATAATGCCAGCGTACCTGTCCGGTCGTCGCATCAACGGCCACGATGGAAGAGCTGTATTTATCGTCCAGCGCGGTACGTTCGCCGCCAAAGAAGTCTGGGGTAGCGTTACCGGTAGGCAGGTAAATCAGATTCAGCTTCGCGTCATAGGACATGGCCGACCAGACGTTCGGCGTACCGCGGGTGTAGGTTTGCCCTGCAGGCGGTTCACCGGTCAGGTTCGGGTTGCCCGGATCCCATGCCCACGCCAGCTTGCCGGTGTGAACATCATAGGCGCGAACCACGCCCGGAGGCTCGCCGGTGGAGAAGTTATCCGCCACGCGACCGCCAACCACGACGACGTTACCCGCCACCAGCGGCGTAGAGGTTTGCTGGTAGTAACCTGCTTTGATTTCCCCCATCCCCACGCTAAGGTCAACGATACCGTGGTCGCCGAATGCGTCGCACAGTTTACCGTTATCGGCATCAATGGCGATCAGACGGGCGTCGGTAGTTGGCAGGAACAGACGGCGGGAGCAGGCGGCCGGCTGCGTATCGGCGGCAGAGGACACCTGGGCCTGGCTGTCTTCGTAATAGCCTAAACCACGGCAGCGCTGCCAGTTCGGCGCGGTGGCTTTTGAATCATAGCGCCACTTCTCTTTACCGCTATCGACATCCAGCGCCAGTACTTTGCTGTAGGGCGTACAGACGTAAAGCGTATCGCCAATCTGCAGCGGCGTATTCTGGTCTTCCGCGCCGGAGCCGTTGCTCTGCGGGATATCGCCGGTATGGGCGATCCAGGCGACCTGCAGCTGGTTCACGTTCTGTTTGTTAATCTGGTCGAGGGCGGCGAAGCGATCGCCGTGGGTGGTGTTGCCCCAGTGCGCCCAGTTCTTCTGCTGCTCGCCGGCGGCGACCGGTTTAACCGGCACCGCCTCGCTGGCGCTGACCAGAGGCTGAGATTTGAACATCCAGCCGAAACTTGCCAACAGGACCACTGCCAACACCGCTGCCAGGCCAAACGCGGGCCCTTTTTTCGCAGGCTGGCGGGAAAGGAACGGCCACACCAGCGCGCACAGGAAGGCCAGCACGCCGAGCGCGAAAAGGCGCGAGAACAGCGGCCAGTAAGTCCACCCCGCGTCACTAATCGCCCAGACGATCGAGACGAGAAACGCCAGCCCATACAGCAGTATGCCGCCGCGACGGTTGCGGAAAATGAGCGCTGAGGCGATCACCATCACCAGGCCCATAATCGCAAAATAGAACGTCCCGCCGACCGAGGCGAGCTTTGCACCAAGAATACCGATAGCCAGACCGATGATCAGCATCAGTCCGGCGAGAAGCCACTGCAGGATCCGTGGGAACCCTCGCGGCACGTTGCCAGTTGCCATTTTTGTCTCCTTAACCACCCCTGAACAGGCGTGAACCAGATGAATCAAATTTTCAAGTTAACTCTTTTGAATGAAGTGACCGTGGCCTTCATAAAAGCGGGTTTTTTGCTGTTATTGATTTCGAGTGAACCATTTGGTGAAATCATGGCTATGATAGATCTGTTAAATAAATTTGCGCAATTGTTAATGAATGATTTCGCACTAATTGATTATTGTGATGAATGACGTTAGTGAATCGCTGGAAAAAGAGGCTGCGTTTCCCCGGCGGCTGGAGGGGCGGCGCCGGGAGAAAAGCGGAAGACGCCGGTCAGACCGGCATAGATTTGCGAATGGCGCTCAGCAACGTTTGGCTACCGGCGGTGAGGGTGGCATCCACGCGGGTCAGAATACCGATAGGTTCGCCAGCGCCCTGAGTGGGTATGGGCAGCGCGGCGAGCAGTCCACGGCGCAGATCGTCCTTCACCGCGCCGGAGGGGACGAACCACACGTAGTCGTAATCGACGGTGAGCTGGCGCGAGAGCGAGGCCGACAGCGTTTCGATGCAGCCAGTGGGAATTTTACAGCCCTGGCTTTGCAGCAGGGCTTCCGCATTCTGTCGCGGCAGTGTGCCTTTTGGCGATACCACCACCGGCCACTCCATCACCCGGCTCAGGGTAACGGTTTCCTGCAGCAGCGGGTGCCCCGGACGAACCACCAGCTTCAGCGATTCAAGAAACAGCAGCTCATAGTTCAGACCGCTCATCAACTCCGGATCGGACATTCTTCCGATGCCGATATCGATTTCTCCCGATTTCAGGCCCGCCAGCAGCATGGTGTTATTCATGGTCGCGACCTGCAGGGTGATATCCTTTTGCTGCTGGTGAAACTGGCCAATCACCGAGGGCAGAATCCCCAGCGCAGCGGTTGGCAGCGCTCCGATACGCACGATGTCGTTGCTGAGGCCTTCTTTACGATTCAGCGCTTGCCCGGCGGTATTGAGCGCGTCCAGCACTTTCACCGCATGGGTAAGAAACTGTTCCCCGACCAGCGTGAGCTGAGCGCCAAGGCGTCCGCGCTCAAACAGCCGCGTACCGGTAAGCTGCTCCAGTTCATTCAGGGTTTTGGACAAAGCCGGTTGGCTAAGGTTTAAGGTTTCAGCCGCGCGCCCAAGAGTTCCCTGTTGAGCGACGGCCACGAAGGTATGTAGATGGCGCAAGCGAATGCGCTGACTGAAAAGACCATTTTTTTGCATAATCAATGTTAAGAACTGAGGCTGACCGGTGACAAGTAAGGGTGTTTAAATTTGTTAACTTCATAGCAAAATATTATTAACATTTTATATTATTATTTTACAAGTTGATTTTGTTGAGATTGTGGAAAAGCGCCGCCTCTGGCTGGCAGAGGCGGAGAAGGAACGGGCAAATTTAGATATCGAAGAACACGGTTTCGTTGTCGCCCTGTAAGTGAATATCGAAGCGATAAACGATTTCCGTGCCGCGCACTTCGCGCTGCCCGATGAGGGTCTGACGGCGAACTTCCCACTCAATCAGATTGAGCACCGGATCGGCCTGATTAGCGTCCTGCTCGTCGGAGAAGTACATCCGCGTATTAAGGCCAATGTTTATTCCGCGCGCCACCACCCATAAATTGACGTGAGGGGCCATTACGCGGCCATCACGGCCCACCACGGCGCCGGGTTTAATGGTTTCGAAGCGCCAGATACCGCTGGTAAAGTCCGAGCAGCTGCGCCCCCAGCCGCGAAACTCCGCATCCAGCTTTTTGTTTTGCTGCCGATCGTCCGGGTGATTGTAGCGCCCGGCAGCGTTGGCCTGCCAGATTTCCAGTAGCACATCGCGCACCGGCGTTCCGGAGCCATCGATGACTCTGCCTTCAATGGTAATGCGCTCACCCTCGGTCGCAGGGGTCGTCAGCGTTGGGCCAAAGTTATTCTCAAAGATATGAAATCCGGCGGCGTCCGGCGCCAGGCCGATATGCACATAAGGACCGGCGGTTTGTGAAGCGGTTTCGGGTAAAAAATCTCTCATCGGGCGGCCCCCTGCGTGCGGTTTTCAAACAGCGTGGCGCGGTGGCCGCGCAGCACGAGATCAAAACGGTAAGCCAGCGAGTCCAGCGGTACGGCGGCATGGGGATCCAGCTCGGCGATCAGCGTCCTGATGGCATCGTCGTTATTGATGGTTTTGACGATAGGACACTGTTTGATCAGCGGATCGCCTTCAAAATACATCTGCGTAATTAAACGCTGTGCCCAGGCGTCTCCGGAGAGAGAGAAGTGAATATGCGCCGGGCGCCAGTCGCTTACCTGGTTGCGCCACGGGTAGGGGCCGGGTTTGATGGTGCGAAAACAATAATAGCCGTTCTCGTCGGTCAGCACGCGTCCACAGCCGCCAAAGTTCGGGTCGATCGGCGCCAGATATTGATCCTTTTTATGTCGGTAGCGTCCGCCAGCGTTGGCCTGCCAGACTTCGACCAGCGTATTTTTCATCGGCCGACCGAATCCATCGCGTACGTAGCCGTGCACAATAATTCGCTCGCCAATCGGCAGGCCGTCTTTGGCGTAATTCAGGATCAGGTCGTTATCGAGCGCGCCGAGATCGTCGCTACTGAAAACCGGCCCGGTGATTTCCGAAAGTGAATTCTGTAGGGAGATAAGCGCATTGCGCGGCGAGCGCAGAACGCTGGTTTTATAGCCCGGCGCGTAAGCCGGAGGATGGCTGCTATAGTCGCGATGCAGAACCTCGCGCGGTGACCATTTGTCGTTCATCAGGGTACTCCGTTTTATCGGTAGAGAGGCATATCGTTGTTATGTCGCCACAAGCAGTGTGTGTAAATGTTTTGTTAATTTAAAGTGAAATTAAAGGGTGTTTAACATAACTACTGGTTATGAAGTGTTCAGGCGAAATTAAACGGGCAGCTACCGGCATCACAGTTTGTAAATTCTTCCCACCGTCTTCAGACAGCTTTTCTACACTCCAGGGAGAATTCACTGGAGGTAAGACATCATGGCGAACACCATCACGGCTGATGAGATTCGGGAGTGCTTTTCGCAGGCGATGTCGGCGATGTACCAGCAGGAAGTTCCGCAGTACGGGACGCTACTGGAGCTGGTGGCCGACGTTAATCTGGCTATTCTGGAGAATAACCCGAAGCTGCATGAACAACTGGCTAACGCCGATGAACTGGCGCGGCTGAACGTTGAACGCCACGGCGCGATCCGCGTTGGTACGGCGGAGGAACTGGCGACCTTGCGTCGCATGTTTGCCATTATGGGAATGTATCCCGTTAGTTATTACGATCTGTCGCAGGCTGGCGTGCCGGTTCACTCCACCGCGTTTCGTCCCGTTGATGACGCCGCGCTGGCGCGCAACCCGTTTCGTATTTTTACTTCGCTTCTGCGCCTTGAGCTTATTGCTAATGAAGCGTTGCGTAAGCGGGCGACGCAAATCCTTTCCGGGCGCGATATCTTCACCCCACGCTGTCGTGAACTGATTGCGCTTTATGAACAGAAAGGGGAGTTCACCGCCGCAGAGGCCCGGGAGTTCGTCGAACAGGCGCTGAAAACCTTTCGCTGGCATCGACAGACCCTCGTCGATGAAGAAACCTATCATGCGCTGCACGATGAGCACCGGCTGATTGCCGATGTCGTCTGTTTCCCCGGCTGCCACATCAATCATCTGACTCCGCGCACCCTGGATATCGATCGGGTACAGGCGCTGATGCCTGAATGCGGCATCGCCCCGAAGGCGTTGATAGAAGGGCCGCCGCGCCGCGAAGTGCCTATTTTACTGCGCCAGACCAGCTTTAAGGCTCTCGAGGAGCCGGTGATGTTTGCCGGAGAGCATAAAGGCACGCATACCGCTCGCTTTGGTGAAATCGAGCAGCGCGGGATTGCCCTGACGCCGAAAGGCCGCGCGCTCTACGATCGTCTTCTGGGCGAGGCGGGGGTGGGCAAGGATAACCTCAACCATCAGCGTCATCTGCAGGAGGTGTTTAGCGCGTTTCCGGACAGCGAATTCCTGCTGCGTCAGCAGGGACTGGCATACTTCCGCTACCGCCTGACCCCTGCCGGAGAAGCCCATCGTCAGGCGTTTCGCCCCGGAGACGATCCGCAGCCGCTGATCGAACGCGGCTGGGTGATTGCGCAACCGATTATTTATGAAGACTTTTTACCGGTAAGCGCCGCCGGGATATTTCAGTCGAATCTGGGCAACGAGGTGCAGACCCGCAGCCACGGCAACGCCAGCCGGGAGGCCTTTGAGGAGGCGCTGGGCTGTGCGGTTTATGACGAGTTCACCCTCTATCAGCAGGCGGAAGAGCGCAGCAAACGACGTTGCGGTCTGCTGTAAAATCAGTACTCTGCTGGCATGAGTCGTTAAAGGAAGCAGGTCATGCAGAATCCGTCCACCCCGCTGGTGAAAACCCGGCAGGGGATACTATCCGGCACCTCTGAAGAGAACATTCATATCTGGCGCGGTATTCCCTATGCCGCGCCGCCCGTCGGCGATCTTCGCTGGCGCTCGCCGCAGCCTGCTGCCCGCTGGCAGGGCGTGCGCCGGGCAGAGACCTTCTCGGCCTCCAGCTGGCAGGATATTGAATACTGCCGCGAGCTCGGCGGCGGCGATCCCGGTAGCTTTTCCGAAGATTGCCTCTACCTTAATGTCTGGTCGCCCGCCGCCCGATCGCAGCCGCTGCCGGTCATGGTCTGGCTGCACGGCGGGGGCTATACCATCGGCGCGGGAAGTTTGCCGCCCTATGACGGCAAAGCCTTAGCTTCTCGCGGCGTGGTAGTGGTGACGGTCAACTACCGGCTCGGGCATCTGGGCTTTTTTGCCCATCCGGCGCTGGAAGGGGAAGACGGCGAGCGTATCTATAACTTCGCGCTACTCGATCAGATCGCCGCCCTGCAGTGGGTGCAGGAGAACATTCACGCCTTTGGCGGCGATGCGGCTAACGTGACGCTGTTCGGCGAATCCGCCGGCGCGCGCAGCGTGCTGTCGCTGATGGTTTCGCCAAAGTCCAGAGGCTTGTTCCATAAAGCGATAATCCAGAGCGGCTATACCTTGCCCGATCTGCCGCGAGAGAAGGCGCTGGCGAAGGGGCAGCTTATTGCGGAACACTTTTCTTTGCCGCAGGCCAGCGCCGAACAGCTGCGGGCGATTCCGGCGCAAGCGTTCTGGTCGTTGACCGCGCCGTTGACCATCGGCCCGGCGCCCGTGGTTGGCGATGCCGTGCTGCCGCAGCCGATGCTGGAGACTTTTTTTAGCGGACGTCAGCAACCCCTGCCGGTGATGATCGGTTCGAACAGCGATGAGGCGAGCGTCATGGCGGTGTTTGGCGTCGATATCGCCGGGCAGATCCAGAAGCTTCGCCGTGAACGCCGTTTCGGTCTGGGTCTAATTAAATTGCTCTATCCCGGCGTGCAGGGAGATGAAGCGCTGGGGCGCGAAGTTTGCCGGGATATGGCCTTTACCACTCTGGGCTATGTGGTGATGCAGGCTCAGCAGCGAGTAGGGCAACCGTGCTGGCGCTACTGGTTTGACTACGTGGCCGAGGCGGAACACCAGACCTATCCGCACGGCGCGTGGCACGGTAATGAAGTGGCATACGTTTTTGACAATCTCGACCTTGCCGAACCGGTACGAAATTATGCCAACGATCGCGACAGAGACTTTGCCGCCCGGGTCGCCGACTATTGGGCGAACTTCGCTCGCTTCGCCGGCAATGACTGTCATGAACTCTCAGGGCCGGTACGCTGGCCCGCCAGCGTGCGCGGACGGGATCGCCTGCTGCGAATCGGGCTGCACAAACGGGCCGGCTTTAAGGTGGAGAACCGCTTTATGCGCGCGCGTCTGGCGCTGTTTCGGCGGGTCATGAAGCATCATGTGACGCTGGATTAACATTATTCACAAAATCTCCGCTAGCCGGGTGGCGTTCTGCAAATGGGACAATGCGTCCCACTTTCGGCGGCTAATCCTCAGCCAGTGATTACACTATGATCAGCCTTATTAACACCATCTCCGCAGAACCGGCGTTCTGACGGAAAATCTGACGTTAAAATGAGGAAGAAACCATGGCCAAACCGTATGTTCGTCTGGATAAAAATGATGCCGCCGTGCTGCTGGTCGATCACCAGACCGGATTGCTTTCACTGGTGCGCGATATTGATCCTGATAAATTCAAGAACAACGTCCTTGCCCTTGGCGACCTGGCGAAGTATTTCGGTCTGCCGACCATCCTGACCACCAGCTTCGAAAACGGCCCTAATGGTCCGCTGGTGCCTGAGCTGAAAGAGCAATTCCCGGATGCCCCCTATATTGCGCGCCCGGGTAATATTAACGCCTGGGATAACGAAGATTTCGTTAAGGCAGTGAAAGCGACGGGCAAGAAGCAGCTGATCATTGCCGGGGTGGTGACGGAAGTATGCGTGGCTTTTCCGGCGCTATCGGCTATTGAAGAGGGGTTTGATGTATTTGTGGTGACCGACGCTTCCGGCACCTTTAACCCGATTACCCGCGATGCGGCCTGGGATCGGATGTCGCAGGCTGGCGTGCAACTGATGTCGTGGTTTGGCGTTGCCTGCGAACTGCATCGCGACTGGCGTAATGATATCGAAGGACTGGGCACGCTGTTCTCCAACCATATCCCGGATTATCGCAACCTGATGACCAGCTTTAATCTTCTGAATCAAAAATAAGCTTCTCTGCGGCCGGCGCTCGGCTGGCCGCTTCCTCTTTCTCTTCACTGTCGCTGAATTAAGCATCAAACGCCGCCGGTTGGCGAAATCATCGCCGCCCCTGGCTATCGGCAATTCGGTCTGGTCCGGTGGACATATTTTTTTCACCTGATTTCTGCCCTCAACAATTGGATTATCAATCGTTTTTGTCTAGAGTGAGCGACATTCACGACGCATGGGTTTGTTACGTCGCGTCTCAATTCACATATGAAGAAGGATGCTCTCTCAGGCATGAACCGCAGACGTTTTCTCAAATCTTCCATGGCTGTTGCCGCCGTATGCGGAACGTCAGGAGTCGCCTCTCTATTTTCTAAAGCCGCATTCGCCGAAGATTCGGGAATTGCCGATGGGCAAACGCGCCGTTTTGATTATAGTGTCCTCCAGTCGATGGCCCACGATCTTGCCCGTCAGCCATGGGGCGGCGCGCCTCGCGATCTGCCGCCAACCCTGGCAACCCTGACGCCGCAGGCCTACAACAGCATTCAGTATGACGCCGCGCACTCCCTGTGGAGCAACATTGAAGAGCGCAAGCTGGATATCCAGTTTTTTCACGTGGGAATGGGGTTCCGCCGCCGCGTGAGAATGTTCTCGCTGGATTCACAAACTCAACAGGCACGTGAAATACACTTCCGGCCTGAACTGTTTAAATACAATGATGCCGGCGTCGACACCAAACAGCTGGTGGGCCAGAGCGACCTGGGTTTTGCCGGTTTTCGCGTATTTAAGGCCCCTGAACTGGCACGTCGCGACATCGTCGCGTTCCTTGGCGCCAGCTACTTCCGCGCGGTGGACAGCACTTACCAGTACGGTCTTTCCGCCCGCGGCCTGGCGATCGATACCTTTACCGATACGCCGGAAGAGTTTCCTGACTTCACCTCTTTCTGGTTTGAGACCGTTAAACCGGGAGCCACGGTATTTACCGTCTATGCGCTGCTCGACAGCCCAAGCGTCACCGGCGCCTATAAGTTCATCGTTAACTGTCAGGAGACGCAGGTGATCATGGATGTGGAAAACCATATCTATGCGCGCAAAGACATCAAGCAGCTGGGCATCGCGCCGATGACCAGTATGTTCAGCTGCGGTAATAACGAACGACGAATGTGCGACACCATCCATCCGCAAATTCACGACTCTGACCGTCTGTCGATGTGGCTGGGCAACGGCGAGTGGGTTTGTCGCCCGCTGAATAACCCGCAAAAGCTGCAGTTCAACGCTTTCCAGGATAAGAATCCGCGCGGTTTTGGCCTGCTGCAGCTGGATCGCGACTTCTCCCACTATCAGGATATTATGGGCTGGTACAACAAGCGCCCGAGCCTGTGGGTCGAACCGCGTAACCAGTGGGGCAAGGGGGCCGTCAACCTGATGGAGATCCCGACCACTGGCGAAACGCTGGATAACATCGTCTGCTTCTGGCAGCCGGAGAAGCCGGTGAAAGCCGGGGATGAACTGGACTTCCGCTATCGTCTCTACTGGAGCGCGCAGCCGCCGGTACGCTCGCCGCTGGCGCGGGTGATGGCAACGCGGACGGGGATGGGCGGTTTCCCGGAAGGCTGGGCGCCGGGCGAACACTATCCGGATAAATGGACCCGTCGGTTTGCCATCGATTTTGTCGGCGGCGACCTGAAGGCCGCTGCGCCTAAAGGCATCGAGCCGGTCATTACCCTGTCGAGCGGTGAAGCAAAACAGATAGAAATCCTCTACGTTGAACCCTTTGATGGCTACCGCATTCAGTTTGACTGGTATCCGACTTCGGATTCGACTGACCCGGTTGAGATGCGCATGTTCCTGCGCTGCCAGGGGGAGGCTATCAGCGAGACCTGGCTTTATCAGTACTTCCCGCCGCCGCCGGATAAACGCAACTATGTCGACGATCGGGTAATGAGGTAAGTGTCCGTTACTGCGCCCGCCGGGTAACCGCGCGGGCGCGTATTTTTTTAATCACATCGTTAATCAGAGTGCGCCATGTCCGCCGAAAACAGATCTGCTATCGAACATATCCCCGTTACGGATTCTCTCTCCCTGCGCGCGGTTGACGAGCGTCACGTGCCGGAACTGCATCAGCTGGTGATGAAAAACCAGCGCTGGCTTCAGCAGTCGCTGAGCTGGCCCGCTGAGGTGACTCACGAAGAGGAGACCCGCCGCCACGTGCAGGGCAACGTGATGCTCCACCAGCGCGGCTATGCCAAGATGTTTTTGCTCTTTCTGCAGGAGGAGATTGTCGGCGTGCTGTCGTTCAATCAGATAGAGCCAATCAACAAGACCGCTTACATTGGCTACTGGATTGATGAAAGCCATCAGGGGCAGGGGCTGCTTTCGCAGGCTCTGCAGGCGCTGATGGACTATTTTGCCCGCAGCGGTACGGTCCGCCGCTTTGTGATTAAGTGTCGGGTGGCGAACCACAAAAGCAATCAGGTGGCCCTGCGTAACGGTTTTAGCCTCGAAGGGTGCCTCAGGCAGGCTGAGTATCTCAACGGTTCGTATGATGATCAGAATATCTACGGACGCATTATTGATGAATTCCCGGGGCGCGGCTGACGCTTTACCCGGGCGACAGGACGCACGGCCAGGTAGCCCGGGCAAGGCGCGTAGAGCGCCGCCACCGGGAACAGAGCGCAGGGGCCGGAGGCTGAAAACCCCGCAGCCGGGCGCAAAGGTTAAAGAAAGCCAACAATGGGCGTGCGGGTATAATGTTCGTCGCCGTTAATGACCTTCGCGCCCCGGATAGAAATGGCGTCTCCCTCGCTGGCTTCGATGCGTGCTTCATCGCCGATAGTGACCTGATGCTCGATCACCACATCGCCGCAAATCACCGTATGGCCTTCAATTAACACACTATCGTCCAGCAGAATCGGCCCGCCCCGCAGGTGCGCATGGCCGCCTACCATCACCCGATGCTTCAGCAGGCAGTTACCTTCGACCACAGCGTGCTCCGCCACCTGCGAACTGTAGCGCAGGGTCGGGATAGCGTCTTCTTCCCGCCCGGCGATAATCCTCGCATGGCCATAAACGCGGGCGTTATCGCAGACCCAGACGTCGTTCTCTTCATTACCTTCCAGCCGCGCATGATCGAAAATTTCCGCCCGGTGCTCGACAAAAGCGTGTTCGACAAACGCATCGCCGTAAATTTGTGCCTGGTGAACGACGCGCGATGCGCTGACCGTGGCCCGCTGATAAATGCGCAGGATTTTATCGTTGTCGGCAGTCAGACCTTGAGCGGCGATAATTAAACAGTGGGGGAGGATCCGCGCGTGGTCGGCCAGGTGGCAGCACCCGCGAATGTGCGAGTGTGAAACGGTGACGTTGTCACCTATTTGCGCATTATGGCTCACTGCGGTGCTATCCAGACAAGCGTTACCGTTGACGATGGCCCCATGGCTGATAATGCACTCGCCGGTTAAGCGCGCATTGCCCTCAATTTTTGCCCCGGCAAATACGGCGCTATTAGGATCATAAATCCAGCACGCGCCCTCGTGGCTAAGGGCTGCTTCATCGTCCAGCCAGCCGCCTTCATCACCGCTTTTTACGTCAGCGAAATCACGTAAGGCGACAATTTGCCGCAGATTTACGCTATGTTTGTTGCCGTCGGCCTCATAGTGAAACTGGCGAACCTTCTCGCTGAGGTAATATTTGCGCATCTGACTATCTCATTACGTATGGTTAACATAAACATAGCAAAAAACTCCGTAGCGCGTTTTTGAAGGTTCCTTTAAAATGCAACTTAATATAATTTTAAATTTTAAACAAAATGAATAAAACGCAGCGCGCGAGCCAGGTGCTGAATCTTCCGGCGGGCTATTTTGGTATGGTACTGGGCATTATCGGCATGGGCTTCGCCTGGCGCTACGCCAGCACCATCTGGCCGGTGAGCCGGGTCGTCGGTGACGCCCTGGTGATCGCGGCTACGCTCATCTGGCTACTGCTGGCGCTGGCATTTATTACCCGGGCGGTCCGTTTCCCGCACAGCGTACTGCAGGAGATGCGACATCCGGTGGCCAGCAGTTTTGTCAGCCTGTTTCCGGCGACCACCATGCTGGTCGCCATCGGCTTTGTTCCCTGGATGCGGCCGCTGTCGCTGGTATTATTCGCGATTGGGGTGGTGCTGCAGCTGAGCTATTCGGCATGGCAGAGCGCCGGATTATGGCGGGGGAAACATCCCAGCGAGGCAACTACGCCGGGTCTCTATCTACCGACGGTGGCGAATAACTTTATCAGCGCCATGGCCTGCGGCGCGTTGGGCTTTAACGACGCCGGACTGGTGTTTCTTGGCGCCGGGATCTTCTCCTGGCTAAGCCTGGAGCCGGTTATCCTGCAGCGCCTGCGCAGCGATGGAGAACTGCCGACGGCGATGCGGACTTCGCTCGGCATTCAGCTGGCGCCGGCGCTGGTGGCGTGCAGCGCCTGGCTGAGCGTAAACGGCGGCGAGACGGATACCTTCGCTAAGCTGCTGTTCGGCTATGGTCTGCTCCAGCTGCTGTTTATGCTGCGGCTGATGCCATGGTATCTACGCCAGCCGTTTAACGCCTCTTTCTGGAGCTTCTCATTTGGCATCTCCGCGCTGGCGACGACCGGGCTGCATCTCGGTCATCAGCATCCGGGCGGCTTTTTCCATACTCTGGCGTTCCCGCTGTTTCTGTTTACCAATCTGATCGTCGGCCTGCTGCTGGTTCGTACCTTCTTGCTGCTGGTGCGCGGTAAACTGCTTATTCGCGTTGAACGCGACGCATTATTAAAAAATAAGGATTAATCATGACGCTTCGTGACGAAAACTACTTTACCGATAAATACGGCATGACCCGCACCCATTCGGAGGTGCTGCACGCCGCCACGCTGATCGCCCCGGGCAGGGCGCTGGATCTGGGCTGCGGCAACGGTCGCAATAGCTTGTATCTGGCAGCCAACGGGTTTGATGTTACCGCGTGGGACAAAAACCCTGCCAGCATCGGTAATCTTGAGAGCATTCGTCAGGCGGAAGGGCTGGGGAATCTGCGGACGGCGATTAAGGATCTTAACGCCCTGAGCTTTGATGGCGAGTATGACTTTATTCTTTCCACCGTGGTGATGATGTTCCTTGATGCGCAGACCATCCCGGGTCTTATCGCCAATATGCAACGCTGTACTAAACCCGGCGGCTACAATCTGATCGTTGCCGCTATGGATACCGACGATTATCCGTGCACCGTTGGCTTCCCGTTCGCCTTTAAACCGGGTGAGCTTAGCCACTACTACCAGGGCTGGGCGTTCCTCAAGTACAACGAAGACGTCGGTGAACTCCACCGCACCGACGCCAACGGCAATCGCATCAAACTGCGTTTCGCCACCATGCTGGCGCGCAAACCGGCCTAACGCGCGGCTAACAGGCAGAGCTGGAACGCGGTCTGATAAGAGGCTTCAAAGGCGCGCAGCGGCAGAAATTCAAACTTCGAGTGGAAGTTATGCGCGCCGGTGAAGAAGTTTGGCGTTAACACCCCTTTTGCCGACAGGGCCGCGCCGTCGGTGCCGCCGCGCATCGGCGTTGGTTTCGGCGTAATGCCTAAGCTTTCCATTGCTTCGAACATCAGATCAATGGCGCGGCGATCTTCGCCAATCGCATTGCTAATGTTGCTGTAGGTATCGCTGACGTGAAATTCCACCTTACCGGTTGGATACTGCGCGGCGATTTTTTGCGCCACTTCGCCGATCTGCTGCTTGCGGCGATTAAAGCTGGCGAGATCGAAGTCTCGGATGCTGGCCTGCAGTAGGGTGCTATTTTGATCGCCCTGGATGCCGTTAAACCACACGTAGCCTTCGCGTCCGGCCGTATATTCCGGCGTTTGCTGGCGATCGAAATGGCTCATGTAATCGGTGGCCATCAGCAGCGGGTTCACCAGTACGCCCTTTGATGACATCGGATGGGCCGTGACGCCGGTAAAACGGATCTCCGCGGCGGCGGCGTTAAAGTTCTCATAGACGATTTCGCCGAGCTCGCAGCAGTCGATGGTCCACGCAAAATCGACGGCAAAGCGCGAGAGGTCCAGCGCTTTCGCTCCCCGCAGACCCACTTCTTCATCCGGCACAAAGGCCACCACGATATCGCCGTGGCGATGCTCCGCCGTGAGGTTTTCCAGCACCGTCATCACCACCGTGACGGCGGATTTGTTATCCGCCCCGAGCACGCTGGTACCGTCGCTAAAAATAATCTCTTCATCGGGATAAGCGAGGATTTCCGGATGCTCGACGACGCGCAGCCAGATATCTTTCTCGCTGTTCAAACAGAGATCTTCACCAGTGAAGCGCAGAATTTGTGGATGAATCTCCGGTGACAAACCAACGTCAACGGTATCGATGTGGGTAATAAAGCCAATCCGCGGCGCGCCTGGGACATTGCCTTTTTTCACCGCCGTCACGGTGGCGTGTTCGTCAATCACAATGTCATCCAGCCCAAGCTGGCGTAGCTCATCCGCAAGGGCCTGCGCCATCGCGTGTTGCCCGGCGGTGGTGGGTAGGGTGGACGCTCGCGGATCGCTTTGGCTGGTTATCGCCAGATAGCGAAAGAAGCGTTGGGTTAATTGACTGGCCAGGGCTGATGACATAGTGATTCCTTCTTTATTCGAGTTTTCAGGTGTTTGCAATCAGGCTTTAGTGTTATGTATGGAAGGGAAAACAACAAGCTATTCATTAGCTGACAAATTAAAAAGGAAAACATATGCAACGCAGATTCACGACGCTTGCTCTGGCGGTAGCGGCCCTGACGGCCAGCTCAGCTATTAGCGCAAAAACGCTGGTCTACTGTTCAGAAGGATCGCCGGAAAACTTTAACCCTCAACTCTATACCTCGGGAACCAGCGTGGATGCCAGCGCGGTACCGGTCTATAACCGGCTGGTTGACTTTAAAGCCGGTACTACGGAATTAGTGCCGAGCCTGGCCGAAAGCTGGGAAGTCAGCGAAGATGGCAAAGTTTATACTTTCCATTTACGTAAAGGCGTTAAATTCCAGAGTAATAAATATTTCAAACCCAGCCGCGATTTTAATGCCGATGATGTTATTTTTTCATTTATGCGGCAAAAAGATCCTCATCATCCTTATCACAATGTCTCCAACGGCAATTATTCTAATTTTGAAAGCCTGGAGTTTGGTCAGTTAATTACCGCAATCGATAAGCCTGATGAATATACGGTGCGTTTTACATTAGCGCATCCTGAAGCGCCATTTGTCGCCGATCTTGCCTGGTATTTTGCCTCTATTTTATCGGCGGAATATGCCGATGCGATGTTAAAAGCCGGCACGCCAGAACGCGTGGACATGGACCCGATTGGCACCGGTCCGTTCAAACTCGCACAGTATCAAAAAGATTCCCGCATTCTCTTCACCGCTTTCCCGGAATACTGGCAGGGGAAAGCCCATATCGATCGCCTGATTTTCAGCATCACGCCGGACGCTTCGGTGCGTTACGCCAAGCTGGAGAAAAACGAGTGCCAGGTAATGCCGTTCCCCAATCCGGCAGACCTGCCGCGAATGAAAGAGAACAACGCGATCAATCTGATGAGCAAAGCGGGCCTCAACACCGGTTTCCTGGCATTTAATACGCAAAAAGCGCCGCTGGACAACGTCAAGGTGCGCCAGGCCTTAGCGATGGCGATCAATAAACCGGCGATCATTGAAGCCGTCTTCCACGGCACCGGTACGGCGGCGAAAAACCTGCTGCCGCCGGGGGTATGGAGCGCGGATAGCCAGCTTAAAGATTACGAGTATGACCCGCAGAAAGCGCAAGCGCTGCTGGCGGAGTCGGGCGTTTCCGGGCCGATAACCATCGACCTGTGGGCGATGCCGGTGCAGCGTCCTTATAATCCGAACGCCAAACGCATGGCCGAGATGATTCAGGCCGACTGGGCGAAAATCGGCGTGCAAACTAAGATCACAACCTATGAGTGGGGTGAATACTTAAAGCGGGTTAAGGATGGTGAACACCAGGCGGCGCTGATGGGCTGGACCACCGCGACCGGCGACCCGGATAACTTCTTTGGCCCGTTGTTTACCTGCCAGTCGGCAAACGGCGGCTCTAACTCGGCGAAATGGTGCTATCAGCCGTTCGATAACCTCATCGCCGAGGCGAAATCGATAACCGATCGCCAAAAACGCGAGACGCTCTATCTGCAGGCGCAGCAGATGATGCACGACCAGATGCCGGCGGTGATGATTGCCCACTCGACAATTTTTGAACCGGTACGTAAAAACGTTTCTGGTTACGAAATCGACCCCTTCGGCAAGCATATTTTTTATCAGGTTGATATAAAATAAATACGAAAAAACGGCCCGCCGGCAGCGGCGGGTTTATTTTTTTACGCTACTTGACGTACCACCACTTTTGCCACAAAACTTACCCCTGTCTTTTGCTATAACACTTGCCGATAGATGGTATTCACAGGGATCAACCTATATGCGTACTCAGTTATTTTTTAAGGTCGCCGCGCTGGCTGGCCTGTTAGCCTTGGCCGGTTGTTCATCAAAACTGGCTAAACCTGAACAATATTCCGGTTTTTTAAAAGATTACTCTGGTCTAAAAGAAACCACCTCCGCTTCCGGTAAACCGGAGCTGCGCTGGATTTCTGCGGATTACAATCCGAACAACTATGACAATATCGTTTATAACCCCATCACCTATTATCCGGTCCCTAAACCGACGACCCAGGTTGGCGAAAAGGCGCTCAGCGATATCCTGAATTACACCAACAAAGAGATGAAACAGGCTATTTCCGAGCGTAAACCGCTGGCTACCACCGCAGGGAAACGCAGCCTGATCTTCCGCGGCGCCATCACCGGCGTGGATTCCAGCAAAGAAGGCCTGCAGTTCTACGAAGTGATTCCGGTGGCGATGATTATCGCCGGTACCCAGGCGGCAACCGGTCACCGTACCATGGACACCAACCTGTTCTTTGAAGGTGAGCTGATTGACGCGGCGACCAAAAAGCCGGTTATCAAAGTGGTCCGTAAGGGCGAAGGTAAAAACCTGTCCAACGAAAATACGCCGCTCACCGTCGAGACCCTGAAGCAGGTGATCGATGATATGGCGATTGACGCGGTGAAGTTCGACCCCAATAACCGTTAATCAGGCGTATCCGTGAATAAAGGCGCTAGTGGTTGATAGCGCCTTTTTCATTTCTCCTCGACGGCAGCGCGAGCATCAGCAGCGATCCGAGCGAACTCAGGCCAGCCTGCGCCGCAGCAGCCACTGCTCCGGGCGAGCAAACATCACCAGATTGCCGAGCAGAATCAGCGCTAACCCGGCGACGGCGTTGCTATGCCAGACGTAGCCCTCATAAAAGGTGGAAATCGTCAGCGCGACGAGCGGAAACAACAGGGTACTGTAGGCGGCTTTGCTGGCGCCGATTCGCCCCACCAGCGTGAAATAGGCGCCGAAAGCGATCACCGAGCCAAACACCGCCAGATACAGCAGCGCGCCCATATAGCTTAGCGTCCACTGCGGGGCAAAACTATCGCCGCGTACCAGCGCGATAGCGCCCATGACCAGCGTGCCGTAAAGCATTGCCCAGCTGTTGGTGGTCAAGGTTTCCAGGCCGCGGCGCTGGTGGCGAAGGCTGAGCATATTGCCGAGCGAAAATCCGTAGGTGCCTAATGCGCTGAGCGTAATACCGAGCAGCAGCGATGCATTGAGGCCGTTGGCCCACAAATCATCCCAGAAGAGCGTTACGATCCCCGCCAGTCCCAGCGCGGCGGCCAGCCAGAAACGGCCCGGCGGCTGCTGGCGGAAAAAGAGAAAACTGTTAATCGCGTTAAACAGCACCGCCATGGAGAAGATCACCGACTCCAGCCCGGTATTGATATACGCAGCGGCGGTATAGAAACACCAGAAATTAAAGCAGAAGACGCAGCAGCCCTGCAGCAGGCAGAAAAGATGGTCCCGGGCGGCCAGCGGGCGAAGACGGCGGGTAACCAGCAGAATGGTCAGCATGGTGATGCTGGCGACGGCAAAACGCCAGAAAATAGACACCGGCGCGGCGACCGGCCCCTGCTGCAAAAAGATAGCAATCCATGTCGTACCCCAGATAACGACGACTAACCCGTAGAGTAATGCGTTCAAAATGTCTCTCCTGTGAGTGTTTTACCCGTCATTTTGCAGCCTCGCCATGCTCCGCGCTGTCATCCACATGTTGCCGACTTGCAAAATCTTGCGCTTATTTTGCGTTGGCGGCGGGCGAAAGCTGGTAACCGTCAGCGACTCTTCTTAGACTAGGGATCTGCGGAAACTGAATTGTGAAGGCTATGGCTTACGGGACTTTCGAAACATTGCGTCAAAAAAATGCCGTGCTGCGGGAGACGGTTAAGCTCAACTCCGGGATTCAGCTGGCGGCGTGGTATAACAATCTCGATACCATAACGGTACAAAGCGATCACCACACTCTGAGCCTGTATATTGCCGATGGCTACGAAAGCTACCAGAAGACGCCACATGGCTGGAAAAACGGCGGCGGGCCCGATCGTTTCTGCCTGATGCCGAAAGGGGATGAGAGCACCTGGGATATTCGCGGCGACCTCTCTTTTGTCCATCTTTACTGCACCGATGAACATCTCCGCCGGGTAGGCGAGCAGATTTGGGACCGTAGCCCGGCTTCGTTCACGCTGCAGGAAAAAACCTTTTCCAGCGATGATAAAATTACCGCTGTCTATCGCCAGTTTCTGCTGGACAACGACTGGCAGCAGCAGGCGAACCACCTTACGTTGAGTTCCGCCAGCACGCTGCTGCTCACGCACTTGATTCAGCATTATTCAAACGTTCAGTGGCGTTTGCCGACGGTGACCGGCGGCCTGGCGCCGCACGTCTTGCGTAATCTGCTGGCATGGATTGAGGAGAACCTCGACCGGCCGCTCACCCTTGCCGATCTGGCGCAGGAAGCGGCGCTCAGCGAATACCATTTTGCGCGGATGTTCCGCCAGTCAATGAAAATGGCGCCGCATCAGTACGTGATGCAGCGCCGGATGGTTAAAGCGCAGGCGCTCATTACCCGCAGTCTGCTGCCGTTAACCGATATTGCTATGGCCTGCGGTTTTAGCAGCGCCAGCCACTTTAGCAATCGGGTAAAAAGCGCCACCGGCCTGACGCCCTCGCAGCTACGCGCGGCGCAGCGCTGACAGTAAAACGTAGCTGACGCCGCCGAGAACCAGCCCCCAAAAAGCAGAGCCGATACCGGCCAGCTCCACGCCGCTGGCGGTGACCAGAAAAGTCACCACCGCGGCATCGCGTTCACGCTCATGATTGAGCGCCTGAAACAGGCTGCCGCCGATGGTGCCCAGCAGCGCCAGTCCGGCAAGCATCTGGATCCATGCCGCCGGCAGCGCCGACATCAACGAAGTGATGGAGCCGCCGAAGATTCCCGCCAGCAGATAAAAAACGCCCGCCGCCGCCGCCGCGAGCCAGCGCTTTTGCGGGTCCGGATGGGCTTCCGGGCTTTGGCAAATCGCGGCCGTAATCGCGGCGATACAGATCGAGTAGACGCCAAACGGCGACAGCAACAGCGCCAGACCGCCGGTCGCCACGATCAGCGATGAAGCCGGAACCCGATAGCCCGAAGCCTGCAGGGTAGCAAAGCCGGGGGCATTCTGCGAAGCCATGGTAACAAGGAAAAAGGGTACGCCGACGCTAAGCAGCAGCGCGGGCGTAAATTCAGGAGCGATAAAAGCGGGGGCGACAAAGCGCCAGCTGATATGTGACCCTGTCACATCTCCGCTGAGGGCGGCCACCGCGATTCCCGCCAGCAGGGCGGCCACCACGGCAAATCGGGGAAGGCAGACTTTGCATATCAGCCAGGCGGCTAACATGCTGCCGCATAGCAGCAGATTGCCCTGCAGGCTGGAGAAAGCCTGCATACCAAAACGCAGCAAAATACCGGCCAGCATCGCCGCCGCCAGCGAATGGGGAATGATTTTCATCAGCCGGGCAAACAGACCGGTTACGCCGCACAGTACGATTAAGCCGTTAGCAAAGATAAACACGCCAATCGCCTGCGCCAGCGTGACGCCGTGCAGGCCGCTAACCAGCAGCGCCGCCCCGGGCGTTGACCACGCCGTCAGGATTGGTACCTTCCGCCATAAGGTGAGCGCAAGGGTACTCACGCCCATTCCCAGGCCTAAGGCGGTCATCCAGCCGGCGATTTGCGACGCATCAGCGCCTGCCGCCGCCGCTGCCTGCCAGATAATGGCGGCAGAACTGGCGTAGCCGACTAAGACTGCGACAAAACCGGCAAGCAGAGTCGGAAAAGGCAGAGTAAAAGAGCGCATAAACATTACCTTGTGCGTTATAACGGTCGTTGTAATGTAGCATTGTGCGTTATAGCGCACAACTACCTTTCACCACCGCCGGGCCAGTACAGGGCTGCGAAGAGGGGGCTGATGATGTCGTTACCCTGTAGAATCAGGCAAATGTGCGTATAATTCCCTAAGAGATTATTGGGAGGTTGAATGAATATTGCGCAACATCTGTCGGCGACGCTAAAAACGCTGCGCCAGCAGCGCGGCTGGAGCCTGTCGCGCCTGGCGGAAGAAACCGGCGTATCGAAAGCCATGCTGGGCCAGATTGAACGTAACGAATCCAGTCCGACCGTGGCGACGCTGTGGAAAATTGCCACCGGCCTGAACGTACCGTTTTCCGCCTTTATTATCGCCGATGATAGCGCTGAACCAGCCGCCTTCGACCCGCAGCAGCAGGCGATGGTTGTGACGCCTGTTTTTCCCTGGGACCCGGTGCTGCGTTTCGATCACTTCTCCATTACCCTGGCGCCCGGCGCGCTAAGCGAGTCCACGCCGCACGAGGAAGGGGTTATCGAACATGTGGTGGTGATTAGCGGCGTGCTGGATCTGTGCCTGCAGGGCGAGTGGCTGTCGCTGCAGCCAGGGGAAGGGCGGCGTTTCGCCGGTGATTTAGCGCACGCCTACCGCAATAGCGGCGCGCAGACCGCCCATTTCCATTCGCTGATCCACTACCCAAAAGCACAATAAAAAAGCCGCGAGCAAACTCGCGGCCAGGCAAATGACTGAGACAACAAATCACAACGTGACGAGGAAAATCCGGAATACGCGATGACTGTATCCTCAGGCGCTTTTTGTGGGAAATATCTTTTCCTTCAATACTTTGCTGAAAAGTGAAAATTCCCCCTGCGGCGGCGGTGGAAAATGTTTTGGTCTGCGCGCAGTTCTGACTACAATAGCCGCCATTTCGACCCCCTATAATGGATAACGACGAGCGTATGCGCCTGCAAAACCATCATCTTGAACTATTGAGTCCTGCCCGCGATGCCGGGATCGCCCGTGAAGCGATTTTACACGGCGCGGATGCGGTCTATATCGGCGGACCGGGCTTCGGCGCGCGTCACAACGCCAGCAATAGCCTGAGCGACATCGCCGGACTGGTGCCATTTGCCCACCGCTACGGCGCGAAGGTGTTCGTGACCCTGAACACCATTCTTCATGATGATGAACTGGAACCGGCGCAACGTCTGATAACCGATCTGTACGAAACCGGCGTGGACGCGCTGATTGTCCAGGATATGGGCGTGCTGGAGCTGGATATTCCGCCGATTGAGCTGCATGCCAGCACCCAGTGCGATATTCGCAGCGTGGAGAAAGCGAAATTTCTTTCCGATGTCGGCTTCAGCCAAATCGTCCTCGCCCGCGAGCTGAATCTTCAGCAGATCAAAGCGATTTACGATAATACCGACGCGACCATCGAATTCTTTATCCACGGAGCGCTGTGCGTGGCCTATTCCGGTCAGTGCAATATTTCCCATGCTCAGACCGGGCGCAGCGCCAACCGCGGCGACTGCTCGCAGGCCTGCCGTCTGCCCTATACCCTGAAAGATGACCAGGGCCGCGTGGTGGCCTATGAAAAGCATTTGCTGTCGATGAAAGACAACGATCAGACCGCCAACCTGGCCGCGCTGATCGATGCCGGAGTGCGTTCCTTTAAGATTGAGGGACGCTACAAAGACATGAGCTATGTGAAGAATATTACCGCGCATTATCGCCAGATGCTTGACGCCATCATTGAAGATCGCGGCGATCTGGCCCGCTCGTCGTTGGGACGTACGGAGCACTTCTTCATCCCGTCCACGGATAAAACCTTCCATCGCGGCAGCACCGACTATTTTGTCAACGCCCGCAAAGGCGATATCGGCGCGTTTGATTCGCCGAAGTTTATTGGCCTGCCGGTGGGTGAAGTGCTGAAAGTCGGCAAGGATTTTCTCGACGTTGAGGTGAGCGAAGCCCTGACCAACGGCGACGGCCTGAACGTGATGATCAAACGTGAGGTTGTTGGCTTTCGCGCCAACACGGTTGAAAAAACGGGCGAAAATCGCTACCGCGTATGGCCGAACGAGATGCCCGCGGATTTATACAAAGTGCGCCCGCATCAGCCGCTAAACCGCAACCTCGATCATAACTGGCAGCAGGCGCTGCTAAAAACCTCCAGCGAGCGTCGCATCGCGGTGGATATCGAACTGAGCGGTTGGCAGGAACAGCTGGTCTTAACCATGACCAGCGAGGAGGGCGTCAGCGTCACCCATACTCTGGACGGCGATTTTGCCGAAGCGACCCAGGCGGAGAAAGCGCTGACGAATCTGCGCGACGGCCTGGCGAAGCTGGGCCAGACCCTTTACTACTCGCGCAACATGGAAATTAACCTGCCGGGTGCGCTATTCGTGCCGAACAGCCTGTTGAACCAGCTGCGTCGGGAAACCGTAGATATGCTGGATGACGCGCGGCTGAAAGCCGTGGTGCGCGGCTGCCGCAAGCCGGTTTCCGTCCCGCCGCCGGTCTATCCGGAAACGCACCTGTCGTTTCTGGCGAACGTCTACAACCATAAGGCGCGCGAGTTTTACCAGCGTTACGGCGTGCAGCTGATCGATGCCGCCTATGAAGCGCATCAGGAGAAGGGCGATGTGCCGGTCATGATCACTAAGCACTGCCTGCGCTTTGCTTTTAATCTGTGTCCGAAACAGGCTAAAGGGTCGATTAAGAGCTGGAAAGCCACGCCGATGCAGTTGATTCACGGCGATGAAGTGTTGACGCTGAAATTTGACTGCCGCCCCTGCGAAATGCACGTCGTCGGTAAGATAAAAAATCATATCCTTAAAATGCCGCTACCGGGCAGCATCGTGGCGTCCGTCAGCCCGGATGAGCTGATGAAAACCCTGCCGAAACGCAAGGGCGCCTGATGACTGACAGGTCTTAGGGATAGAAGTGCATTTTCGGCTTTCGCGCATTTTGCCAGCGGTGATGTTCGCGCAGATCGGACGCGGCTTCTTCGCTCTGGCTGCGTAGCTCATCGCTATCGGCTTCGTGCTGTAGCTGCTGCTCGAGGCCCTGTACCGGGAAGAAATCGTGTCCGTGCTGGTGGGCCAGCACGTGGCCGGAAAACAGGGCGCACACCAGCAGTAGCGCTGAAACGTATCTTCTGAGCATATCTTTTCCCTTCTGTCGGTGAGTGGGGCTACTATGCCAGGGATTTGTTGAGCTTATTTCCGCGTTTATCAAAGATGGGAAAAGCCTTTGTCAGCGCTCCCTGACGGATGGCGAAAAAAAGCCCGACGGTGGAGCCGTCGGGCCGACTAAAATGACGTCACGGGCGGCTCAAACCTTCAGCCCGGCGGCCGTCATCAGCAGCCGAAACCCCATGCTCACCGCCGCCAGCGCCAGCACGCTGCCTCCCCACAGCACTATCATCCATACCGCTCGCTTAAGCCATACTCGTTGCATCAGTGATACCCCTCGCCGTGTTGAACTTTGCCGCGAAAAACGTAGTAGCTCCAGAAGGTGTAGCCGAGGATAACCGGCAGAATAAGCAGCGCGCCAACCAGCATAAAGCCCTGGCTTTGCGGCGGCGCGGCGGCCTGCCAGAGGGTAATGTCCGGCGGAATAATATGCGGCCAGATACTGATCCCCAGCCCGCTAAAGCCGAGGAAGATCAGCCCCAGCGTGAGAGTAAAAGGCAGCAGGTGGCTGGCGCTATTGCGAAGCGTTCGCCAGAGCCAGGCGCCGATCGCCGCCACCAGCAGCGGTACCGGCAGCAGGAAGAAGAGGTCAGGCAGGCTAAACCAGCGCCGGGCGATGGCCGGTTGCGCCAGCGGCGTCCAGATGCTGATGGCGACAATGACCGCCAGCAGCGCCAACAGCAAGCCGCGCGCGGTCATGCGCATATTGCGGTGGAGCGCATTTTCGCTTTTCATCACCAGCCAGCTGGCGCCCAGCAGCGCGTAGGCAACGCATAGCCCCAGACCGCAGAACAGGGTAAACGGCGTAAACCAGTCAAACATCCCACCGCTGAAGCTGCGGCCGTTGACCGGGAAACCGTTGATCACCGCTCCGACCACCATGCCCTGGGTGAAGGTGGCCAGAAGGGAGCCGACCATAAAAGCGCGATCCCAGAATGGACGATGCGATGGCGTCGCATTAAAGCGAAATTCAAAGGCAACGCCGCGAAAAATAAGACCGATCAACATCAGGGTGAGCGGGATCGCCAGCGCATCAATAATGACCGCGTAGGCCAGAGGAAATGCGCCAAACAGCCCCGCGCCGCCAAGCACCAGCCAGGTTTCATTGCCGTCCCAGACCGGGGCGACGCTGTTTACCATCACGTCGCGGTCCGCCGTGTCCCGGGTAGTGGTAAATAAAATGCCAATGCCCAGGTCAAAGCCATCCATTACGATATACATCAGGGTGGCGAAGACAATAATAACAAACCAAATAACCGATAAATCGATACCCATTAGCGGAACTCCTTCTGCTGTTCATGGCCCGTAGCGGCGGAGAGTGGACGCGCTGGCGTACCGGAGGCCGGCGGCTGCGCGGTCTGCGGACCTTTGCGAATCAGGCGTAGCATATAGCTGTAGCCGACGCCGAACACCGAACCGTAGACAACGATAAAAGTCAGCAGACTGATCGACATATGCAGGTCGCCGTGAGCGGAGACGGCATCAGCGGTGCGCTGAACGCCATAGACGACCCACGGCTGGCGGCCCACTTCGGTGGTCACCCAGCCCGCCAGAATCGCGATAAGTCCCGAAGGTCCCATCCATAGCGCAAAGCGTAAAAAGGGCCTGCTGTGATAGAGGCGGCCGCGATAGCGTAGCCACAAGGCCAGCGCGCCCAGCAGGATCATCAGCATGCCGAGCCCGGCCATCAGGCGGAAGGACCAGAATACGATGGTGGAGTCAGGGCGATCTTCCGGGGCGAACTCCTTCAGCGCCGGCACCTGCTTATCCAGGCTGTGGGTGAGAATCAGGCTGCCGAGAGCCGGGATCTCCAGGCCATAGCGGGTACGCTCCTGCTGCATATCCGGCCAGCCGAACAGCAGCAGCGGGGTGGGCTCTCCGGGCGCGTTCTCCCAGTGCCCTTCAATGGCGGCGATTTTGGCCGGCTGGTGTTTCAACGTATTCAGCCCGTGCATATCGCCAATCAGCGCCTGAATAGGGGCGACAATCAGCGTCATCCACAGCGCCATGGAGAACATCGCGCGGACGGCGGGGGTATTGTTCCCTCGCAGCAGGTGCCAGGCTGCCGACGCGCCGACGAACAGCGCGCTGCTGAGGAAAGCCGCCACCGACATATGCAGCAGGCGGTAAGGGAAAGACGGGTTAAAAATCACCGCCAGCCAGTCCACCGGCACCACCTGACCATTGACGATCTCAAATCCCTGCGGCGTTTGCATCCAGCTATTAGATGCAAGGATCCAGAAGGTGGAGATAATCGTCCCCAGCGCGACCATACAGGTGGCGAAAAAGTGCAGGCCAGGTCCGACACGGTTCCAGCCGAACAGCATCACGCCGAGGAATCCGGCCTCAAGGAAGAAGGCGGTCAGAACCTCATAGGTCAGCAGCGGGCCGGTAATGCTCCCGGCGAATTCCGAGAATCCGCTCCAGTTGGTACCGAACTGGTAGGCCATCACCAGGCCGGAGACGACTCCCATGCCGAAGTTAACGGCGAAGATTTTTGACCAGAAGTGGTACAGCGAGCGCCAGGTCGGTTTTTTGGTTTTTAACCATAAGCCTTCCAGTACCGCCAGGTAGCTGGCTAACCCGATGGTGATGGCGGGGAAGATAATATGAAATGACACGGTGAAAGCGAACTGGATCCGCGCCAGGTGGAATGCATCAAGACCGAACATGCAGAACTCCGCAACAAAATTGACTCAGCGCAATTCTAGGCTTCGTTGATAACGGGTTGCAGGAACAGAAACGCTGTTTTTCCCTATAACAGTTGGGGGGCTGTTATGACCTTTTGGCAAAACGCAGAATGGCGCTCTCCTGGTCTGCGCTGCGCTTAGCCGGGCTACGGGCTCCCAGCCGTCTGCGGTCCGCTAGCCCGGATAGATGCGCCAGCAACGCCTCCGGTAAGGTATTATTTCACTACACACCATAACAGTTTTTATAAACTGCCATTATTTCTCATCTGATATATAATTGACCTTACGAATAGCGACACGGATCGACGGATGAAAAAGTACCAGCGGCTGGCGCAGCAGATTACTGAACAGATCGCGCTTGGGGTGTGGTTACCCGGCGACAGGTTGCCCTCGCTGCGCGAACAGGTGGTAAGCAGCGGAATGAGTTTTATGACCGTCAGCCACGCCTATCAGCTACTGGAGAGCCAGGGACGCATCATCGCCCGTCCGCAGTCCGGCTATTATGTCGCGCCGCAGCCCACTAAACCGCGGCAGCCCGCGCCGCCCGCCCAGGTAACGCGTGATGAAGCGGTTGATATCAACACTTATATCTTTGAAGTGCTGCAGGCCAGCCGCCAGGCCTCTATGTTGCCCTTCGCCTCGGCTTTTCCCGATCCGCGACTGTTCCCCTTACCGCAGCTCAACCGCTCGCTGGCGCAGGTGAGCAAAACCGCAACCGCCATGAGCGTGATTGAAAACCTGCCGCCGGGGAACGATGAACTGCGCCATGCGATTGCCCGGCGCTACGCGCTGCAGGGAATGAATATCTCGCCGGACGACATCGTGATCACCGCCGGCGCGCTGGAAGCGCTGAACCTTAGTCTGCAGGCCGTCACCGAACCGGGCGATTGGGTGGTGGTGGAAAATCCCTGCTTCTACGGGGCGCTGCAGGCTCTTGAAAGATTGCGCCTGAAAGCGCTATCGGTGGCCACGGATGTTAAAGAGGGGATCGATCTCGCCGCGCTGGAGCAGGCGCTACAGAGCTATCCGGTGAAAGCCTGCTGGCTGATGACCAATGGGCAAAACCCGCTCGGCTTTACCCTCAGCGCGGAGAAAAAAGCGCGACTGGTGGCACTGCTGGCGCGCTATAACGTGATGCTGATTGAAGATGATGTTTACAGCGAGCTCTACTTTGGTCGTGAGAAACCGCTGCCGGCAAAATACTGGGATCGCGACGATATGACGCTGCACTGCAGCTCCTTCTCCAAATGTCTGGTACCCGGGTTCCGTATCGGCTGGGTGGCGGCGGGCAAGCACGCCCGACGGATCCAGCAGCTACAGCTGATGAGTACGCTCTCCACCAGTTCGCCAATGCAGCTGGCGCTGGTCGATTACCTTTCGACTAAACGCTACGATGCCCACCTGCGCCGTTTACGCCGCCAGCTTGCCGAGCGCAAACAGCTGGCCTGGCAGGCCCTGCTGCGCCATCTTCCCGCAGAGGTAAAAATTCATCATAGCGATAGCGGTTATTTTCTCTGGCTTGAGCTTCCCGCCGGAGCCGATGCGGGGGAGCTGAGCGCCCGCGCGCTGGCGTATAACATCAGCATTGCGCCGGGGAAAATGTTTTCCACCACCGCCAGCTGGACTTCATTCTTCCGCTTTAATACCGCGTGGGGCTGGGGCGAAAAAGAGGAGCTGGGGGTTAAACGCCTGGGCGAACTGATTCGCGAAATGCTGGCTTAGCGTTATTTATTTCCCGCCAGTGATACCGGGCCGAAAAATAAGCCGGCGAACAGGTGGGTTATTATTTTACTGATGCCAACCATAGGAAATTCGCATAGTCGTATTGCCTCGCTAACTCCTTGTCTATAATCCATAAAGTTATTCCGTGTATGCCGTTTTTTGCGTAATGCGCCCCTTGTCACAACCTGAATAAATTTCCCCGGGGGCCCCAGGCGCGCCGTCTACTGTTATGAAGGAAGATATTTTTACGGCACGGCTGCCGCTCATTTTCTTGTGACAGGAGTATGACCCGATGAGCAAAAAAATTGCCCGTGGCAGCCTTTGCGTGCTGGGGATGGTTTTCCTGACGGCGCAGGCCGCCGAGCCGCCGACTTCTCTCGATAAAGGCGAAGGTCGTCTCGATATTATTGCCTGGCCGGGATATATCGAGCGGGGACAAACCGATAAAAGCTACGACTGGGTGAGCCAGTTTGAAAAAGAGTCCGGCTGTCAGGTTAATGTCAAAACCGCCGCCACGTCCGATGAGATGGTCAGCCTGATGGCAAAAGGAGGCTATGACCTGGTCACCGCGTCCGGCGACGCTTCGCTGCGCCTGATTATGGGTAAGCGCGTGCAGCCGATTAACACTGCGCTGATTGCTAACTGGCACTCCCTCGACCCGCGCGTGGAAAAAGGCGCGTGGTTTAACGTCGGCGGACAGGTCTACGGCACTCCGTACCAGTGGGGGCCAAACCTGCTGATGTACAACAGCAAAACCTTCCCGACGCCGCCGGATAGCTGGAGCGTGGTGTTCGTAAAACAAAATCTGCCGGACGGAAAAACCAATCAGGGCCGCGTACAGGCTTATGATGGGCCGATTTATATTGCCGACGCCGCGCTATTCGTTAAAGCCACTCAGCCGCAGCTGGGTATTAATGATCCCTATCAACTTACCGAAGCGCAGTATCAGGCAGTACTGAAAGTCCTGCGCGAACAGCACCCGCTGATCCACCGCTACTGGCACGATACCACCGTGCAGATGAGCGATTTTAAAAACGAAGGCGTGGTGGCCTCCAGCGCCTGGCCCTATCAGGCCAACGGTCTGAAAGCGGAAGGCCAGCCGATCGCCACCGTTTTTCCGAAAGAGGGCGTCACCGGCTGGGCGGATACCACTATGCTGCACAGCGATGCTAAACATCCGGTTTGCGCTTATAAATGGATGAACTGGTCGCTCACCCCGAAAGTGCAGAGGGATGTCGCCGCCTGGTTTGGTTCGCTGCCGGTCGTACCTGCGGGTTGCAAAGCCAGCGCGCTGCTCGGGGATCAAGGCTGCGAAACCAATGGTTACAACGAATTCGCCAAAATTGCGTTCTGGAAAACGCCGGTTGCCGAAGGCGGGAAATTCGTCCCCTACAGCCGCTGGACGCAGGATTACATCGCGATTATGGGCGGTCGTTAAGTCGCCGGAGGCGAAGAACATGCACGCGGTAGAGCTGGATAATGTTTCGCGCCTGTACGGCGACGTGCGGGCGGTGGATGGCGTCAGCATCGCTATTCGCGACGGCGAGTTTTTCTCTATGCTGGGGCCATCTGGCTCCGGCAAAACCACCTGCCTGCGCCTGATTGCCGGATTTGAACAGCTTTCGGGCGGAACGATACGTATTTTTGGCCAACCGGCCAGCGCGCTGCCGCCCTGGCAGCGCGATGTGAATACCGTTTTCCAGGATTATGCGCTGTTTCCTCATATGTCGGTACTCGATAACGTCGCCTACGGGTTGATGGTTAAGGGGATCGGCAAAAAGGAGCGCCACGCCCGTGCGCAGGAGGCGCTGGAGAAGGTGGCGCTCGCTTTTGTGCATGCGCGCAAGCCTTCTCAGCTTTCCGGCGGCCAGCGCCAGCGAGTAGCCATCGCCCGGGCGCTGGTGAATCAGCCCAGGGTCCTGCTGCTGGATGAACCGCTGGGGGCACTGGATCTAAAACTGCGCGAACAGATGCAGCTGGAGCTGAAAAAACTGCAGCAGGCGCTGGGCATCACCTTCATTTTTGTGACCCACGATCAGGGAGAGGCTCTGTCGATGTCTGACCGCGTGGCGGTCTTTAATCAGGGACGCATTGAGCAGGTTGATGCGCCTCAGGATCTCTATTTGCGGCCAAGAACGGCGTTTGTCGCCGGGTTTGTCGGTACCGCCAACGTGTTTAGCAGCGAGCTGGCGCAGAAGCTGTGCGCGATGACGGGCGCCTGGTCGCTGCGTCCGGAGCATATTCGGCTGAATGCCGGCGGGGAGGTGCAGATTCAGGGGATCGTGCAGGCGGTGCAGTATATGGGCGCCGCCACGCGCGTCGAGCTGAAGCTGGCTGACGGCGAGAAGCTGCTGGTGAGTCAGGCGAATGTCGATGGTCAGGCTGCGCTGAACGCCCCTCCGGTAGGGCAACAGGTGCTGGCTTCATGGTCGCGTGCGGCGATGGTCCCCCTGGAGAGCGGAGGGTGATATGACGATGGCGATACCCTCTGCCGGAGGTGGACGCCTGGCCGGCACCTTCTGGCGTCATCCCTCGCTGGCTCTGTTTCTGCTACTGCTGGGGCCGCTCATGTGGTTTGGCATTGTCTATCTGGGGTCGTTGTTGACCCTTTTGTGGCAAAGTTTCTATACCTTTGATGATTTCACCATGTCGGTCACCAACGACCTGACGCTGGCCAATCTGCGCGCGCTGTTTAATCCGGCTAACTACGACATTATTGTGCGCACGCTGGTGATGGCGCTATCGGTGACCGTCGCCAGCGCGATTCTGGCACTGCCCATGGCCTGGTATATGGCCCGCTATACCCGTGGCAAGATGAAAGCCTTTTTCTATATCGCCGTGATGCTGCCGATGTGGGCGAGCTATATCGTCAAAGCCTATGCCTGGACGCTGCTGCTGGCTAAAGATGGCGTCGCCCAGTGGTTCCTGCGCCATCTTGGTCTGGAAAGCGTACTGAGCATGGTGCTGACGATCCCGGCGGTCGGCGGCAATACGCTGTCGACCTCTGGGCTGGGGCGCTTCCTGGTGTTCGTCTATATCTGGCTGCCGTTTATGATCCTGCCTGTGCAGGCGGCGCTGGAACGCCTGCCGTCTTCATTGCTGCAGGCTTCCGCCGATCTTGGCGCCCGTCCGCGCCAGACCTTTCGCTATGTGGTGCTGCCGTTAGCGATCCCCGGCATTGCGGCGGGGTCCATTTTTACCTTCTCCCTGACGCTGGGCGATTTTATCGTGCCGCAGCTGGTGGGGCCGCCGGGATTCTTTATCGGCAATATGGTCTATTCCCAGCAGGGGGCGATTGGCAACATGCCGATGGCGGCGGCGTTTACCCTGGTGCCCATTGTACTGATTGCCCTCTATCTGGCGTTCGTGAAACGTCTGGGAGCATTTGATGCACTCTGATCGCGCACCGCTGTTCCTGAAGGTCGCCACCTGGGGTGGCGTGATATTCCTGCATTTCCCGCTGCTGATTATCGCTCTCTACGCATTCAATACCGAAGACGCCGCCTTCAGCTTTCCGCCTGCAGGCCTGACGCTGCGCTGGTTTAGCGAAGCGGCGGGGCGTAGCGATATTATCGATTCCGTGACGTTGTCACTCAAAATCGCCGCGCTGTCGACCGCCATCGCTCTCGTACTTGGCACGCTGGCTGCAGGTGCGCTGTGGCGCAGCACGTTTTTTGGCAAAAACGCCGTGTCGCTACTGCTGCTATTACCGATTGCGCTGCCCGGCATTATTACCGGGCTTGCGCTGCTGACCGCCTTTAAGGCCGTCAATCTGGAACCCGGGCTGCTGACTATCGTCGTGGGACACGCGACCTTCTGCGTGGTCGTGGTATTTAACAACGTGATTGCCCGCTTTCGCCGCACTTCATGGAGTCTGGTGGAAGCGTCGATGGATTTAGGCGCAACCGGCTGGCAAACCTTTCGTTACGTGGTACTGCCCAATCTGGGATCGGCGCTGCTGGCGGGGGGAATGCTGGCGTTTGCTCTGTCGTTTGATGAAATTATCGTGACCACGTTTACCGCCGGGCACGAGCGTACGCTGCCGCTCTGGTTGCTTAATCAGCTCGGGCGCCCGCGCGATGTCCCGGTCACCAACGTCGTCGCGCTGCTGGTCATGCTGGTGACGATGTTTCCGATTCTGGGGGCCTGGTGGCTCACTCGTGACGGCGACATCAGCGCGGAAAACGGAAAATAAAAAACCGATACAGGATAATGCTATGCAAAATAACCTTTTGATAAACGGTAAGTTAGTGGCTGGCGAAGGCGAGACTGTGCCGGTGTTAAATCCAGCCACCGGCGAAGAGATTTTGTCGATTGCGGAGGCCTCGGCGACGCAGGTTGATGCCGCGGTTGACGCCGCTGACCAGGCCTTTGCCGGCTGGAGTCAGACGACGCCGAAAACCCGCGCCGAATGCCTGCTGCGGCTGGCGGACCTGATTACTGAACATGCCCAGGAGCTGGCTCAACTGGAGTCGTTGAACTGCGGCAAACCGCTGCACTGCGTGGTCAACGATGAGCTACCGGCGGTTGCCGATGTTTTCCGATTTTTCGCCGGTGCAGCGCGCTGTCTGCCGGGTATGGCGGCAGGTGAATACCTCGAAGGCCACACCTCGATGATCCGCCGCGATCCGGTCGGCGTGGTGGCTTCTATCGCGCCGTGGAACTATCCGCTCATGATGGCGGCCTGGAAACTGGCGCCAGCGCTGGCGGCAGGCAACTGCGTGGTAATAAAACCCTCTGAGATCACTCCGCTCACCGCGCTGAAGTTAGGTGAACTGGCGCAGGAGATTTTCCCCGCCGGGGTGCTTAATGTTCTGTTCGGGCGCGGAGCAACCGTCGGCGATCCGCTGACCGCCCATGCCCGGGTTCGCATGGTGTCGCTAACCGGCTCGATTGCTACCGGCGCGCATATTATCGGCCATACCGCGGCGTCGATTAAGCGAACCCATATGGAGCTGGGCGGGAAGGCGCCGGTTATCGTTTTTGATGATGCGGATATTGACGCGGTGGTGGAGGGGGTACGGACCTTTGGGTTTTATAACGCCGGTCAGGACTGTACCGCCGCCTGCCGCATTTACGCGCAGGCCGGAATCTATGACCAACTGGTGGAAAAGCTCGGCGCGGCGGTCGCCAGCCTGAAGATTGGACCGCCGGACGATGAAACGACCGAACTGGGCCCGCTGAGCTCGCAGGCGCATCTGGACAGGGTCAGCGCCGCCGTCGATGCGGCTCGTGCCTTGCCGCATATTCAGGTGGTGACCGGCGGCAGCAAAGCGCCGGGCAATGGTTACTACTTCCAGCCCACGCTGCTGGCAGGGGCGAAGCAGGACGATGCGATTGTGCAGCGGGAGGTTTTTGGTCCGGTTGTCAGCATCACCGCATTTAGCGATGAAGAGCAGGCGCTGTGCTGGGCCAACGATTCCCAATATGGTCTTGCCTCGTCGGTATGGACTCGCGATGTCGGCAGAGCGCACCGGCTCAGCGCCCGCCTGCAGTATGGCTGTACCTGGGTCAATACGCATTTTATGCTGGTTAGCGAAATGCCGCATGGCGGGCAGAAGCTCTCCGGCTACGGCAAGGATATGTCGATGTATGGCCTGGAGGATTATACGACCATCCGTCATGTGATGATCAAGCACGGGTAGAGGATGAGTGATTCAGATTAGCCTGCTAATAGTTACCATAGCAAAAAATGTTAAAACAGAAGCGTGCGTTTATGAGAATATTCTTAAGCCCCTTCAAGAGCTAAGCCATGATGAGTGCCGGAGATAAGCGCCGGGTGGGGCCGGTTAGTCCTCGGGGCGAGGGATGCGCTCTTCCGGGTCCTCTCGTTAACTGACGGAAAAGTTCGCCAGCCCCTGCAGGCAATGCAGGGGCTTTTTGTTGCGCTGGAGATATTAACTTGTTGCTGTGATTTTGCCTGATATCAGGTCATCAGAAATTAAATACGTACGGCGTTATTTATTTTTTGGCAAATGATTAACAGGCTAACGTTTGTTTTTTTTGCTCGGTAAACTTGATTGACGACGCTCGCGAACATAAGAAAAAAGATTATAAATTGCAGCAATAAGTAAAATTAACGCCACAATAAGCACGGCGATTCCGGACATGTACCACCTCAAAAAGCAATGAGTAAAAAACAAGCTTCGCATAACTTGTAATTATGAATGTATGATTTTATGCGAAACAAGGCAAATGATATTTCTTATCATTTAAAGTCGAGAGAAAAGTTTTATCGCTATTTTTGTTTTATAAGTTATTGATAAATAATGATATTTTATCTTTTTAACCCGTTTTACTGTATCCTGGCCGCCATTGAACCCGCTAATTATGATGATCGCCTCTTGGCTCAATGCTGATGATTGGATAAAGAATAGTGAACAATTGCCCTGCGCCAGGAAAGGCCCGTGAGCTTCGGAGAATAGCGCGCAGCGCTGATTGCGGCAAATAAGGCTTATTTAAACTCAAGCCATCAAATATATAACCCTATAAATAAAGGTGTTATTAACTGCGGGTTGTGAGAATAAGTTCTGAAAGGCAAGAGATATTCATTTATCGCCATTAATATTTTCGTGCCCCCCTTTAAATTTAGCGAATATGTAATGTTTATGTTAAATAAGTCGCGATGATGACGGCTGGTGGGGCAGGGAAGCGGGTTTGACTTTATATAGCCGCTCATGCGAACATTCGGCGCAATTTGTTGCTTCGACGTTGATATAGTTTTGAAAAAAATAGCGTGTTTTCTCTTCGTGACCTGCGCCACAGCGATGCTTTACGGGAATTTTCCCGCTAAACAGATTGTTGATTGTGAAAAACAGGGCGTAGCAGAAGCGGTTTGTGCTGCGGCCGCGTGGGACAGTGAAAAAGTTGACCTGCTCTCGGCGTGGGATCCTGAATTGCAGAAGCTGATGACCGTGCAACAACACGCCTCTGCAGCTGAGGCAAGCGCTATTAAATCGTAAAAAAGCAGCCTTCAAAGGCTGCTTTTTTAGGTTTCATTGCTGAGTAAAATCGCTAAAACCAACCAAAACGAACGGACAACAGGCCGATTAGCGCAAGCGCTGCGCCGACATTTATCAGAAGGACGGTTTTGCTGGAAACATCCATAACGCCACCTTAATGAATTAGCCTCTACAGTTATAGTACGAGGTCAAAGGTTGCGCTATCGGACTAAGCCGAATCGGGCGTATTTCTGAAAATTAAAGCCGTGACTCGTTTTATTATGCCATAAACTCTGACGTACGCTGGGGTACGAAAAGGCATCGCTTGACGCGAAAATGCCTCTCAGGGAAGGAAGAAGAAAAATGACGTTGTACCAGAAAATGCTGGTTTTTTATGCAGTTATGGGCTGTATCTGCGCGGTAATAAGCTGGTTCTTAACGAAAGAGAGCCGCTGGATCCGCCTGCTGGCGGCGCTGCTGATTGGCGCGACATGGCCGTTCAGCTTTCCCATGGCGTTGCTGGTCTCTTTGTTCTGATTGAAAAATCGATGGCTAACTTTTAGTGATGACTGTATAAAAAAACAGGCTCAACTAACGGATGATCTTCGATGAACAGTTTCTATTCCTCTCAGGCCGGCGGCAACGTGCGCTGGCTGGACCTGCCCGGCCGCGGTGAACCGATTATCTTTATCCACGGCCTGGGCTGCGCCTCAACCTATGACTATCCTCGCGTGGCCGCCGATCCTGCGCTGGCCGGACGGCGAACGATTCTGGTCGATTTACCCGGATACGGCTACAGCGACAAGCCGCCATCTTTCGGCTATCGCATCGGCGATCAGGCCGGAGTAATAGTTGAGCTTCTGGATAGCTTAGGGCTAACGCGCTGCTACTTATATGGTCACAGCATGGGCGGCAGCGTGGCGATTGAAGCCGCAGAATGGCTCGCCGAACGGGTGCTGGGGCTGCTGGTGGCCGAACCCAATCTCTATCCCGGGGGCGGTATGTACAGCAGGCGCATCGCGGAACAAACCGAAGAGCGCTTTATTGCCCGGGGCTATGCCGAGATGCTCAGTGCCGAAACCTCGCCCTGGGCCGGTTGCCTGCAAAACAGCGCTCCGTGGGCGGTGTGGCGCGGAGCGTCCAGCCTGGTGAAGGGCGCTAATCCGTCCTGGTTTACCCGCTTTATCCATTTATCCTGTCCTAAGGCCCTGATTTACGGAGAGCATTCGTTACCGGCTCATGAAGCGACGGATACTGTCGCGGCGGGGATCCCGCTGTTAGCGATCCCGCTGGCCGGGCATTCAATGGCGTGGGAAAACCCATCGGCGCTGGCCCGCACGCTGGACAATTTTTATGCCAGCATTGAGGCAGAAGTCTGATTCGTGATCGCTACATACAAAAAGAAACAATATTTCATTTATTTTGATATTCCGTTTCCTTTATATGTGGCGAGCGTGAAATGCGAATAATCAACATCCTGGGTATCTCGGCTTTACTCTGTACGCCTCTGCTTCTGCAAGGGTGCGTAACGCAACATCCGCGCGGGACGGCTTCCCGCCCGCAGCTTACGGCGGCGGAAGCGGCAAGCTTCACCATGGAGCGCTATTTTGCGCAGGGCGGCGCGTTGAGTGCCCCGGATGGGCCATGGTCGCCATCGCCAGTTAGCCTTCCGCAAACGGAAAGCGCCTGGCGCGTGGCGCTTGCGGGAGCGCCGTACTCTCGCATTCAGCAGGCGGTTAATGCGGCAATAGCCCAGCATTCGGCAAAGAATGAGCGTATCTATATCCGTATCGAGCCAGGCATCTATCGGGAAACGGTCTATATCCCCGCAGGGGCGCCGCCGATAACCCTTTATGGTGCCGGAGAGCAGCCCGAAGAGGTCAGGATTGAGCTGGCGCTGGATTCACAATTTTCTGCGCAGCGCTATCGCGAGCAGGTGAACGGCCAGCATCAGTATCGTGAAGGCGACCCCGCCTGGTACCAGTATGCGCTTTGCGCCGGGCGTACCAGTAAGACAATAGGCACCAACTGCGCGGCGGTGATGTGGTCGCAAAGCGCTGATTTCCAGCTGGTTAATCTTAGCGTAGCCAACAGTCTGCTGGATACCGTTGATGGCGGTACCCACCAGGGGGTGGCTCTGCGGACGGATGGCGATCGCGTGCAGCTGGAGAAAGTCCGTTTGCTGGGACGCCAGGATACGCTCTATTTGAATACCAGCAACCTGCGTAATGAAGCGGTGACGGATCGCATTAGCCGCGTATACGTCAAAGACAGCTACGTCGAAGGGGACGTGGATTATGTCTTCGGCCGGGCGAATGCGGTCTTTGACAATGTGCATTTCCACACCGTCTCGACGCGCCGTTCTCCCGAGGCTTACGTGCTGGCGCCGAACACGTTGCCGGATAATCCATACGGCTTTCTGGTGAAGAACAGCCGCTTTACCGGCGACAGCGGCTATCAGGGCAGTTTCAAGGCAAAGCTGGGCCGCGCCTGGGATCAGGGGGCAGGCAAGACCGGCTATTTAGCGGGGCAGACCGCCAACGGACAGGTGCTGATCGCCAACAGCGCTATCGATCAAAGCTACGATCGGCTTTCCCCATGGGGCGCTGCGGCCACCACCTCCCGACCGTTCCGCGGCAATATTTCCGCAGAACGACAGCTGGATGACGTGGCCTTTAATCGCCTGTGGGAATTCAAGAACCATTGGCGGCCTTGAAACTTAAAACGGCAGCTCGCGCGGGAGCATTTGCAGCGTGATCCAGCGCAGCTCGGTAAACTCGGCAATCCCCGAGCGTCCGCCAAAGCGGCCATAGCCCGATGATTTACAGCCGCCAAACGGCATTTGCGCTTCATCGTGCACGGTGGGGCCGTTGATGTGGCAAATGCCGGTTTGCAGATTTTGCGCCAGGTTCCACGCCCGGGCGCTGTCCCGACTGTATATCGCCGACGAGAGGCCATATTCGCTTTCGTTCGCGACGGCCAGCGCTTCGGCTTCGTTCTGAACGCGAATAATCGATTTTACCGGGCCGAACGATTCCTCATGCCAGATGCGCATTTCCCGGGTGACGCCATCGAGCAGGGTGGCGCGCATTTGCGTCGAATTGGATGTGCCGCCTGTGAGCAGGCGCGCGCCCTTCGCCAGCGCATCCTCTATCAAGGCATTGCAGCGGGTGACGGTCTTCATCTCTACCACCGGGCCGAGCAGGCTGGCGGGCAGGGCCGCCGCGCGCCTGGCCAGCAGCGCCACAAACTCTTCCGCGACGGCCGCATCCACAATGATGCGCTCGGTCGACATGCAGATTTGTCCGGCGTTGGCGAATGCGCCAAAAACGGTGCCCGCAGCCGCCTGTTCGAGGTCAGCGTCGTCAAGCACCAGCAGCGGTGCCTTGCCGCCCAGTTCAAGCACCGCCGGTTTCAGATGCTCCCCGCAGGTGCGGGCGATAATCCGTCCTACCGGCGTCGAACCGGTGAAGTTGATGCGGCGTACGGCGGGGTGCGCTATTAGAGACTCCACCAGCGCAGGAGCGTCGGCGGGAGTGCAGGTCAGATAATTCACCACGCCGGCGGGGAAGCCCGCCGCCGCCAGGGCATCGATAATTAGCCCCTGAGTCGCCGGCGAGAGCTCCGCGCCTTTGAGAATAACCGTATTTCCGCAGGCCAGCGGCGTGGCGATAGCGCGAGTCGCCAGAATCAATGGTGCGTTCCACGGCGCCATGCTGAGTACGACGCCCGCCCCCTGACGGATGCCCAACGCCAGATTTCCCGGCACGTTAGAGGGGATCACCTGGCCTTCGATTTGCGTGGTCAATGCGGCGGCTTCGCGCAGGATATCGGCGGCCAGATGCACGTTAAAACCGGCCCAGTGCGCGGTAGCTCCCGTTTCGGCCGCCATCGCGGCAATAAACTTCGCCTCACGGCGCAGCATCTCTTCGGCAGCGTCCAGCAGGAGGCGTCGCCGTTCTGCGGGTATCGTATCGCGCCATTGCGGATACGCCGCGCCGGCGGTATCGGCGCAGCGGCGAGCGTCAGCCAGGCTGGCGGCGCTGGCAACGGAGGCGTTTTCTTGCGTCAGCGGGTTGTGGCGGGTAAAAGTGGCATGGCCTTCCGCATCGTGCCACTGGCCGTTGGTGTAGAGAGTGCAGGTTATTGTCATTGTAGGTTTCTCCTGGCGTTGCGATTTGCCGAGTGTACCGGGTTGCGCCGCCGCGTGATGCCGCCCGGGCGGTTATCGCCCTGTTTTTTCGCAACCTTTCGCACGCTTCACATTTATGACTGAAATCGAGGGGAGGGGGGTGAGAGTAGAGATGCTGAATTAATCGGCGAAAAAGCGGTTTTTAGCATAACCTGATACCAATTGATTATTTGCCGGTTGAATTCCCCTGTGCTGTTATTAAAGGACTTATAACAAATTCATAAGGTTTATAACCATGTTTACAGGGAAAACGTTTATTGCGCTGGCGTTGAGCGCACTTCTGCCGGCGGCAAGCGCGCTGGCGGCGGGCGATGATACGCTGGTCTATTGCTCCGAAGCCTCTCCGGAATCCTTCAATCCGCAGATTGCCAGTTCCGGGCCCTCTTTTGTCGCCAGCTCTCAGGTGCTGTATAACCGGCTGATAAACTTTGATCCGGTCAAAAACACGCCTGTTCCTTCCCTCGCGACGGAATGGAGCGTCTCTCCGGACGGCAAAACCTGGACCTTTACCCTGCGTAAAGGCGTGCAGTTCAACAGCAATAAATTCTTTAAGCCGACCCGCGATTTCAACGCCGATGATGTGCTGTTCTCGGTGCTGCGCCAGAAAGATGCGAATCATCCTTATCACAATGTTTCCCACGGGCAATACGAATACTTTCACGACGTCGGGCTGGATAAGCTGATTAAAGAGGTCAAAAAGATCGATGACTACCACGTTCAGTTTGTGCTCAACGAACCCAATGCGGCATTCCTCGCCGACTGGGGGATGGATTTTGCGTCAATTCTGTCTGCCGAATATGCCGATGCAATGCTGAAAAAAGGCACGCCGGAGTATATCGATACCTGGCCTGTCGGCACCGGACCTTACGCCCTCCAGCAGTATAAGGTGGATTCGCTGATCCGCTATGTTGCCAACCCGCACTACTGGGATGGTGAAGTGCCGACTAAACACCTGATCTTCTCGATCACCCCGAACGTTGAGACACGGCTGGCGAAGCTACAAACCAATGAATGCCAGATTATTCCCGCGCCGTCGCCGGTACAATTCCCGGTGATTAAAGGTAATAAAGATCTGGCGCTGCATTCGGTTGAGGCGCTCAACGTCGGCTACCTGGCGTTTAATACCGAGAAAAAGCCGTTCGATAACCTGCTGGTGCGGCAGGCGCTCAACTATGCCACCGACAAGCAGGCGATCGTGAAAGCGGTGTTCCTGGAGTCCGGCAGCGTTGCGAAATCGCCGATCCCTGCCAATATGCTGGGCTATAAGAAAGATCTGCCCGATTACGACTACGATCCGCAAAAAGCGAAAGATCTCCTTAAACAGGCCGGGCTGGAAAAAGGGGCCGAAGTCACCCTCTGGTCGATGCCGGTGCAGCGCCCGTATAATCCTAATTCGCGCCGTATCGCTGAAATGATCCAGAATGACTGGAGCAAAGTTGGCATCAAAGCCAAAATCGTCACCTATGAGTGGGGCGAGTACCTCGCCGGTATGCGCAAAGGGGAGCATGACAGCGCGCTGTTTGGCTGGATGTCAGATAACGGCGATCCGGATAACTTTGCCGGTACCCTGTTAAGCTGCGATAACATTAAAACCGGCTCCAACGTTGCCCGCTGGTGCGATAAGCCCTACGATGCGCTGGTGAAAAAGGCTATCCTGGTGAGCGACCCGCAGGAGCGCGCTAAACTCTACGCTCAGGCGCAGGAGATTTTTTATCAGCAGGCCCCATGGATCACCCTGGCAACCGGCAAAACCTTCTACGCGACGCGCAGTAACGTTAGCGGATACAGCGTGAGCCTGATGGGGAGCGATTTTTCCAAAGTTAAACTTAATTAAGCCGGAAGGAGGAAGCATGTCGCATCTGGATGAGGTCGTCGCGCGCGTGGACGCGGCGATTGCCGAAAGCGTCATTACCCATATGAACGAACTGCTGATTACATTAAGCGACGACGCCGGGCTGGGGCGAGAAGAGCGCTACGTGCAGCAGCAGCGTTTGCGTAACGCTATTGCTCATCATGGCCGCCAGCAGCATGAGGAACAGGAAGCGCGCCGGGAGCAGTTGACCCGCGGCGGCGAGATCCACTAAGCCAGGCGCTAGAACTGGCGTCTGGCCACCAGCCAGGCGCCGATAACCAGCATTACCGCACCGCAGAGTGGGCCAATCAGCGCGCGAAGCGGAACGCCATGCGCGCGAAGTAAATCCATCACCAGGCCACCGATCAACTGACTGGCAATCAATACTGCGATGGTGGTCGCCGCCCCGACGTTCTGATAGCCGCTGATGCTGGCAAAGACAAAGAACGAACCCAGCAAACCCGGAATTAGCGTCCACCACTTTACGCTGACCGCCAGCTCCTGAATCCCTGCCGCGCCGTGCTTCAGCAGCAGTATCGTGACAAAAATCACGATGCCGACCAGCGAGTTCAGCAGCATAGCGATCAGAATGGTCGATGCGGACTGGGTAATTCGTACCATCAGGGTGTTTTGTACGACCAGCCCAATGCCGGCGGCAATCAAACAGGCCAGGGTCAGCGTCTGATTCATGCGCCGCCGTCCGGATCGCGGCGATCGTCAAGCTGTAGCTGCATAAAGGTCAAATCCAGCCAGCGGCCAAATTTCGTGCCGACCTGCGGCATCTGTCCGGTGGTGATAAAGCCCAGCGTGTGGTGCAGATGTAAAGAAGCCTCATTTTGCGCTTCAATACCGGCAACCATCACGTGCTTATTCAACCGCTTAGCTTCGGCGATCAGGGCCACCAGCAGGCTGCGGCCCAGCCCTTTGCCCTGATGCTCAGGATGGACATATACGGAATGCTCGACGGTATGGCGAAAGCCATCAAAGGCGCGCCAATCTCCGAAGGAAGCATAACCGGTAATGACGCCGTTTTCTTCACTCACCAGCACCGGATAACCGGCGATCTGTCGGGCTTCATACCACGCGATGCGATTGTCGGTATCGACGGTTTTATCGTTCCAGATGGCGGCGGTATGGACGACCGCATGGTTGTAGATTTCTGCGATTGCCGCGCAATCGTCTTTGCTGGCATGGCGGATGATCATGGTAACCCTCAGGTTTGTACACTATAGTAGTACGCTATTATTACAATAATGTACGCAAGGCTGTCATCTGTTTTAGCCATAAATTTTTCCTCTGGCTTGCCGACTCCGTCGGTTGTCTGTCCAGGACTCTCCTGTCTCATCATTCAAATCAATACTTCCTGTTTTACAACTGATTAAACGTATCACTATTACTCGGCAGTCATATTTTCAATTTTTATTTACCGGTTTTATATTTTGATGACATTTAGTAATGAAGTTGTGGCTACGATAACTTCATGATTGTATTGAAGATGATACAAATCATTGTGATAGCATTCCCTTTTTTATTTTTACGCAATAGAAATAGCTTAACCCCGGAAGATATATTGTCATTAATCAGAGTGCGTATGGAAAAATATACGGCATAACTCTGGTGGATTTTATAACGATATTCCATTCATACCATTATGCGTATTTATACGCAGGGATTCATTTTGCTGATAAGGGTGAAGCAATGGCGCGTAGGAAAAATATGAAAGTAGTAGTGCCTTCGATACTGACAATTATTATGGGTAATGTATTAGTCAATACCACCATGGCGGCTGAAACCAATGTGCTACAGGCGGCACCGGCTTATACCGCAACGCAGACTAAAGGGGAGACGCTGTGGAGCAATGATGATACGGCGATCGGTATTTTAGGATCCGTACGTTTAATGGCCAAAACGGATTCTCATCATAGCCAGGAACATAATATACAGAATAATGACTCGCGGCTGGGGGTAGCTTTACGGCATAATTTTGATCTGAACGGCCTGAGTAATTATGCCGTAGGTTATTATGAGACCGGCGTTCATGGTTTAGATTCCGCAACAGATGACCAGGGCAACGATGTTTATACCCGGCAGGCTTATGCCGGTATTGGTAACGATCGATATGGTGTAGTGACCTTCGGTAAACAATATGCGCCTACCGACTGGGGGTTGGGCATTGACACAACCTATGCCTGGGGTGGAAAGGCGAAACATGATACCGCCGGAATGTCGACGGATATTATTAATTCCGCGGCAATCTACTATTTTAATGATAAAAATATGACCCTTGGCGTCATGGGGCAAGGTAATGACAACGTCGACAGCATCGGCTTTGCGGCCTATGGCGATGGCCCGAACCTGCATGACGCTTACCGCGATGGTTCAGCCACCGTTCACGGCGGCGCCGCGGCCGCCGCGCAGTATCGCTGGGATAACGGCTTCTCCGTCTCCAGCGCCGTTGCCTATAATCATTACACGGTAAATAGCGGATCAGCCAGCGGCTGCCAGAGTTTTGGCCCGAATGGTCACTGCTTTCATTACACCGATAATAACGGTGATGCCTATGACGGCAATACGTATTCCATGGGGATGAACGCAAAATATACCGCCAACGTCGGTGACCACGCCTGGTATAACGGCGCGGAGGTGACGTATTACCTGAATAAAGTTAATGATGTTAAAGCGGCGACCAGCGGTCATTACGATCGTAATACCCGGCATGGTGATGACCAGGAAACGGTGCTTGGCCTGGAATATGACTCACAGTTTAAAATCACGCCGGCCTGGGGAGTGTACGTTGATTTTAACTGGTCGCAGGGCGGGGATGCCATGGACGGGCAGCACTTCCAGTCGACGGTATTAGGCACTGATTACTGGCTAGGTAATAGCGCGGTGACCTATCTTGAATACGGCTACGAAAAAGCCTGGGGCAACGATAACGAGGCGTGGAATATTGACGATCATCTTGGCGCAGTGGGCCTGCGCGTCTTTATTTAGTCGAGGCGTTTTCTTTTCATTTATTGCCTTAAAGGATGTAAGTTTAATTATCCCCTGATTTCTCCAGATTGCCCGGCGTAATATCACGTCGGGCCTTTTCCTCGGAATAAGCGGCCATTTTCGGCTGGTTGTGCAAACAGACGCCCTACACTATAGTGTCACGCTATGAACACTATAGAAGACAACCTGAACCAGCGCATCAGCGCACGCATCCGTATTGAGCGGGAATCTCGCGGCTGGTCGCTGAGCGAACTGGCGGATCGGGCGGGCGCGTCCCGGGCGATGATCCACAAGATCGAGCGCGGCGAAAGCAGCCCGACGGCCTCTATGCTTGGGCGGCTTTCCGGCGCCTTTGGCATCAGTATGTCGACGCTGATCGCCCGCGCCGAGATGCAGGAAGGCAAGCTGCTGCGGTTGGCTAATCAGCCGGTGTGGCACGACCCGCAGAGCCACTATCTGCGTCGTCACGTGTCGCCGCGTAGCGATTTGCCTATCGATCTGGTGCAGGTAGAGCTGCCCGGGGGCAGCGATATTCCGATGCCGGCGGCTTCTTATGCTCTGGCGCGACAGCTTATCTGGCTGCAGCAGGGCGAGCTGGTGTTTATCGAAGGCACTACGCGCCACGAAATGCAGGCGGGAGATTGTCTGGAGCTCGGGCCGCCGAACGACTGCCGCTTCATTAATGAAACCACGCAGCCCTGCGTCTATCTGGTCGTCCGGCTCAATCAATCTGCCTCATAATGTCAATGCGCGCTGACGGGAAAGCAGCTAGCCTCAATACAGACTTGTCAAAAGAGGAGTTTGTTATGGCTTTTAATCCGCAACGCCACCGCCGCTGGCTGCTGGCATCCCGTCCGCACGGCGAGCCGACCGGGGAGAACTTCCGCCTGGAAGAGGGTGAGGTCGCTTCTCCTGGGCCGGGGCAGCTGCTGCTGCGCACCGTCTTTCTGTCATTAGATCCCTATATGCGCGGGCGGATGAGCGACGCGCCTTCCTACTCGCCGCCGGTCGCCATTGGCGCGGTGATGGTGGGCGGCACCGTAAGCCGCGTTGTAACGTCGAACCATGCTGATTATCAGCCCGGCGATTGGGTGCTCGGCTACGGCGGCTGGCAGGATTATGAGATTTCCGATGGCAGCGGGCTGGTGAAGCTGGGCGATAACCCGGAACACCCCTCCTGGGCGCTGGGTATCCTTGGTATGCCGGGCTTTACCGCCTACATGGGACTGCTCGATATCGGCCAGCCAAAAGCGGGCGAGACGCTGGTGGTAGCCGCCGCCACCGGGCCGGTCGGCGCCACGGTCGGCCAGATAGCGAAGCTGAAAGGATGCCGTACGGTAGGCATTGCGGGCGGCAGCGAGAAGTGCCGTTATGCGGTAGAGACGCTGGGTTTCGACGTCTGTATCGATCACCGCGCGCCCGATTTTGCCGTTAAGCTGTTAGAAGCGTGCCCGCAGGGCATCGATATCTACTATGAGAACGTCGGCGGCAAAGTATTCGATGAAGTGCTGCCGCTGTTGAACACATCGGCCCGCGTGCCGGTCTGCGGCCTGGTCAGCGGTTACAACGCTACCGCGCTCCCCGCTGGCCCGGATCGTTTACCGCTGCTGATGGCGACGATCCTCAAAAAACGCATTCGGATGCAGGGCTTTATCATCGGCCAGGATTACGGTCACCGGATTGCGGAGTTCCAGCAGGAGATGGGGCGCTGGGTGCAGGCAGGGAAAATCAAATACCGCGAGCAGGTCGTTGACGGCCTGGAGAACGCACCACAGGCGCTCATCGGCCTGCTGAAGGGTGAGAACTTCGGTAAGGTCGTGGTACGCGTCTCTCCTGACGAGTAATCATGTACCCGGCAGGCTTCGCGCCTGCCGGATAGTTTGACCATCAGGCGTAAAACGCCAGCCGCTCGGCCAGCAGATCGACAAAGGCCCGGCGATCGATGTCGAGCATCACCGTCGTATTTGGCGCCTTGCCGGTCAGGTTGTAGAAATCGACCACCGTCATTCCCTGCGTATATTTCCCCTGCGTTTCCACGCCGACCCAGCGTTCAACGGTGGTAAACATCTCCGGCTTCAGCAGCCAGGCAATGGTGCAAGGATCGTGCAGCGGAGCGCCGACAAAACCCCATTTTTCATCCTTATGGTACTCAAGGAAAAAGTCGAGTAGTTCGGCGACGATAGTGGATATCGGATTGCCGATACGGCGGAAACGCTCGATATCTTCGACGTTGATTTGCGCTTTGTGGGTGACATCCAGCCCGGCCATCACCACCGGGATCCCGGACTGGAAAACGATCTCTGCCGCTTCCGGGTCGACGTAGATATTAAACTCGACCGCCGGCTGCCAGTTACCCAGCACCATGGCGCCGCCCATCATCACGATGCGGGCAATTTTGCTATGCAGTTCAGGGTGGCTGTTGAGCAACAGGGCGACGTTGGTTTGCGGACCGGTAGCGACGATCGTAACCGGCCCGGCGCTTTCGCGCAGCGTTTTCGCCATCAGCTCGACGGCGGTGCAGGCCTGCGCGGCAAAGCCCGGCTCCGGCAGCGCCGGGCCGTCAAGCCCACTCTCGCCATGCACGTTATCGGCGATAATCAGCTCCCGCATCAGCGGCTTAAGCGCGCCGCCGGCGACCGGAATATCCGGGCGCTTAAGCAGGGTGAGCATCCTCAAGACGTTGCGCAGCGTTTTTTCCGGTGTCTGGTTTCCGGCGGAGGAGGTGACGGCTTTCACATCGAGTTCGGGTGAGGCGAGGGCAAGAACGAGGGCGATCGCGTCGTCGTGACCCGGATCGCAATCGATAATCACTGGCAGTGACATGGCAGCTCCTTGTTGGCGTTATTTTGTGACAAGGGTAACGCCGCAAAGCGCTATAGACGAGGCTCAACGCAGGATAGTGTGATGGTGTGCACGAATGGTTGCCGATATTTTGGGCTCTCTCGCCAGGACGGATGCGCGATCTGTGCGCAATCAGGGCGTAGCCATGCGGTGGCGCAAGAAGTCGCTTCACGCGGTGGCGTATAATGATAAAACGACTCAACCATACGAATATTATTGGTTTGCTTTCCGCAAATGGATTCTTATTCTAAAGAAAATTTTACGAGGTAACCGCAATGAAAGATGTTGTAGATAAATGCAGTACCAAAGGCTGTGCCATTGATGTAGGTTCGATTATTGATAATGAGGACTGCGTATGGCGAGTTGAGAAAAACTTCGTCAGCCGTGAAGAGGCTGAGTCCACCCTGGCGGCCGTTCGCCAACGTGCCGAAGCCGCCGCACCCGCCAGCGAGCCGCCGCAGGTTGACTATACCATTGAGACCGCCGGTGATGAGGTTAAGCTTGAGGCTTCAATTGCTTTCTCCTGCCAGGCGGAGAAGATTATCTTCGAATTGTCCTTAAGAAACGTGATTTAACGTCAGCAAGCCGCCACAGCTAATCCTCAAGGGGATCATGCAAGCGATCCCCTTGAGGCTCAGCGGTTAAGGGTTACTCAAATCGCCATGCCAGATTGAGCCCGATGCCGTAGTTGCGGCCCGGCGCCGGTTCGTAGTAGCGTCCATTGGATTCGTTAACGATAACCGAACCGGCGTAGCGGCGGTCAAACAGGTTATCGACGCGGCCAAACAGATCCATATCCATCTTGCCGTAGCTCCATTTATAGCCGGTCGTCAGGCCGACGACTGTCCAGGACGGCGCTTTGGCGGTGTTCTCATCGTTAGCCATAATATCGCTCAGATAGCGAATATCGCTGCCCGCGTACCAGCCTTTTTCGGGCTGGTAGCCGAAGGAGGCGTAGCCCATGTTACGGGCGATCCCCGGAATACGATTGCCTTTACAGCTGGCATCGTCGCAGACGTTGGTACGATAGGTCGCATCCAGCCAGGTCCAGGCCGCTTTTAAACGCCAGCTCTCGCCAAACTGCTGATCCAGCCCCAGTTCCATCCCCTGGCGACGGGTTTTCCCGGCGTTTTTGTAGCTGGTACGGCCCCCGCTGCTGGCATCGACAACAATCTCATTGTCGGTGTCGGTCTGGAACAGCGCGGCAGTTAACAGGCCATTGCCGATTCGCGCCTTACTGCCAATTTCAACCGTTTCGTTGGTCGACGGCTGCAGGCCAAAATTCAGCCCGCCCTGGTCGCCGGAGCGATAGGAAAGCTCATTGATCGTCGGCGTTTCGAAACCGCGACCGGCGGAGACGTAGACATTCCAGGCGTCGGTTACCGCATATTTCAGCGAGCCTGCCGGCAGCCATTTATGATAGCTGGCTTCGCCGCTGTCATCGCCGTTGCCCGGCGTAATGTAATAATCGTTGGAATCGAACCAGACTGAGCTATAGCGCACGCCGGCGTCCAGAGAGAGCTTCTCGGTGAGCTGCCACTGGGTTTGCAGATAAGGGTCAAGGTTCCACATCAGGTTGCGCTCATTGCGGCGCAGGTCGCCTTTCTCCCCGTACTGCGGCGCGCCGTTGTTCATGACAAAGTTTTCGTAACCCTTGCGACGTTCGCTCATGGTCTCGTAGTCGAGACCGGTGGTAAAGGTGACCGGCACCAGAAGCTCGCCACGGTGCGTCCAGCGGGTATCAATGCCCTGATAGTGACGCGTCAGGTCGATCACGCCGCCCGCATGGGTGGGTTTGAGCTGCGGCGCACGCGGGATCGACTGATATTGCGTGGTCTCACGCTCGCCGGCATACATCATCACGCTCAGATCGTCCTGCTCGCTCAGCTGTCGCTCGTAGCGTAAACCGGCCTGGGTCTGTTTGATGGTTTTACGGGTATTGTACTCATCGCCTCTCGGCGACTGGCGCGGATTGTTTTGCCATTCGTCATAGCTCAGGCCGCCCGCGTCATTAGCTTTAATATCCACGCTGTTAAACAGCAGGGTCAGCTTACTGACGTCATTGATGCGCACGCCGAGCTTCGCGTTGGCGAGATTCTTACGCGCGCCGCTATGGTCGCGGGAGCCATGGGTGGTGAAGCGGTTGGTGGAGACCACATAGTCGACATCGCCCGCATGGGTGCCGTCGCCGACCGCGCCGGTTGCTTTCATGCCGTAATGCCAGGTACCGAAGCTGCCATAATAGCTGCTGGCTTCGAGAGTTGGCGGTTGGGCGCCGGTCTGGCTGGTAGCGTTGATCACCCCGCCGGAGGAGTTACCGTACAGGGCGGAAAACGGTCCGCGCAGCACTTCAAGCGAATCGAGGCTGCCAATATCAATATTCGAGGTTTGCCCCTGGCCGTCGGGCATGGTGGCCGGGATGCCATCGACGTAAATGCGCAGCCCGCGCACCCCGTAGGTGGAGCGAGAGCCAAAGCCGCGAATTGAAAGCTGCAGATCCTGCGCGTAGTTCTGGCGGTTTTGCACCTGTAGTCCCGGTACCGCGCCCAGCGACTCGGAGAGGTTAACCCGCGGCGCAGCCTGGCGCATCTCATCGCCGTTAACCACGCTGACGGCGGCGGGGGTATCGAGTTCAGAGACTGCCGACGGCGCGGCGGTAACTACCATGGTCTGTTCAGCGGCGATAGCGGTTGGCGCAGCGGATACCAGCGGTAAAAGCAGAGCGGGGAGCGCGACGGCGCGCACGGAAAGGATTTTCATCAACGTTACTCACAAAACGAACCAAACGGAACATATGTATATATGTTAGCTCTTTTGTAAATTTTTTGAAAAGACTTAACAGGATTTGAGTTAACAAATAGCAAGAATTGCGTGATGCTCAGGACACAACTGGTAATTAACGCTCCACATTGCGATAAATAATGATTACTATTCGCATTCCAAAGAATAGCGCAAAGCGATGATTTTGCGCCCCGGAAGCACTGTCGAGCAGGCATATATTTGTTTTATCAAAGGGAGTCGTCATGTCATTACGTCATCTGTCCGCGCCGCGTCTGCGCCGTTCACTGTTGTTAACTTCATTACTGCTGGCGGGGAGCTTTAGCGCCCATGCGGCGGAAGAAATGCTGCGCAAAGCCGTCGGCAAGGGCGCATACGAAATGGCCTATAGCCAGCAGGAGAACGCGCTGTGGGTGGCCACATCGCAAAGCCGTTCGCTGGATAAAGGCGGCATCGTTTACCGTCTCGATCCGACGACCCTCGAAGTAACCCAGATCATTCATAACGACCTGAAACCCTTCGGCGCGACGATCAATAACGCCACCCAGACCCTGTGGTTTGGCAACACTACCGACAGCACCGTCACTGCCATTGATGCTAAAACCGGTAAGGTAAAAGGGCGTCTGGTGCTCGACGCTCGTCAGCGCAGCGAAACCGTGCGCCCGCTGGCGCCGCGCGAGCTGGCGGTCAATGAGAAAACCAATACCGTCTACATCACCGGCCTGGGTAAAGAGAGCGTGATTTGGGTTGTGGATGGCGACAAGCTGACGCTGAAAGACACTATCGCTAATACCGGCGCAATGGCGACCGGCCTGGCGGTGGACGCAGAAGCGAACCGCATCTATACCACCAACGCCGACGGCGAGCTGGTGACTATCGACAGTACCAGCAATAAGATCCTCTCGCGCAAGAAGTTGCAGGATGATGGCAAAGAGCACTTCTATCTGAATCTCAGCCTTGATAACGCCGGTCATCGCGCCTTTATCACCGACAGTAAACAGCCGGAAGTGCTGGTGGTCGATATTCGCGATGGCAAAGTGCTGGAGAAAATCGCCGCGCCGGAGTCCCTGGCCGTTCTGTTTAACCCGACGCGCAATGAAGCCTACGTGACGCACCGCAAAGCCGGGGAAGTGAGCGTGATCGATGGTAAGAGCTACAAGGTGGTCAAAACTTTCAAAACCCCGACCCACCCGAACAGCCTGATGCTTTCCGCCGATGGCAAAACGCTGTACGTAAGCGTGAAGCAGGAATCGACGCGTCAGAAAGAGGCGACCCAGCCGGATGACGTTATCCGCATCGCGCTGTGATCTTCACGGGAGGGGGAAGCCCCTCCTGAAAGTCGTTCTGCCGGGCGGCGGTTTGCGTCTTACCCGGTCGGCATAATCCCCGCCTGGTTCGTGCCTTACAGAAAATAGCGTCTTCACCGATATCACCCTCTGTTACAAACGCTTATTAGCCTGACAAATGTAATGGCTATAAACTTACCGCTTTCCTGCGCAAGCGGGACGGTGGCATTAATCCTGGAGATATGATGAAAAGAACATTGATGGTCGTTTGCGCCGGCGCAATGCTGGCTTTGCTGGCAGGCTGTAGCTCAAACTACGTGATGACGACGAAAAGCGGGCAAACCATTGTGACGCAGGGCAAACCGAAGCTGGATAAAGATACCGGCATGACCAGCTATACCGATGAGTCGGGCAATAAGCGCCAGATTAACAGCAGCGATGTTGCTCAGCTGGTGGAAGATAATTAAGTTCTGCAGTTGCGGTTTGCCCCACCGGGCAAACCGCAAAAGGGACGGGTTACGGTTTTTCAATATCCGGCGCAGTGCTGTGAATATCATGCACGCGCTTGCGTACGCCAAACCAGCCGGCGAACAGCAAAACGGCAATCAGCGGAATCGAACCGATGGTATAAGTCCCATTCGGGTAATCGAAAGCCATTAATACCAGCACGCTCAGCAGGAATAGCAGGGTCAGCCAGGAAGTAAAAGGCGCTCCCGGCATCTTGAAGCTGACGTCTGCGGCCTTGCCTTCTTTGATCGCCTTGCGCAGGCGCATCTGGCACACCACAATAAATCCCCACGAGGCGATGATGCCCAGCGAAGCGACGTTGAGGACTATCTCAAACACCTGCGAAGGCACCAGGTAGTTGAGGAATACCCCAACGACATAGACGCCCAGCGTTGCCAGAATACCGGCATAGGGCACGTGATGGCGGCTCATTTTCGACATAAATTTAGGCGCTGAACCGCCCATCGACATGGAGCGCAGAATACGCCCGGTGCAGTACAGTCCGGAGTTGAGGCTGGAGAGCGCGGCGGTTAATACCACAATATTCATCACGCTGCCGATATACGGCACGCCCAGCTTCGAGAAGAAGGTGACGAACGGACTCTGCCCGGCCTGATAGGCATTCCACGGTAGCAGCAGCACCAGCAGCAGCACCGAGCCAACGTAGAACAGACCAATACGCCAGATGACGCTGTTGATGGCGCGCGGCACCATGGTCTGCGGATCTTTACACTCGCCGGCGGCGGTACCTACCAGTTCAATAGAAGCGAAGGCGAAAACCACGCCCTGAACCAGCACCAGCGCCGGCAGCAGGCCGTGCGGGAACAGACCGCCGTTATCGGTGATCAGATGGAAACCGGTGGCATTGCCATCCAGCGGCTTGCCGGTGCCAAGAAAAATAGTCCCGACCACCAGAAACGCCACGATTGCCAGTACCTTGACCAGCGCGAACCAGAACTCCATCTCGGCGAACCATTTCACGCCGATCATATTCATGGTGCCGACGATCGCCAGCGCGCCGAGGGCAAAGACCCACTGCGGAACGTCGCCGAAGGCGCCCCAGTAGTGCATATACAGCGCGACGGCGGTGATATCGACAATCCCGGTCATCGCCCAGTTGATGAAGTACATCCAGCCCGCAACGTAAGCCGCTTTTTCGCCGAGGAACTCGCGGGCGTAGGAGACGAAGCTGCCGCTGGAAGGGCGATGAAGCACCAGCTCGCCAAGCGCGCGTAAAATAAAGAACGAGAAGAGGCCGCAGACCAGATAAACCAGCGCCAGCGCCGGTCCCGCCATTTGCAGGCGCGCGCCCGCGCCGAGGAACAGGCCGGTACCAATCGCGCCGCCGATGGCAATCATCTGCACCTGACGGTTGCCCATCGCCTTGTGGTAGCCGGACTCCTGCGAGTTTAGCCAGTGGCGTTTGGAAGCGTGCTGCTCCGCTACGCTAGAGTGTTTTGTATTCATTGATGTCGCTATTTTCCTGTCAATGTCCATGAAGTGGTTCGTGCTGCTGGCTCTCCCATCATTCTGATGAATGAGATAAGCGAGCATGGCGGAGAATCCTACACGCATCGGAAAATGGACGCACGTAAAAGATTTGTCGACAGCACTTGCTTAAATATCAATGAGATCGGCAGGTTTAAGTCCTTCCCCGGCGCCCTGGAAATTTTGCTCAGCGTTTTAACGGTATTGCGCTATGCTTTTCCGCCCGCGTTTTGCCCGAGAGGCCACGATGAAAATCAACGTAGTAGGGACCAGCGGCGTCGGCAAATCTACCCTCGCGCGTCGGCTGGCTCAGGAACTGTCTCTGCCTTATATCGAAATGGATGTGCTCTACTGGCTGCCCGAGTGGCAAGGGACGCCGGACGATGAGTTCTACGCTAAGCTGGCCGCCGCGCTCGCCGCGCCAGGCTGGGTGCTTGACGGCAACTATAACCGCAGTCGTCCGGTAAAATGGCGCGACGTGGATCTGGTGGTGTGGGTGGATTACAGCTTCTGGCGCACGATGCGCCAGGCTATCTGGCGCGCGGCATCGCGTGCCAGCCGACGCCAGGAACTGTGGCCCGGCACCGGTAACTGTGAAACCTTCCGCCGCTCCTTCTTTAGCCGGGACTCCATTATTCTCTGGACGCTAAAAACCTGGCGCAATAATCGCCGCCGCTATCTGGCGGATATGCAGGATCCGCAGTATCGACATATTCGCTTTGTGCGCTTACGCAACCAGCAGCAGACCGAGGCGCTGGTGCGCGAGCTTCGGCAGAATAGCCGATAATCCCCCGGCTCGCGCTGCGCTTAGCCGGGCTACAGGCCCGCAGATTGCTCAGGACGCGTAGCCCGGACAGATGCGCAGCATCGCCTCCGGGAAATCCTGCCACTCTGCGCTCTTTCCCCGGGGGCGGCGCAAAGCGCCTGCCCGGGCTACCGGGCCGCAGGCTGCTGAGGACGCGTAGCCCGGACAGATGCGCAGCATCGCCTCCGGGAAATTCTGTCACTCTGCGCTCTTTTCCGGGGCGGCGCCGTGTATGACCGGAAACATAGGTGACAGAGCAGACCGGGAACATAGGTAACACTTTTAGAACTCGTAGCCCGGGTAAGGCGTTTACGCCGCAACCCGGGGAATGTGTCGTGACGTGGCATCGCCTCCGGGGACATTTACCTCACCGCATATCTAATTTTCGGCAGAGCACATGTAAATAAATTGTTTCTCTCCAGCCGCGGGCGCTTCTAATAATGCAGACATGTTAATTCACATGAGCCTGCGAAATGTCTTATCGAATCAGTATCCTGGATAAAAGCCCGCTGGCGGCCGGAGAAACGGCCGCCCAGGCGCTGGCGCGCACATTAACGCTCGCGCAACAGGCGGAAGCCTGGGGATATCACCGTTTCTGGATCGCCGAACACCACAACACCGACCAGCTCGCCAGCCCGTCGCCGGAACTGGCGATTGCCTGGATCCTCGGCCAGACCCGCAGCATTCGCGTTGGCTCCGGCGGCGTTATGCTGCAGCACTACAGCCCATATAAGGTGGCGGAGAACTTCAATATGCTGGCTTCTCTTGCCCCGGGCCGCGTGGATCTGGGCGTGGGCAAAGCCCCCGGCGGACTGCCGCTCTCCACTCGCGCGTTGCAGCAGGGACTTAATCTCCAGCAAAAGGGGAGTTTTGCCGACCAGCTGGCGCAGCTCGACAACTGGCTGTCGCTGACCGAAACCGATGGTGAAGAGAGCGTCCGCGCAACCCCAATCCCGCCGCGTCGCGCCGACGGTTTTCTGCTCGGCGCCAGCCTGGAGAGCGCGCAGCTGGCGGCGCAGCTGGACTGGAACTTCGTCTTCGCCGCCCATCTCAACGGCGATAAGCAGCTGCTGCGGGAGGTGTTAACCCGCTGGCGCGAACTGAGCCGTCGCGACGCGATTATCGCCGTTCAGGTTATTGTGGCCGAAGAGGCCGCAGCGGCCGCGGCGCTGGCAAAATCCGTCGAAGCGTGGGGCGTTGAGCTGGAAAACGGTCTGCGGGTGACCGTCGGCAGCGAAGCGCAGGCGACCGCCTTTGCCCGTCAGGCGGGCAGCAGGCCGACGCGTATCGCCCGGCGGGAATCGGCCGTGCTGTCCGGCACCCCCGAGCAGGTGAAAGCGCAGCTGGATGCCTTGCAGTCGGCGTGGAACATCGACGAATTTATCATCGACACGCCTATTAGCGACGGCGCGGCGCGCCTTAACTCCCTGCGTCTGTTGGCCCGGGCGCATCTGAGCGCGGAGGTCCAGCCATGAGCCTTGCTGAACAGTTAATTCGCTGGCGGCGCGAGCTGCATCAGTATCCGGAACTTTCGCTGCAGGAGGTCGACACCACCGCGCGTATTCGCGACTGGCTACAAAGCGGCGGCATCAGCCTGTTGCCATATGATCTGAAAACCGGCGCGGTTGCCGAGGTTGGGAGCGGCAATAAGGTGATTGCCCTGCGTGCCGATATTGATGCGCTGCCGATCGAAGAGGCGGCCAGCGTGCCGTTTCGCTCGCTGAATGCCGGCGTGATGCACGCCTGCGGGCATGATATTCATACCAGCGTGATCCTTGGCGCGGCCTTACTACTGAAACAACGCGAAGCGCAGCTGGCGGGACGCGTCCGCATTCTGTTCCAGCCGGCGGAGGAGAGCTTCGGCGGCGCGAAAACCCTGATTCGCGCCGGCGTGCTGGAGGGCGTTTCCGCCATTTTCGGTATGCATAATGAACCGGGGCTGCCGGTGGGGGAATTCGCCACCCGAGGCGGCGCGTTTTATGCCAACGTCGATCGCTTTGTGTTTAAGGTGACCGGCAAAGGCGCTCACGCCGCCCGGCCTCATGAAGGGAAGGATGCCATTCTGCTGGCCAGCCAGCTGGTGACCCTGCTGCAAAGCGTCGCCAGCCGCGAAGTGAACACCCTCGATTCCGTGGTGCTGAGCGTCACGCGGATTCAGGGCGGCAATACGTGGAATGTCCTGCCGGAAAGCGTTGAGCTGGAAGGTACGCTGCGCACCCACAGCAGCGAAGTCCAGCAGCGGGTGAAGGCGCGGGTGAGCGAGATTGCCGCCGGCTTCGCCAGCGCCTTCGGCGCGCAGATCGATGTCTTCTGGTACGCCGGGCCGACCGCGCTGGTCAATGATGAGCGCTGGGCGGCTTTCGCCAGCCACGTGGCCGATCGATCCGGCTACCGCACGCACCATGCGGATCTCCATCTCGGCGGAGAGGATTTCGCCGTTTATCTTCAGCATATTCCCGGCGCGTTCGTCAGCATCGGCAGCGCCAGCGAGTTTGGTCTTCACCATCCGGCGTTTAACCCGGATGAGCGCTTAATCGCGCCGGCGGCGCACTACTTTGCCGATCTGGCAGAGCAGGCGTTGAAAGAACTTTAATTATTCAGGGTCATAGACTAAGGATTAACGATGTCTGAACAACGACAGCTGCGCATTGGCACTATCTTACATGGCGCATCGGGAAATATGTCGGCCTGGCGCCATCCGGCCGCGCTGGCCGACGCCAGTATTAACTTTGAGTTCGTGAAGCAGACGGCGTTAAAAGCGGAAGAGGGCAAGCTCGATTTTATTTTTGTTGCCGATGGCTTATATATTAATGAAAAATCGATCCCGCATTTTTTAAACCGTTTTGAACCACTCACCGTATTATCCACCCTTGCAGCGGTAACCTCGCGTTTAGGCCTCGTCGGCACCTTGTCGACCTCCTACAGCGAGCCCTTTACCACCGCTCGCCAGTTCGCCAGCCTCGATCATCTGAGCGGAGGACGCGCTGGCTGGAACGTGGTGACATCGCCGCTCGAAGGCTCAGCGAAAAACTTCTCCCGGGCGCAGCATCCCGATCATGCGCTGCGCTACCGCATCGCCGATGAATATCTTCAGGTCGTTAAAGGCCTGTGGGATTCATGGGAACAGGACGCGTTTATTCGTAATAAAGAGAGCGGCCAGTTCTTTGATAAAAATAAGCTGCATACGCTTAATCATCACGGTGATTTCTTCAAAGTGGCCGGCCCGCTAAATATTGCCCGCACGCCGCAGGGCCGACCCATTATCTTTCAGGCGGGCGCTTCCGAAGACGGTAAAAAATTAGCCGCCAGCCATGCCGACGCTATTTTTACCCATCAGGACTCGCTGGCGGAAGCGCAGGCCTTTTATCGCGACGTCAAAAGCCAGCTCGACGCGTACGGCCGCCGGGAGAGCGAACTACACATATTCCAGGGCGTCAGCGTGATCGTTGGCGATAGCGCCGACGATGTGGAACAGCAATACCAGACCACCGCCGCGCTGGTATCGATTGAGGACGCGCTGAATTATCTTGGCCGCTATTTTGAGCATCACGATTTCGCCCAATATCCGTTGGATGAGGCGTTCCCGGATATCGGCGACCTCGGGCAGAACAGCTTTCGCAGCACCACCGATGAGATTAAACGCAACGCCCGCGAACGCGGCCTGACCCTGCGCCAGGTCGCGCTGGAGGCAGCCAGCCCGCGACCGCGTTTTGCCGGAACCGCCGCAGAGGTGGCAGATGGGCTACAGCAGTGGTTTGAACAGCGCGCGGCGGACGGTTTTATTATCCAGGGCGGTACGCCGGATACCTTCCCGCGTTTTGTGGACCAGGTGGTACCGATCCTGCAGCAGCGTGGATTATTCCGTGAAGAATATCCCGGCACCACGCTGCGCGAAAGTTTAGGGCTGGCAGAGCCCGTCAATCAATTCCAAAAACAATAATAGAGAACACCCGCTATGCAGAAAACGCAGAAAAAATCGCTATTACTGGCGCTGGCGCTGGCCGTGAGCGCGTCATCCTGGGCGCAGAACGTCACGATCAACGGCACCGGCGTGAGCCTCGAAGCCAACAAAACGCCGATTCACACGGCAAAAAATCCGCAGGCTATCGCCCAACTGCCGAAGGGTCTCCACCTGGCGGTGCCGGGTAAGCTGACCGTCGCGGTCGCCGCGCTGAATTCGCCGCCGCTGACCGTGTTTTCTGATGATAACAAAACCCTGCTCGGCAGCGAGGTGGATATCGCCCGCCTGGTGGCCGACAATCTCGGGCTGGAGCTAAACGTGGTACCCACCTCGTGGGAGGACTGGCCGCTTGGCGTCGCTTCCGGCAAATATGATGCGGCGGTCAGCAATATCACCGTGACCAAAGAGCGCAAAGAGAAGTTTGATTTCGCCACCTACCGCAAAGATTCGCTGGGTTTTTACGTCAAGAGCACCAGTCCGCTGAGCAAAATTGAAAAAGCGGAAGATATTGCCGGGCTGCGGATTATCGTCGGCTCCGGCACCAACCAGGAAGCGATTTTGTTAGCGTGGAACGCCGAGAATCTCAAGAAGGGGCTGAAGCCGTTTACGCCGGTCTACACCAAAGACGACGCCGCCCAGACCCTGGCGCTGCAGTCCGGGCGTGCCGACGCCTTCTTCGGCCCGAACGTAATCGGCGCGTGGAAAGCGGCGCTGACCGGCAAAACCAGGCTGGTGGGCAGCGTTGACGGCGGCTGGCCGAAGGCGGCGCATATCGCCGTGACGGTGAAAAAAGGCAGCGGTCTGGTTGAACCGGTACAGACGGCGCTGAACGGCGCTATCCGCAGCGGCGATTACGCGAAGGTGCTGAGTCGCTGGGGCGAAGGCGTGGAGAGCATCCCGCAATCGGAAATTAACCCGGCCGGACTCGGCGACTAACAGGAGGCATGATGAGCGATCTATTCCGCGATGTCTCTCCGGAAGCACCGGAGCTGCAGCCGATTATTGAGGGCCTGTTCGGCGAGTACGCCGCGCGCTACGGCGACTACTTTTCCCGCGATGCCGAAGTCGAGCTGACTGAATGGTATCTGGCGCCGCAGGGGCTATTTATCGTGCTGGAGCGGGAGGGGGAAATTATCGCTACCGGCGCGTATAAGCCGAAAGATGCCCATACGGCAGAAATCAAACGGATCTGGACCCATCGTCGTCTGCGCCAGCAGGGGCTGGCGGCGAAAGTGGTGCAGGAGCTGGAACGTCGGGCGCTGTTGGCGGGCTACAGCCATATCTTTTTGACGACCGGTTTTCGTCAGCCGGAAGCGGTGCGGCTCTATCTGAGCCAGGGCTACGAGGCGCAGTTTGACCTCAACCGCGATCCGGAAGAGTACAGTTTGCCGCCGTTCGATGGTCGGCTGCGCTTTACGAAAGCGCTGGCGGTCAGCGCGCTGAGCCAGAGCGCTTAAGGAGCCAATATGCATACTCAGGAAACGATTAAGGTTGTCCCCGCGCGCTATCCGCTGCGGGCAGTGGGCGCGGTGCTGGTGCTGCTGGTGCTGGCGGTGGTGATTCAATCAGTTGCCTTTAACCCGCGCTGGGAGTGGGGCGTCTTTGCCCGCTGGTTCTTTGACCCGGTGATCCTCGAAGGCCTTGGGCAGACGCTGCTGTTGACCCTGCTGGCGACGGCGCTCAGCGTTATCTTCGGCGGACTGCTGGCGCTGGCGCGACTCTCCAGTTCATGGCTGCTGAGCAGCCTTGCCTGGGGCTATATCTGGTTGTTTCGCTCGCTGCCGCTGATCGTGGTGCTGATTATTCTCTACAACTTCTCTTATCTCTACGACACCCTGTCGATCGGCATTCCGTTCACCGCTATTCGCTGGGCCAGCTTTGAGACCATTAGCGTGCTGGGGCAGTTTTCTACCGCCGTTGTCGGGCTGACCCTGGTACAAAGCGCCTACACCGCCGAAATTATTCGCGGTGGTTTCCTCGGGGTCGATCACGGGCAGTATGAAGCGGCGGCGGCGCTGGGGCTTCCGGCCAGCCGCCGCACGCTGCGCATTATCCTGCCGCAGGCGCTGCGCACCATTTTACCGGCGGGTTTTAACGAAATTATCAGCCTCGCCAAGGGGACGGCGATGGTTTACGTGCTGGCGATGCCGGAGCTGTTTTACACCATCCAGATGATCTATAACCGCACCCAGGAAGTGATCCCCCTGCTGATGGTCGGCGCCGCCTGGTACCTGGCGATCACCAGCGTGCTGTCGCTGATTCAGTATCTGGTCGAGCGCGGCCTGGCCCGCAGCGAGCGCCGCTCGGCGGTTAATAGCGCCCGCAGCAGCCGTCGCGTTGTTGAAACCGTTCATCGTCCCCAACCGCAGGAGTCCGCCCATGCTCAACTCTCGTAACGGTCATATCTCCATTACCGGCGTCAGCAAATACTTTGGCCGCCATAAAGCGCTGGACGATGTATCGCTGGAAATAGCACCCGGTACGGTGACGGTGATCCTCGGGCCGTCCGGTTCGGGAAAATCGACGCTGCTGCGGGCGATCAATCATCTGGAGCGCGTTGATGAAGGCTTTATTCAGATCGATGGCGACTATATCGGTTATCGCCGTAAAGGCGACAAGCTCTACGAACTGAAAGAGAAGGAGATCCTTCGCCAGCGGATCAACGTTGGCTACGTGTTTCAGAACTTCAACCTGTTCCCGCACCTGACGGTGCTGGAAAACCTGATTGAAGCCCCCATCGCCCATAAACAGGCGACCCGGAAGGAGGCTATCGCGCGGGCGTACGAACTGCTGGACGTAGTTGGACTACGCAATAAAGCCGACGCCTGGTCGCGGCACCTGTCCGGCGGTCAGCAGCAGCGCATCGCCATTGCCCGGGCGCTGGCGCTTAACCCGCGAGTGATACTGTTTGATGAACCCACCTCCGCGCTTGACCCGGAGCTGGTGGGGGAAGTGCTGGATGTGATTAAAAAGCTGGCGCGCTCCGGCACCACGCTGGTCGTGGTCACCCACGAAATTGGCTTTGCGAAAGAGGTGGCGGATCGGATGGTGTTTATGGTCGACGGCAAGATAGTCGAGCAGGGCAGCAGCGACGATGTGCTGAACCATCCGCAGCACCCGCGTACGCAGCAGTTTTTATCGAGGGTATTAGCGGCATGAGAAACGGATTTTTGACCCTGGCGTTACTCTCTTTATCTGCGGCATCGCAGGCGGCTATCGACCTGCGCGCCAACGAGCAGCCGCTGCCGGTAACCCGCGATGAGCAGGCGGTGGCGAAGATCCCGGCGGATTACGCCTTCGTCGAACCGGGTACTTTAACGGTGGCGATTTCAGCGCTCAACTCGCCGCCGCTGGCGCTGCTGGCCAGCGATAACCGCACGCGTATCGGCAGCGACCCGGATATCGCACGACTGCTGGCCGGCAGTCTCGGGCTGAAGCTAAAGCTGGTGCCCACCGCCTGGGAGGACTGGCCGTTGGGGATTACTTCCGGGCGCTACGACGTGGCGCTGGTGAATATTGCGGTAACCGAGCAGCGGAAAGCGAAGTTTGATTTTGCCACCTATCGCGTCGATTCGCTGGCCTTTTCCGTAAAATCGACCAGCGAGATCGCCAGCGTGAGCGGCCCGGCGGATCTCGCTGGTAAAAAAGTGATTGTCGGCTCCGGGACCAACCAGGAGCGAATTTTGCTCGGCTGGAACGCCGAAAACGAAGCCGCCGGGCGACAACCTGCGCTACCGGTCTACCTGACCGATGACGCTTCGGGCAATCTCTATATTCAGTCCGGTCGCGCGGACGTGTTTTTTGGGCCGCAGTCGGTAGCCGCTTACAAAGCGGCGCTCAGCGGTAAAACCAAAGTTGTCGGGCTGGGGCCAAAAAAGGCTTATGTCGCCACCACCACCAGGAAGGGTAACGGACTGGTCTATGCGCTTCAGGCCGCGCTGGATGGCGCGATAGCGCGCGGAGAGTATCAGAAAGTGCTGGCCCGCTGGGGCGAGCAGGGCGAAGAGGTGAGGCAATCGGAGGTGAATCCGCCGGGGATTACCTACTAAAAAACCGCTGTTTCGCAGGAGTGTGATGCGAAACAGCGGAGGCGAAGGCTCGCCAGAGTTTTAAATCAGGCGGCGCGCGGGGTCAGCGTTAAGCGATCCAGCGGCCCGACGATAAACAGGTAGGAGAACAGGCCCAGTACGCCCATGGAACCGACGTACAGGATGGCGTAATCGAAGGAGTGAGTATTAGCGAGGATCACGCCGATAACCAGCGGCGTGATAATACTCGCCAGGTTGCCGCACATATTGAACACCCCACCGGCAATTCCCAGCATCTCCTTGGGTGATGTGTCGCTCAGCACGCACCAGCCGAGGTTACCGAACCCTTTAGCAAAGAAAGCCAGGCTCATGGCGGCGATCACCACCACTTCCGAAGTGGTGTAGTTGGCGACCACAATGACGCAGGAGAGCAGCATGCCGCAGATCACCGGCAACTTGCGGGCGGTCGTCAGGCTATAGCCGCGTTTCAGCAGCCAGTCCGAGAACACGCCGCCCAGCAGGCCGCCGATAAATCCGGCAATGGCCGGGATGCTGGCGACAAAGCCGACCTTGAGAATCGACATGCCTTTGGCCTGGTAAAGATAGGTCGGAAACCAGGTCAGGAAGAACCAGGTAATGGACGTTACGCAGAACTGGCCGATATACACGCCGATCATCATGCGATTAACGCAAACGCTTTTAATCTGTGCGAGGGTTAATTTCTGCTGCGTTTTTTTCGTACCTAATTCCGGTTCGCCGCCGCCTTCGCGAATATAGTCGAGCTCCTGCTGGTTAATTTTAGGGTGATGAGACGGGTCTTTCACTTTTGCCAGCCAGAATATCCCCAGCACCACGCCGATAGCGCCAATATAATAAAATACGTAGTGCCAGCTTAAATTATGCAGAATAATCGTCATTAGCGGCGTAATAATCCCCAGGGAAATATACTGCGCGGCCTGATAGACCGAAGTGACGAACCCGCGCTCTTTATTGGGAAACCACTGTACGCTCAGACGGCTGTTAGCGGGAAAGGCGGGGGCTTCTATCGCGCCCATCATCAGGCGCAGAATAACCAGTACAATCAGCGGGCTGGCGAACAGATAGATCGTTCCCTGAAACATGGTGACGACTGACCAGCCAATCAGCGCGCAGCCGTAGACCAGCCGCGAACCATATTTATCCAGCAGCCAGCCGCCGGGTATTTGCATAATGACGTAGGAGATGCCAAAAACTGAAAAAGCCAGCCCCATCGCCTCGGGATCAAAACCTAACTCTTTGCTCATAATAGGCGCGACAACGGACAGCGTTGCCCGGTCGGCATAATTAAATACGGTAGCCAGAAATAAAAACAGTAATATGCCGTAACGCACGTTGCTGCGTTTTAAGGGTGTAGTCATCTTCAACTCCTTTGCAGGGTTGTTTATTGTGGGTACAGCCAATAAGAGGTATTTCCCCGGCAGGGCTACGGGTTTTCAGTCGTCCGCGGACCGGTAACCCGGACAGATGCGCAGCATCGCCTCCGGGAGAATGCGGTATTCTCCCGGGGGCGGCGCCTGATGCGCCTTGGCCGGGCTACGGGGCCTGTAGCCCTTATGCCGCCATGCGGGGAATTCGGTTAAGGGCGTTTGCCAAACTCGCAGCTTTGCTGGGTCCAGCGGCGGGCCTGTTCGCTCAGGGTGAAGCCCAGACCGTGGCGTTCGGAAACCCACATCCGCCCGTCGCGCAGCTCCAGCTGTTCGTTAAACAGCGGGTTCAGCCACTCGAAGTGCTCCAGCCAGGGCTCGAGCGGGTAGGCGGCGGCGAGATGCAGGTGTACCTCCATCGCAAAGTGCGGGGCCAGCTTGCGTCCGTGCTTCGCCGCCAGATCCATAATCTTCAGGAACGGGGAGATGCCGCCGACGCGCGGCGCATCGGGCTGCACGAAGTCGCTGGCGTTGCCGAGGATCAGCTGCTCATGTTCGCGGAAGCTGGTCAGCATCTCGCCGGTGGCAATCGGCGTATCCAGCGCGGCGGCGAGCTGTGCGTGGCCTTCCACATCGTAGGCGTCAAGGGGCTCTTCAATCCAGATCAGATTGAACTGCTCCATTTTGCGCCCCATGCGGATAGCGGTTTCACGGTCCCACTGCTGGTTGGCGTCCACCATCAGCGGGAAGTCATCGCCCAGGACTTCGCGTACTGCCGTCAGACGGCGAATATCCTCAGCGGTATTCGGCTGACCGACTTTCAGTTTTATCCCGCCAATCCCGTTCTCGCGTGAGATAGCCACGTTTTTCAACACCTGCTCCAGCGGGGTATGCAGGAAGCCGCCGGAGGTGTTGTAACACTGCACGGAATCGCGATGCGAACCGAGCAGTTTCGCCAGCGGTAGCCCGGCGCGTTTGGCTTTCATATCCCACAGCGCAATATCGATAGGGGAGATTGCCTGCACCGCCATGCCGCTACGACCTACGGAAGCCCCGGCCCACAGCAGTTTGGTGTAGATCTTGTCGATATCATTCGGGTCTTCGCCGAGCAGATTATCGGCAATCTCCGTGGCGTGGGCGTAAATACCCTGGCCGCCCGCGCGTTTGGAATAGCTGAAGCCAACGCCTTCAAAGCCGTCCCGGGAGCGGATTTCCGCGATGATGATCGCTACTTCGGTCAGCGGTTTTTGCCGACCGGTCAGAACCTTTGCATCGCTGACGGGGGTGGCCAGCGGCAGAAAGGCCAGCGACAGTTTGACATGTTCAATGCGGTCGCCGGTTTCAGCGGCGGTTTTGACGCCGGAAGCTTTGGCGTAGGTCACGGAGTCGGAATTTGCGCTCGAGGTCATAGTGAGTTCCCTTTTGGTAATAAAATGTTTGCGCTAACATTTTTAATCCCGGCGCTGATTTTGCGCTACGTTAGTGATTTTAATTTGTACAAACGATCACAATTAGCGGTTATAAAGGGTAAAATTATGCAGCGCAGGTCACGATCCAAAAAGGTTTGTGAAAAATCACAAATCATAATGATAGCGATAACATTTAATTCGGCAGGTCGTTGATTCTATTAGGGATGTACGGACGGGCGCTGGCAATTGCCTGGACCATCATCAATAATGGCCACAGGAAACGACTCAACACAGGGGCTTAGCCGTGAAAAGCAGAAAACCGACGCGCGCGCCGACGCTGGATGATGTGGCCCGCAGCGCCGGGTTGTCGTCGATGACGGTCAGTCGGGCGCTGAATACGCCGCAGCTGGTAAGGCCAAAAACGGTAGAGAAAGTGATGCAGGCGGTGCAGGCCACGGGTTATATCCCCAACGCGCTGGCCGGCGGCCTGGCCTCCAGGCGCAGCAAACTGGTGGCGGTGGTGGTGCCGCAAATTAATAACAATATGTTTGTCGATACCATCCAGGCGCTGAGCGATACCCTGGCGGCGCGCGGCTATCATATGCTGCTGTGCGTGGCGGGCTATAGCCGTCAGACCGAAGCCGAGCTGGTAGCAACCTTACTCTCCCGGCGTCCGGATGGCGTGGTGTTGACCGGTATTCAGCACGCTCCGGCGTTAAAGAGGACGATCCTCAACGCCGCCACGCCGGTGGTGGAAATCTGGGATCTCACCCCGACGCCGCTGGATATGCTGGTTGGTTTTTCGCATGAAAAAGTCGGTGAAACCATTGGCGAATATTTGCTGGAAAAAGGCTACCGTCGCCCGGGACTGCTGTGGGCAGGCGATGCGCGCGCGACGTTGCGAAAGCAGGGGCTCCTGGCCCGGCTGGCCAAAAGTGGAATTAACGTTGCCCCGCAGGTCGAGGTGCCGCTTCCGGCATCGCTGGCGCTGGGGCGACGCGGTCTGGCCGAACTGCTCGCCGGTGGCGAGTTTGACGTTATCGTCTGCAGTTCCGACACCCTTGCCCAGGGAGCGATTATGGAAGCGGAAAGCCGGGGGCTGCGCGTGCCGCAGGATCTGGCGGTGATCGGCTTTGGCGATCTGGATTTCGCCGCCAGCAATCGTCCGGCGATCACCACCGTCAGCGTCGACCGTCACGCCATTGGCGAGCAGGCGGCTACGCTGCTTGCCGACCGCATAGAAGGCGGCGAAGAAGGGGACGCGATTATTGATATTGGCTTTCACCTTGTGGCGCGCGAGTCGGCGTAGCGCTGTGGTTTAGCCTGGGCGAGGGGGACTCCATAGCGATATTGCTCAATCAAACCTATACTGCAAGGTTGCTAAACCCGTCGCCGCTCTGTTCACGGGCGGCAAATTTCTTGAGGGCGCAGAATATGATCACCGTCTATGGCGTACCCGGCTGGGGCTCAACGATAAGCGAACTGATGCTGACGCTGGCCGATATCCCGTACCATTTTGTCAACGTTGAGGGCTTTGACCAACCGGGCCTGCAGCGCGACCGTCTCAAGCAGATTAACCCACTGTGTCAGGTGCCGACCCTCACGCTTGAAGATGGCAGCGTGATGACCGAATCCGCGGCGATTGCTCTGATGATCCTCGACGTGCGACCGGATCTGGCTCCGGCGCCGGGATCGCCGCAGCGGCATGCCTTTCAGCGTCTGCTCATCTGGCTGGTGGCGAACGTTTATCCCACCTTTACCTTTGCGGATTACCCGGAGCGCTGGGCCGCCGATGCGCCAGAGCAGCTGCGGGAAAGCTGCATCAGCTATCGCAAATCGCTTTATCAGTGGCTGGAGGAGCAGCTTGCCGCCGCGCCGTATGCGCTGGGGGCGGAAATAACTCTGCTGGACTGCTATATTGCGGCAATGTGTGCCTGGGGCCCGCGACGGGAGTGGTTTGCGGCGCAAACGCCAAAATTCGTCGCCGTGGCGGATGCGGTGTATCGCCATCCCAAACTCGAAGCCGTTCTTCGCCGCAACGAGCTGATTTAAAGCACAAAAAGCGATCCAGATGATGCGGGTTATGCTAGCTTTATCATCCTGACAATAAAGGAGCCTGCTATGCCGCATATTGATATTAAATGTTTTCCCCGCGACCTGAATGATGAACAAAAAGCGGCGCTGGCCGCCGATATTACCGAGGTGGTGATTCGCCATCTCAACAGCAAAGAGCGCTCGGTGAGCGTGGCCCTGAATGAAATTAAAGAGAGCGACTGGCAACAGGTGTGGGACAGCGAAATCGCCCCGCAGATGGAACAGCTGATTAAAAAACCGGGTTATAGCATGTAACCCGCTTTCTTTCCCGGAGGCGATGCTGCGCATCTGTCCGGGCTACGCGTTCTCAGTGGTCTGCTATCCGGTAGCCCGGGCAGGCGCTGTGTGCCCCTCGGGAGAGGGGGCACTGAAGCGAAGTCATGAGCGATACATCTTGTCGTGGGCAAACGCGACACCATGTACAAGGTACATAAAACCTCTTGATTAATGTACCCTGTACATGTATTTTGTCTGATAAGTCGTAAGGACATCAGGGAATGAGATGTTTACTTTTATTGAACTACAAGGCTTCAGTAAACGACGCCAGGCGCTGTTACCGGATGATGAATTTCGGGCCTTTCAGGAAATCCTGATCAATGATCCTGAGGCAGGTGACACCATTTCGGGAACCGGAGGTTTTCGTAAAATCCGCTGGAGTCGTCCCGGAACGGGAAAGCGCGGCGGCGTGCGGGTGATTTACTATAATGTAATGATAAAGGGAAGAATCTACCTGGCGCTCATCTATCCTAAAAATGAACAGGATGAGTTAAGCCAGGAGCAGAAAAAGATGTTAAGGCAGGTTGCTGAGTTATTAAACTAGCCAATAAACATAAAGTGAGGCTGAGCTATTAATGAACGAAACATCGATAGCGCCAGAGAGCCAACTGAGGTGTGTATGAAAGACGAATTGTTTGCCGATCTGCTGGCTAGTGCAGAAGAAATGGTCAGGATTGAGAAGGGTGAACAAACGCCGAAGGTGCACCACGTTCATACCTTCAGCGAAGTTGATGTGAAAGCGATACGTGAAGCCACAGGTTTAAAACAGCAGGACTTCGCCGCCGCCGTTGGCGTTAGCTATGAGCTGGTTAAAAGCTGGGAAACGAAACGACGTCATCCTACCGGCGCATCCAGAAAGCTGCTTTTATTGCTTCAGGGCAATCCATTGATTATCAACTTGTTGAAGGTTATTTGAAAGGTTATTCTTCGCAAGGAAAATGGCAGAGTTTGCCCTCTTTCGTAACCGGAGCCTTTAAAAAGGAGAGTATTACGTATGGAAACCAACGATTCTATTTTGAAAGAAATCGAGAAATACAGCGCTCACATTGATAGGTTTAGAGCGCGAGCAAACACTCATGGTATCTGGTTGTTTATTGCTACCCTTGGATGCTGGGGAGTAACTGATCCCAGTATTCAGATATTGGCTTTCGTTATGCTTTTCTTTATTTTTTTGTTTCTTCTACACGGTAGCTTTCCAGGTGAAAAGCGAACGTTTAAAAAGATTCACGATGATATAAAAAATAAAATACTTAATAATTTAACACCACAACAACAGCAAGAAAGGTTTCACGATCTTCTTATCGTTGAGAAAAAAAGAAAGTCACTTATTGGAATTATAAAAACAACCTTTATCTTTATAGCCTGTTATGGTTTTTATTTTATTAGTTTATTTTACTTCATACAGAACTGGCATAGTGACAAAGTGACAACGTGTATTTAAATAAACCCGTCCAGGCATTTGCCCCGGACGGGCTGCTTTATTAAAACCAAATCTCCGTCTGCACGCCAAAGTTCCAGTTTCCTCCGGCGGTAAAGCCTTTACTGCCGAAATCATCGTTGATCGCATAACGATCCAGGTCTTTATCCCAATTCATCCACGTGACAAAGAAACGTATCTCCGGCCTCGCTTTGATATCAAACACATCGCCAACTTTGAACGTCGGGGCGAAGGTCAGCTTGTAAAAATCGCCGCTCACCGCCTGGTATTGATGCACGCCGCTGTCGTAGCGATAGGTTCGGCCGTTGGGATTCAGGTCCATATATTGCCAGGACGCCTCGTATAGCAGGGCGAAGTTGCGGGTGATCCCCTGGGAAACCCGCAGGTTAAAGGTTGCCCAATCGTAGCGGTCGCCATCGCGGTAGCGATCTTCGCTATGCTGGGCGATAACCGATGGTGCAAGCTGCCAGTTTTTCCCCAACGGCAAAATGCCGTAGGACGCAAAACGCAGGGACTTTGCGTTCTCGGTAAGATCGCCATCGCTGCCGGGCTGGCGCGCCTCGGCGCCCAGCCCGCCGCCGTACTGCAGGGCGCTCTCCGATACGCCCGGCGCGAGGCCATAGAATTGCTGTTTGTCGTGATACGCCAGCATCGCGTAGTAGCCGTTTTTCGCCGTATTATCGCTGCGCAGAGCGTAACTGCCGGTGGTCGAGGTATTATCTTTCAGATCATCATTGCCCTGGGCGGTCATCGCCGTGGTCATCAGCTGCCAGTTGTTCCAGAAGTGGTTGGCGGTGAACATCAGGTTCTGTATATCGTTATCCTGGTAGTTATCGCTACCCAGATCGCCGAAGTTACGCGCATAGACCGAGTAATCGCCGCGCAGCGTATCACCCCACTTCACGTCATTGATCCCGCCGCCGGTACCGCCGAGGAACATAATATCGCTATCGGTAAAGTGGATATCGAAATTATCGCGGTCGAAACGCTTGCCCGCCCAGATGGAAGCGCTCCTGAACGGCCCGGAAAAATCGGCGAAATTGCCCATCTCGACGTACAGCTGACGCACGTTCAGGTGGTGGCTGTCGTTATCCTGTACCCATGGATCCGGGTTGGTTGCCCCGTCGGCAAGCATGGTTTTAAAGTGCGCCCATGACCCGTCGCTGAAGGTCATTTTTTTGCCGAAGCTGAGCTCCACGTAGTTATCTTTCTCGTTGCCGAGACGGCCAACGTGGGCATCGCCGTTGAGCGAACTGGCCGGGGAGACACCCGGGCCGCCGCGCGCGCCTTTACCATGGCTGTCAACCAGCATCCCGGAGCGCGCGTAGGCGTTGAACTCGAAGCCATCGCTGAGGCTGCTTTTCGCCAGCTGTTTGTCGGCAGCCTGCTGCTTTTGCTCGGTCGCTGCGGTGCGCTGACTGAGGGTCTGCACCTGCTTTTCCGCTGCCGCCGCGCGTTGTTCCGCGGCGCTGGTGCGCAGCTCCGCCTGCTGCGCCCGACGTTTGGCCTCTCCGGCCTCCTGCTCCGCATGATTAAGCCGGGCCTCCAGCTGCGCTAGCCGTTGTTCGACGGTGAGCGGGGCCGCACTCGCGCCGTAAGCCGAAAAAAGGGCGCAGCAAACCGCTGCGCTAATCAAAGAGATACGCATATCAATCCTTATTTTTTTCAGAGGTATGAAGGGGGTGCTGCGCCTTAAAGGGCGTGGTTTTCTCCAGCAACGGACGATGGGTTCGACGGCGCACGGCGTCCAGCGTCAAGGTCGGCGCGGATCTGCTCGTACTGGTCGTCGAGTCGGTAGAAGCGACCAATCCACAGCATTGAAGCCACAATCAGCAGCGCCGGGATATAGAGGTAGCAGGCTTTTATCGCCAGCATCGCGCCGTCGCTTTGCGTCTGGTTAGCGATATAACCGCCGGATGAGAGCAGGGCCCCGGTAATGGCTCCCGCGCCCGCCATCGCCACCTTGCCAAGAAAGCCGTTGATGGAGGTTAAAATGCCGGCGGTATTGATGCCGGTTTTCCATACTCCGTAATCCACCGGATCGGCTTGCATAGAGAAGTAAATTGCCGTGCGCTGTCCGGCGCCAAGCGATAGCACCACCGCTCCGGCAACCAGACCCCAGCTGTTAACGCCTGCCGCCATCATCATGCCCATGCCGACCAGGTTGATCGCGCTGGCTACCAGATAGACGTGGCGTTTTTTCATCCTGCTGGCGAGCAGCGGAACGGTGAGGGTACCCAGCAGAGGAACGAAGGTGGAGATCCCGGCGACGATCGCCGTGAGATCGTTATTACCGACGTAATAATGGAAGAAGTAGACCAGCGCCCCGGTCTGGAAGAAAAACGCGCCCCACATCAGGAAAATATTGATGGCGAAGACGAACCACGGTCGGTTGGCGCGCAGGCTGACCCAGGCGCGTTTTAAGGTCATGCGCTCCTGAGTAATACTGATATTTTCCTTAACGTTCCGGAAGCTCACCAGCAGAAAAAAGGTGGCAATAACGCCGAAAATCACCGCCGTATAGAAGAAGCCGTGCTCCTGATTGCCTTTCCCCAGCGCGCCAACCAGCGGCAGAGTGGCGACCGCGACAATAGTCGCGCCGAGCGAGCCGAGCAGAATGCGCACCGCCGACAGCGTCGTGCGCTCCCGCGAGTCGTTCGTCAGAAACGGTAGCATGGCGCAGAATGGAATATTAACGAGGGTATAGAGAAACGACAGACACAGATAGGTGACAAAAGCGTAGATCAGCTTACCGGTGGTGCCAAAATCAGGCACGTAAAAGGCCAGAATACACAGCAGTCCGAAGGGGATCGCGCCAATCAGCAGATACGGACGGCAGCGCCCCCAGCGGGTGGCGGTATTGTCGATAACCAGCCCCATTAGCACGTCGGCAACGCCGTCCACCAGGCGCGTCACGAGGAACATCAGGCCAACGTAATAAGCGGACAGGCCCATCACGTCGGTGTAAAAGAACATCAGATAAAGAGAGATCATCTGCCACACAAGGTTGCAGGAGAGGTCGGCGATGCCATAGCCAAGGCGCTGCCGCCAAAGGGTAAAGGTTGTTTCTGCCATAAAAGTAAACTCGCTTATCGTTGTTGTTAAAGTCCGTACTGGCGAATAAACCAGGCCGGGGTGCAGCTCCACGCATGGCAATAACTGTTTATCAGCTTGCTGCCATAAGGGGAAAAATCAGGATGCGCCGGGTCGAAGATTTCCCAGAAGGTATCGGCACCGTAGTCGACCATTGCTCCCCAGTAGGCTTTGATCTGCGCAATAGCGTCATCGCGCAGCCCGCACTGCAAAAGGGCGGCAATATAGTGGTGACGCAGGTATGGCGTGTTCATGGCGATCGCGGGGGGATTTTGCTCCAGATTATGCATGATCTCCCGGCGCTGCTGAGGAGTACCGACTTCCGCCAGTACCAGCCAGATTTGCGATGCCCATGAGACCTGCCGCTGCTCGCCGCTGATGTAGAAGCCTTGCTGCTCGTCCCATAAGACATCGAGGGCCGCAGCTTTAATCTGCTGTAAACGCTGGCGATAGCTGACGGCCAGCTCAGGTTCGAAACGCTCCGCCAGCCAGACGGCGCGCTGCAGGCAGTAAATCAGCACGCCCTGCGCTGCAGCCTGTTTATTCAGCGATGCCTGCCAGTCGATAAACACCCACCAGTCGTCGCTATCGCGCACAACCCCGGAGGCGTCGCAGCGTTTCAGCGCCAGTTCAATCTGACGACGGGCCGTGGGCCACAGCTCGCGGGCCGTAGCAATATCCTCCGCGCTTTGCAGATAGTTGTAGAGAACGTCAACAAAAAACAGAGAATAATCAAAAAGAAAAGTATCGTCAGCAATGACATCCGGCTGCACGAACACGTTGGCCGATACCATACCGTCCTCACGAGTATGCCCGGCGAAAAGGTACAGGCAGCGGCGTACTAAATCGTGACGGGCGAAGGTCACATCGTTCACCAGCGCCTGCAAACGTAAATCGCCGAGCCACAGGCGGCGGTCGCGTTTGGGGCCATCCTCAAACACCTCCTGCATGCAGTTTTGCAGGGTCAGAACGGCAACGCTGTCGATGGCCTTGAGCTGCGGGTCGGCGGTTGTCGCTGCCGGGCATGCGCCGCTGGCGGAGGTAACGGCATTCACCTGAATCTGGTTGAACTGCAGACGAAACTTGCGCGACACGGCTTTGACCTCCACCTTCAGATAGCGGAAGCAGTAGCGGCGCGGCAGATCAACTTCGGCCGGCAAGACATCAAGCCACAGATCCTGCTGCTGCAGCCAGCTGCTGCTTAGCCAGCCCTGGTAATCGCTGAACGGTTCACACACTTCGCTCAGCGTTTCGCCGAAGGTGAACTGCAGATGGGCCGGAGCGTCCGGTGGGCTCCCGACGCTCTGACAGAGAAAATGCAGGTAGCCAACAAAGTGGCTGCCAAAATCAATAATGACGCTATCGCCGCTGCTCAGCTCGCGCTGGTAAAACGCGGCCAGGGAACTTACCGGTTCGGCGCGCCAGCCAAACAGTGCCGTGGCGTCGGCGTGGGCTTCCACCACGGCGATCGGCGGGTACGCCTGGCGGCGTAGCGCGGGCCGGAGCGTCTCGGCGGTGCGTAGAAAATCCGGGTGGCGGGTCATCGAGACCTGAGAATTATGCTGAATTGCCTGTGACATACTGCGTCCTCTGTATTTATTTGTCCGCAGCATAAGATGCCGGCCCCGGGGGCAACCACTCTGGCAATGCCAATGCATTTGCCAGATTGGCACTGATAATGAGATGGGCGGGTCGCCGATCACAATTCCAAAAATCTTGCTCGTGGCGGTCGGGAAAATGCATTATCTTGCCTCTGCGCCGTATGCCGTTTTGGACTTTATAGATGATGATGTTGACCGTTGAGTATTATTTCACCCATCCGCAGGATAAGCTGGGCATGTACGCCAGCGATCCGGAAGATAATAGCCATGAACATAGTCATGAATTTGCTGAGCTGGTGATCGTTGAGGAAGGGCACGGTTTACATGTTATTAATGGCAGACCACTATATATTCAACAGGGCGACGTTTTTTACGTTCAGCCGGGTGACGTTCATTATTATGATGAGCTAGGGACGCTTAAGTTAATTAATGTGCTGATTAACCCGTTGGTAGGGTTTCATTATTTACAGCCTCTCGATACTTTATTACAGACTTTCTCTGCGCAGAATGCGTCCTGCTATGGTTGGCTGGCGCCGGACACCCGCCATATCTGCAAGGAACTGGTGGATAAGATATTTTCTGCCGAGCTGCGGCAGGGGCAAAATATTGCCCTGCGCGAAGCCGCGTTTTTCCAGCTGGTGACGACGATTCTGCATGCCGAAACCGAAGCCGAATATAGCACCACTAAATATAAGCTGCATAAATTGCTGACCTGGCTACAGGAGCACTGTTTTGAAGATCATAACTGGCAGCAGCTGGCGGAGAAATTCCATCTGACCACGCGTACCGCTTTTCGCCATATTAAAGAGGCGACGGGATTGACGCCGGATAATTATTTAAAGCGTCTACGATTAGTTTCGGCGCGCGTAAAATTACGCGAGACCGATATGACGATTACCGAAGTGGCTTATCTATGCGGCTTTGCCAATAGTAATCACTTTACCACTTTATATAAAAAGGTTTTTGGCCTGACTCCCAGCGAAGACCGGCGGCGTTTGCAGCGCTAGTTCTCTCCCCGGGGGCGATGCTGCGCATCTGTCCGGGCCACGCGTTCTCAGCGGTCTGCGGCCCGGTAGCCCGGGCAGGCGCTGCGCGCCGCCCCCGGGAGAGACGAGCAGGGTGGTGAAGAATTGCCCCGGAGGCGATGCTGCGCGTCTGTCCGGGCTACTCTTCTGGCGTATTGGCGCGGACGTGGCGGCCGCTGGCGACAAAGTTGCCGGTGCCGAGATGATGGAGGGTATTGATCTTATCATCGTCGAACTGCCAGCGTCCGGTGACAAACGCACGTTCGTCGGCGGCGGCGGAAACCACTTCGCCAAACAGCGTATCGTACTGCTCTTGAGCCGCCGTTGCCGGCAGCAGTCGGCACTCCATCCACGCCAGACACTTTTCTTCAATCAGCGGCAATCCCAGCTCCGGGCCTTGCACCACCGGAATACCGTAAGCGTTAAATTTATCCTCATCGCGTCCGCTGATGCTACCGACCGCGTAGGTCCAGCTGGCGGCCTCGACGCCCGGGACGACGATGCCGAACGTGCCGTTGCGCTCAATAATTTCCCGCGTCCAGGCGCTTTTATCCACCACGATAGCCAGCCGCGGCGGGGCGAACTCCACCGGCATCGACCATGCGGCGGCCATAACGTTGCGGCGCTGAGTATGGGCATCGTAGCTGGTTATTAAAATCGTTGGGCCATGGTTGAGCAGGCGACTGGCGTACTGGAGTTCCACGTGGCGAAAACGGCTCATATGCGTTCCTTGGTAAATGGGTCTGATGCCAGACAACACGTTAAGCCGCAATGAAAATGTAATCAATACGTCATCAAGGCTCCCTATAGTCGGCGTCACTAAGTCCCAAAGAGGATAACAATATGTTAGCTCCCCTGTCTTTGACACAGGTGAGCGCGGGCCGGCGGATGTTGACCGCCGGCAGAGCCACGCTTTCCCAACGGGAGGGCGAAAATGCGCGCGCTTACCAGCATTAAGCTTGACGGCGTTTCTTTCGCCTTCGGCGCCAACACCGTCCTTAATCAGATCGATCTGCATATCGATGCGGGCAGCATCGTGGCGCTGCTCGGGCCTTCTGGCTGCGGCAAAAGCACGCTGCTGCGCCTGCTCGCCGGATTAACCGTACCCGCCAGCGGCAGCATTCACTTCGGCGATCGGCTGGTGGCGAAAGCCGGCTGGGGTATGCCGCCGGAGCAGCGCGATCTCGGCATGGTCTTCCAGGATTACGCCCTGTGGCCGCATATGACGGCGGCGCAGAACGTGGCTTTCCCGCTGCGCATGCGCGGCATCGGGCACAAGGAACGACAGCGACGGGTCGAGGAGGCGCTGGCGATGGTCGGTCTCAGCGGCTTCGCCGAGCGCAAACCGTCGGGCCTTTCCGGCGGCCAGCAGCAGCGCGTTGCCCTGGCCCGCGCCATCGTCGCAGAACCGCGTGTGCTGCTGTTCGATGAGCCGCTCTCCAATCTCGACAGCGAGCTGCGCGAGTCGCTGTGCCTCGAAATGAGCCGCCTGCTGCGCCAGCTGGGCATCACTGCCGTCTACGTCACCCACGACCGTCGCGAAGCCGAGCTGCTGGCCGACAAGATTGTTCATTTATCTGCGGGCTGCATTGCCGCCGTCCGCGCCGTGACTTCAACCTCAGGGGAATCCGTATGAAAACCGTTATCACCGTTACCAAAGGAGCCGCGCTCGCGATGATGCTGTCCGCCACCACGATCTCCAGCGCCCAGGCGCTCACCGTCTACACCGCCGGGCCGGGCTCGCTGGCGAAAAGCCTTGCCAGCGGCTATGAGAAGAAAACCGGCGTTAAGGTGAATATATTTCAGGCCACCACCGGTAAGGTGATGGCGCGTCTTGAGGCCGAGCAGGCTAACCCGCAGGCAGATGTGCTGATTTCCGCTTCGTGGGATACCGCGGAAGATTTGCATCACCGCGGCTGGCTGCTGCCGTATCAGAGCGCCAATGCCGATAAAGTCCCGGCGAACCTGAAATCCACCGATTACGTTGCCCAGGGGATTTCGGCGCTGGGGATCGTCTGGAATACCAAAAGCGGCACTCCGGAGCCGAAAGAGTGGCGCGACCTGACCGAAGCGGCGTTCAAAGACAAAGTGACGACGCCGGACCCGGCGCTTTCCGGCGCATCGCTGGATTTGCTGATCGGGTTACAGAATGGCATGGGCGACCAGGCCTGGGCGCTGTTTAATGACTTGAAGAAGAATGGCATGGCGGTCAGCGGGCCGAATGCCCAGGCGGTGACGCCGGTGATGCAGGGCGCGAAAGCGGCGGTATTCGGCGCGGTTGATTATGTCTCTTACGGCAATATCCATCAGGGCGAATCGCTAAAGGTGATTTTCCCGGCCAGCGGCACGGTGATTGCGCCGCGGCCGATGATGATCCTCAAAACCAGCCCGCATGCTGACGATGCAAAGGCCTTTATTGATTATGTGCTGTCACCGGAAGGCCAGGCGCTGGTCGCCGACGCCTGGCTTATGCCCGCCCGCAGCGATATTCCGGCGAAGCGCCCGCTGCTCAACGAGCTGAAAATTCTGCCGACCGCCGGCGAAGGCACTAGCGAACGTAGTGCGGTGCTTTCCCGCTTTAATACGCTTTTCGCCCAGTAAACCGACTTTTCCCCAAGCTGCGAAAGTTGGTTCGGGCACATTCCCCGGAGGCGGCGCTGGCGCGCCTGTCGGGGCTACCGGACTGTAAACGGCCGTGATTTTGTAGCCCGGCTAAGCGCAGCGCGAGCCGGGTAAGATCGTATCCAGGAATATATCGTGAAACAGAGACTTATTTCAGCGGGCACGCTGGCGGCACTGCTGGTGCTGGTGGCGTTGCCGCTGCTCTTTATCGTCCTCCAGGCGATTTTTCCCCGGTTTAGCGCCGGCTCGCTGAGCGGCGCGTTTAGCGGCGTGTCAACACTGATTGCCGACCCGCAGCTGCCTACGATGCTCGGCAGTACCCTGTGGGTGGCCTGCGGCGTGGCGCTGATGAGCGTGGTCATCGGTCTACCGCTGGGCGTCGTGCGCGGATTGTTTACTATCCCGCTGCCGCGGCTGTGGGATCTGCTCTTTCTGATCCCCTTTCTGACGCCGCCCTATATTGCCGCGCTGTCGTGGATGCTGATGCTGCAAAGTCATGGCTATCTGCAGCAGCTGACCGGCTGGGATCTTAACGATCTGCTTTTTAGCCGCATCGGGATTGTGCTGGTGATGACGCTCAATATCTTTCCGGTGGTCTACTTTGCCGTCTCGCGCAGCCTGTTGGCCAGCGGTCAGCGGCTGGCGATTGTCGCCCGGGTGCACGGCGCCAGCGCCTGGCGGGCGTTCTGGCACATCACGCTGCCGATGCTTTCGCCGGCTCTGGCGGCGGGGATGCTTTTGGCGTTTACCCTGGCGATTGAGGAATACGGCGTTCCGGCGGCCCTCGGGTCGCGGGCGGGGCTGGTCATGCTGACCGTAGGCATCGAGAAAAAGCTTGCCGACTGGCCTGTCGATCTGCCCGGCGCATCGCTGCTGTCGCTGCTGCTGATCGCGGTGGCGCTGCTGGCCTGGTGGCTGCAAAAACGGCTGACTGGCGATAAAGAGGTCACCAGCGTCACCGGCAAGCCGGGAGAGAATAGCGGGGCGGAGCTGGGCTGGCTGGCGCTTCCGGCGGTGCTAGTGATGGCGGGCGTCGGTGGGCTGGCGGTGGTGCTGCCTGGCGCATCGATGGTGCTGACCAGCCTGATGAGCACGCTGTCGGGCGGTATTCATGTTGACAACGTTACCTTTCGCCATTTTGCCGCGCTGTTTGCTCAGCAGGGCGATGCGCTGTCGGCGCTGGCAACCAGCCTTTCGCTGGCGCTGGCTTCGGCTGGGGTTGTTGGGCTGGTGGGGCTGCTCGCCGCCTGGCTGGTTGTGGTGCAAAAAATCAAGGGGAGCGCGATAGTCGATGCCTTATCGCTGCTGCCGGCGGCGCTGCCGGGCGTGGTGGTAGGCGTCGGGTTGATTCTGTTGTGGAATCAGCCGTTCTGGCCGCTTTCCCCCTACAACAGCTGGTTTATGCTGCTGCTCTCCTACAGTTGTCTGCTGCTGCCCTGGCCGGTACGCTACGTCGGCAGCGCGCTGCGCCAGCTTGGCAATAATCTTGAGCCTGCGGCAAGGGTACATGGGGCGACGGCCCTGCAGGCGCTGCGTCTGATCGTTCTGCCGCTGGTCTTCCCGGCGCTGCTGGCGGCGATGCTGATGGTGTTCGCCGTCGCCTCCCGCGAGCTGGTAACTTCGCTGCTGCTCGCGCCAGCAGGAACGCAAACCGTCGCGGTGTTTATCTGGCGCCAGTTTGAGCAGGGCTCGGCGGGGCAGGGAATGGCAATGGCGTCGCTGACGCTGCTTACCGGTCTCGGGCTGATGCTCAGCGCACTGGCGCTGATGCAGCGAGGCACGCGCGGATAAATGCGATCGCACAAAATAGCTGGTCAGGCGGGAAAAACAGGCTATAAATGTCGGACACCGATTGCTGGAGGCATTGATGAGTCCCTTTTTAAGCGCCTATTTTTCTCGTCTGGGCTGGACGGGCACCCCGGGTGTTTCACTTAATACCCTTCGCGAATTGCATATTCACCATAACGGCGCGATCCCCTTTGAAAATCTGGATGTGCTGCTGCCAAGAGAGATACATCTCGACGATCGCACCCTGGAAGATAAGCTGATTCACGGTCGTCGCGGCGGTTACTGCTTCGAGCAAAACGGCCTGCTGGAGAGAGCGCTGCGCGAAATTGGTTTCAATGTGCGCAGCCTTCTGGGCCGCGTGGTGCTGGCCAATCCGCCGCATATGCCGCCGCGTACCCATCGGCTGCTGCTGGTGGACGTGGAGGGCGAACGCTGGATTGCTGACGTTGGTTTCGGCGGCCAGACCCTGACCGCGCCGATCAAGCTGCTGGCCGATGTGGAACAAGCGACCCCGCACGGTGAGTATCGCCTGATCTACGAAGGGGAAGAGTGGACCCTGCAGTTCAGCCATCACGGCCACTGGCAGTCGATGTACCATTTTGACTTAGGTCGCCAGTACGCTTCCGACTATGTGATGGGCAACTTCTGGTCAGCGCACTGGCCGCAGTCGCACTTCCGCCATCATCTGCTGATGTGCCGCCACTTACCGGATGGCGGCAAGATGACGCTGACCAATTTCCACTTTACCCATTGGGATAAAAACCATGTGGTCGAAAAGCGGGATTTAGCGGATGTTCCGGCGCTGTATGAAGCGCTGCAAACGCGTTTTGGCCTCGGCGTGGATGATGCCAAATATGGCTTCAGCGAAGCGGAACTGGCGGCAGTGATGGCGGCGTTTGATACCCATCCCGAGGCTGGTAAGTAAATACCATACAGGAACCGTTGGCTGGATAAGGGGTGGCTGTCAAACGTGGATGTTACCCGGCTTGCGCTACGCTTAGCCGGGCTACGGTTCACAGCCATCTGCGTTGATGTATCCCTGGTGAGGCGTTTACGCCGCGACCCGGGATGATTGCAGATTTTGCTCAGCGTCTTGAACGTACCACCTGGTAGCGGCGGGTGAAATATTCAAACGGCGCGCTCCAGACGTGAACCAGACGGGTGAACGGGAACAGCAGGAAAATCGTCATTCCCAGTACCAGATGTACGCGGAAAACAAAGGCGACACCGCTGAGCATTTCAGACGAGCCGCCGCGGAAGGTCACGATGCCTTGCGCCCAGCCAACCAGCTTCATCATTTCACTGCCGTCAGGATACTGCGCCGAAAAAGGAATCGTGCTCAGCCCGAGCAGGCACTGAATCAACAGAATGCTCATGATGATGATATCCGGGGTGGTCGAGGTCGCGCGAACGCGCTGGTTGGTCAAACGACGCCAGAGCAAACCGGCGCCGCCGATCAGCGTCAGGACGCCGCAGACGCCGCCGAGCACCATCGCCATCTGCTGCTTGACCGCAATCGGTAAAAACCAGGCATACATCCAGTGCGGCGTTAACATGCCGAACAGATGGCCAAAGAAAATGCCGAGTATGCCGATATGAAAAAGATTCGACCAGATCACCATCCCGCGTTTATCGAGCATCTGGCTGGAGGAGGCGCGCCAGGTGTACTGACCGTAGTCATAGCGCAGCCAGCTGCCGAGAAAAAAGACCGTCGCGCAGATGTAGGGGTAGATGTCGTAAAAAAAGACGTTCAGGTACTGTATCATTTCGGGCCTCCCGCGCTGACGTCGACGTACTGCGGCGCCACGTCCTGGCTAAAGCGTCGTTGATATTGCTGTAACGGTGAGCTGTCACAGGTTGTGGCGTTATCTTCGATAAATTTCACCTGCTCTTCTTCCCAGACCGCATCCAGCGCCTGCCGGGTATCATCACGGGACTCTTTGTTAACCTGCTGCGTGACGCTGTCACTTGAGAGGGGGCTCCCGGCGAGGCTCAGCAGGGCGTCAAACAGCGGGTACCACGCTACCTCGCGCTGCTTGAGCCGCCCGCCCAGCAGCGCCAGAATCGGCGCGACGTTTTGCAGCCCCTCACGCGCTTCGTTTTCCGGCAGGATGCTGAGGTATTCCAGATACAGCGGCAGATGGTCTGGAAGTTCGCGACAGTCGAGCTGTAGACCCGCTTTTTCATACTGAGCGAGCAGATCGACCATTGCCTGGCCGCGATCGCGGGACTCGGCGTGCACGTGTTCAAACAGCAGCAGCGACGTGGCGCGGCCCCGGTCGAACACTTCGCACCATTCGGCCTGCTTGTCCAGCAGCGGGGCATTCAGCATCTCAGCGGCGAAGTCGTTGAGCATGGGGGCGTCGTGCCGCACCATGGCCAGCACCTCCTCCTTGCACTGCCAAAGAAACTCATCCGGGTACTCCATCAGCAGGCCGATCGCTTTGAGGATTTGCATTATTCCCCCTCCGCTTTATCGCGTACTTCGGTGATGTTGATGGCATCGATACGGCTACTGTTGAACAGGTTGAATTTGGTGTCGGAGCCGTGGCAGCCGTCGCCAAAGGTAAAGCCGCAGCCGTTGCGCTCGGGGAAAGCGTCGCGCGCCATTTCGCGGTGGCTGGTCGGGATCACGAAACGGTCTTCATAGTTGGCGATCGCCAGATAGCGGTACATCTCCTCGACCTGTTCAACGCTTAAGCCCACTTCCTCGATGGCGCGGGTATCCGTGACGCCTTCCACCGTTTGCGAGCGCATGTAATGACGCATCGCCATCATGCGCTTCAGCGCGCGCAGCACCGGGCCGGTATCGCCCGCGCTGAGCATATTGGCGAGATACTGTACCGGAATACGCAGGCTTTCGATGGCCGGAAGCACGCCGTCGCTTTTCGGCAGGCCGCCGGCGTCGGCGTAGGACTGAATCGGCGACAGCGGCGGCACGTACCAGACCATTGGCAGGGTGCGGTATTCCGGATGCAGCGGCAGCGCCAGCTTCCAGTCCATCGCCATTTTGTACACCGGCGAGCGCTGGGCGGCATCAATCACGTTTTGTGGAATCCCCTGTTTCAGCGCTTCTTCAATCACCGCCGGGTCGTGGGGATTGAGGAACACCTCACACTGCCGCTCATAGAGATCGGTTTCGCGCTCGGTGCTGGCGGCCTCTTCAATGCGATCGGCGTCGTACAACAATACGCCGAGATAGCGGATACGCCCCACGCAGGTTTCCGAACAGACGGTGGGCTGGCCGGATTCGATACGCGGGTAGCAGAAGATGCATTTTTCCGATTTACCGCTTTTCCAGTTGAAGTAGATTTTTTTGTACGGGCAGCCGCTGATGCACAGACGCCAGCCGCGGCATTTATCCTGGTCGATCAGCACGATGCCGTCTTCTTCACGCTTGTAGATGGCGCCGCTCGGGCAGGTGGCGACGCAGCTCGGATTCAGGCAGTGCTCGCACAGGCGCGGCAGATACATCATGAAGGTGTTTTCAAACTGGCCGTACATCTCCTTCTGAATCTTGTCGAAGTTACGGTCGCGGGCGCGCTTTTCAAACTCGCCGCCGAGCAGCTCTTCCCAGTTGGGCCCCCAGATGATTTTATCCATCCGCTTACCATCGATAAGCGAGCGCGGACGGGCGGTGGGCAAATGTTTCCCCTCCGGCGCGTTGTGCAGGTGCTGATAATCAAAGGTAAAAGGCTCATAATAATCGTCGATTTGCGGTATCACCGGATTGGCGAAGATTTTGGTGATGACGCCCATTTTGCCGCCCAGACGCGGGCGTATTTTGCCATTAACGTCGCGCACCCAGCCGCCTTCCCACACCTCCTGGTCTTCCCAGTTTTTTGGATAACCGATGCCCGGTTTGGTTTCGACGTTGTTAAACCAGGCGTATTCCATTCCTTCACGTCCGGTCCAGACGTTTTTACAGGTGACGGAACAGGTGTGGCAGCCGATGCATTTATCAAGATTGAGAACCATGCCGACCTGTGAGCGTATTTTCATTTTTTCGCCTCCTGTATCCCGTCGCGACCTTCGTCATCCAGCCAGTCAATATTTTTCATTTTGCGGATCATGATGAACTCATCGCGATTGGAGCCGACGGTTCCGTAATAGTTGAAACCGTAAGCCAGCTGGGCGTAGCCGCCAATCATATGGGTCGGTTTCGGGCACACGCGGGTCACCGAGTTATGGATCCCGCCGCGCCGTCCGGTGACTTCCGAGCCCGGAATATTCATCAGACGCTCCTGCGCGTGGTACATCATGGTCATCCCCGGCGGTACGCGCTGGCTGACCACCGCGCGAGCGGTGAGCGCGCCGTTGGCGTTGAAGGCCTCGATCCAGTCGTTATCTTCAATCCCCAGTTCGCGAGCATCGGTTTCGCTGATCCACACGATCGGCCCGCCGCGCGACAGAGTTAGCATCAGCAGGTTTTCGCTGTAGGTGGAGTGAATGCCCCATTTCTGGTGCGGCGTCAGAAAGTTGAGCGCTTTTTCAGGAAAGCCGTTAGGCGGGATCGCTTTCATCTGGCTGACGCTGCGGGTGTCAATGGGCGGACGATAGACCACCAGGCTTTCGCCAAAGGCGCGCATCCAGGGGTGATCCTGATAGAGCTGCTGGCGGCCGGAAAGGGTGCGCCAGGGGATCAGCTCGTGGACGTTGGTATAGCCGGCGTTGTACGACACATGCTCGCTCTCGAGGCCGGACCAGGTCGGGCTGGAGATAATTTTGCGCGGCTGGGCCTGAATGTCGCGGAAGCGGATTTTTTCATCCTCTTTATTCAGCGCCAGGTGCGTGTGCTCGCGGCCGGTAAATTCGCCGAGCGCTTGCCAGGCTTTGACCGCCACCTGACCATTGGTTTCCGGGGCGAGGGCGAGGATCACTTCCGAGGCGTCGATGGCGGTGTCGATGCGCGGGCGGCCTTTAGCCGGGCCATCCAGCTTGACGTAGTTGAGCTTGCCGAGGAAATCGACCTCGTTCTGGGTGTTCCAGGTGATGCCTTTACCGCCGTTGCCGAGTTTGTCGAGCAGCGGGCCGAGGGAGGTAAAGCGCTCATAGGTCGCTGGATAATCGCGCTCAACCACGGCAATCGACGGCGCGGTTTTACCCGGCGTCAGCTCGCATTCGCCTTTCCGCCAGTCCAGCACGTCAAAGGGCTGAGAGAGTTCCGCCGGGGAGTCATGCTGCAGTGGCACCAGTACCACGTCGGTCTCTTTATCGAGGTGGCCGACGCAGACTTCAGAGAAGGTTCTGGCGATATCTTTGTAAATTTCCCAGTCGCTTTTCGCCTCCCACGCCGGGTCAACGGCGGCGGAGAGCGGGTGAATAAAGGGATGCATATCCGAGGTGTTCATATCGTCTTTTTCGTACCAGGTGGCGGTTGGCAGAACGATATCGGAGAACAGACAGGTGCTGGACATGCGAAAGTCGAGCGTCACCAGCAGGTCGAGTTTGCCCTCAATGGCCGCGGTTTGCCACTCCACCTCTTCCGGCTTCACCTCATCGGTAGCCCCCAGCTCTTCGCCCTGAATACCGCTGTCGGTCCCCAGCAGGTATTTGAGCATATACTCATGGCCCTTGCCGGAAGAGCCCAGCAGGTTTGAGCGCCAGATAAACAGATTACGCGGATGGTTTTTGCCGTTATCCGGCTGTTCGCAGGCGAAGCGGATCTCGCCGGACTTCAGCGCCCGGGCGGTGTAGTCGGCGGGGGTCAGTCCGGCTGCGGCGGCCTGCGCCTTGATGGTCAGTGGGTTAACCCCCAACTGCGGCGCGGAAGGCAGCCAGCCCATGCGCTCGGCGCGAACGTTAAAATCGATCAGATGGCCGCTGAATTGGCTGGCGTCGGACAGCGGCGACAGCAGCTCCCGGGCGGTTAGCTTTTCATAGCGCCACTGGCTGGCGTGATTGTAAAAAAAGGAGGTGCTGTTCATCTGGCGCGGCGGACGATTCCAGTCCAGCGCGAACGCCAGCGGCAGCCAGCCGGTTTGCGGACGCAGTTTCTCCTGGCCGACATAGTGCGACCAGCCGCCGCCGCTCTGGCCGACGCAGCCGCAGAACACCAGCATATTGATCATCCCACGGTAGTTCATATCCATGTGGTACCAGTGGTTGACGCCGGCGCCGAGGATAATCATCGATCGTCCGTGGGTTTTATGCGCGGTATCGGCGAACTCGCGGGCGATCTGCTCGATGTGCTGGCGCGGGACGCCGGTGATCTGTTCGGCCCACGCCGGGGTATAGGCTTTCATTTCGCCAAAGTCCCTGGCGGCGTTGGGGTCGTCTAAACCGCGATCGAGCCCGTAGTTAGCGAGGATGAGATCATAAACGCTGACCACCAGTCCCGTTTCGCCATTGGCCAGCGGGAGCTGCTTAACCGGCAGCTGATGCAGCGTCACCGGATCCTGCTTGATGCTGCGAAAGTGCGGGTTTTCGTTGCCGCCGAAGTAGGGGAAACCCACCGTCACCACGTCGTCACGGCTATCCAGCAGCGATAGTTTGAGTTCAATGGTTTGCCCGGCGGCCTGCTGTTCGAGGTTCCACTTGCCTTTCTCTCCCCAGCGGAAGCCAATCGAACCGTTTGGCGCCACCAGTTCACCTGCGCTGTTGTACGCGACGGTTTTCCACTCCGGGTTGTTGCTTTCGCCCAAATCGTCGACCAGATCGGCGGCGCGGACCATCCTGCCGGGAACGTAGAAACCCTCCTCGCGGCGCTCAAGCATCACCAGCATCGGCATATCGGTATAGGTGCGACAGTAGTTGAGGAAATAGTCGCTGGGATTATCAAGGTGAAACGTTTTGAGGATCACATGGCCCATTGCCATCGCCAGCGCGCTGTCGGTGCCCTGTTTCGGCGCCAGCCACTGATCGCTGAGTTTGGCAACTTCCGAAAAATCCGGAGTAATCGCGATGGTTTTGGTGCCCTTATAGCGCACTTCGGTAAAAAAGTGGGCGTCCGGCGTTCGGGTCTGTGGGACGTTTGAGCCCCAGGCGATGATATAGCTTGAGTTATACCAGTCGGCGGATTCAGGGACATCGGTTTGCTCACCCCAGGTCATCGGCGAGGCGGGGGGAAGGTCGCAGTACCAGTCGTAGAAGCTCAGACAGGTGCCGCCAAGTAGCGACAGATAGCGGGTACCCGCGGCGTAAGAGACCATCGACATCGCCGGGATCGGCGAAAAGCCCGCCACCCGGTCCGGCCCGTAGTTTTTGATGGTCCAGACGTTGGCGGCGGCAATCAGCTGATTCAGCTCTTTCCAGCTTGAGCGGATAAACCCGCCTTTGCCGCGTACCTGCTTGTAGCTGAGGGTTTTAACCGGGTCCTGCATAATGCTATCCCACGCCTGCACCGGATCGGCGTGCTGAGCCAGCGCTTCGCGCCACAGCGCAATCAGCCGCTTGCGCACCAGCGGATACTTCAGACGGTTGGCGCTGTAAAGGTACCAGGAGTAGCTCGCGCCGCGCGGGCAGCCGCGGGGTTCGTGGTTGGGCAGATCCGGGCGGGTTCGCGGGTAGTCTGTTTGCTGGGTTTCCCAGGTGACCAGACCGTTTTTGACGTAAATCTTCCAGCTGCATGAGCCCGTACAGTTCACGCCGTGGGTTGAGCGGACGATTTTGTCGAACTGCCAGCGCTGCCGATAGCTGTCTTCCCAGTCGCGGTTGGTGTTGTATACCTGGCCGTGACCGTTGGCAAAGCTCTCGCCTTTTTGTTTAAAGTAGCGAAAGCGATCCAGTAGTTTACTCATGACATTTCTCCTGCTCCAATAATGTCCGGCCTTACAAGACCGCACTATCCTGTAGGCCAGATAAGGCTTCAGCCGCCATCCGGCAAAGATGTCGTTATTTTTTTACCGGTTTACGACGGCCGTAGACCAGCCAGGTCACCAGCACACAAACCACGTAGAAAACAAAGAAGACCTTCATTGCCCCGACAGGTGAGCCGGTCAGCGCCAGCGAGGTGCCGAAGGCTTTAGGGATAAAGAAGCCGCCAATGGCGCCGATTGCGGAGATAAAACCGAGCGCCGCCGCGGTGTCGGTCACCGCTTCGTGCTGAGCCTGTTCATCGCTGCCGCCGCGCTTCTTCACGCTGTCGATAGTTATCTGGCGGAAGATCACGGCGATCATCTGGAAGGTGGAACCGCTGCCGAGACCGGCGGTAAGGAACAGTCCCATAAACACCACGTAAAAGGCGAGAAAGCTGCCGGAGCCGGTGCCGGGCAGGGTGAGGAACAGCAGGCCGGTGAACAGCGCCATTAAGATAAAATTGATCAACGTGACCCGCACGCCGCCGAGACGGTCGGAAATAATGCCGCCAAATGACCGCGCCAGCGCGCCGATAAACGGCCCGAAGAAAGCCAGCTTCAGAATATTCACGTCGGGGAATTGCGTTTTCGCCAGCATGGCAAAACCGGCGGAGAAGCCGATAAACGAGCCAAAGGTGGCAAGGTAGAGCAGGCTTAACAGCCACATATGCGGGCGCTTCAGTACCGGCAGCTGCTCGCGAATGGAGGCCTTCGAGCTGGCGATATCGTTCATTCCCACCCAGGCTGCGAAGGTGGCGATCGCCAGCAGCGGTACCCAGACGAGCGCGGCGTTGCTAAGCGCGAGAAGAGATCCATCCTCCTGAGGCACCCCATGAACACCGAGAAAAGCAAAGATGGGCAGAAAAATCACCGCCGGCGCGATCATCTGCATCACGCTGACGCCGAGGTTGCCGAGCCCACCGTTAATCCCCAGTGCGCTACCCTGTTTGGCTTTGGGGAAGAAAAAACTGATATTTCCCATGCTCGAAGCAAAGTTCGCTCCGGCAAAACCGCACAGTAAGGCAATAATGATAAATACCCAAAACGGGGTAGCGGTATTTTGCACGGCAATTCCCAGCCAGATGCAGGGAACCACCAGAATAATCGTACTTAATACCGTCCAGTAGCGCCCGCCAAATATGGGTACCATAAAGGAGTAGGGTACGCGTAATATCGCGCCGGAAAGCGAAGGCAGAGCGGTTAATAAAAAGAGTTGATCGGTAGTGAAATTAAAACCGATTTTATTGAGGTTGACCGCGACGGCGCTAAATAACATCCAGACGCAAAAGGCGAGTAGCAGACAAGCTACGGAAATGCAAAGATTTCTGCGGGCTATTTTCTTTCCCTTATTTTCCCAGAATGCCGCGTTTTCAGGTTTCCACTCGCTTAAAAGATAATGATTCTTTTTCTCATTTTTGCTCAGCATATTGCCCTCGAATGAACATTTACCAGTCAAAAAGAATAAAGATGTAAAACAGTCAATTAATATAAAAGAATGAAAGAAGGGGCCGAACGATGTGTTAGTTGTAATGAATGAAGAATAGATAAGAAAAGCGCGTCGGCAGTCGACGCGCGGAGAATAGAGGGGGATTATTTGTTACAAAGTGTAACCTGAGTCAGAACAGTTCCATCGAAATAAAATAATTGATATGCCGGTTAAAGGTGGCGTCATCTATTTCCTCCATACCCAGCGCGTAAATACCATCCAGGCCACATACCAGCGCAATGAGCCGCCAGGCAATACTTTCCGCATGGTCTTTTGGCGTAAACTCACCTGCTTCGGTTCCGCGCTGAATAATTTTCAGCGTCTCTTCATGCCACATACTCATCGTCAGCAAATATGCGCCTTTGATATCGCTATCGCTGTCGGCCAGCAGCTGCGCTTCGCGCCATAAACGAATATAGGGCTCAAGCTTGCCATCGTCGCTGCCCACCATGGAAAACAGGCGTTCCCGCCACGTGGCGTCGTCAGCGACCAGCGGCATGTCCAGCATTTCACGGATAAGGCGTACAAAGGTATGGGCTTTCAGCTCGCCTGCTGAAGTGAAATGGTGGTGCAGTTGACCGGCGGAGACGCCGGCTTCGGCGGCAATCTGGCGCACGGTCATGGCGCTGAATCCGCCTCTAAGCGCTACGCGCATGGCTGCCAGTACAATAACTTCCCGTCGCGCATCGCGATTTAAGTAGCTCATAACGCCTGGTGACCCCCGTTTTTGGTCGATAGTAACAAAAAGTTGGACACTCGTTCAACATTGGGGCAGGATCGCCGTCCTGGACACTTGTCCAATTTTCAACTTTGAGGAAAGGTAGTATGTCTCGGCAATGGTTGACGCTGATGGCGATTTTGCTGGTTTATATTCCGGTGGCGATTGATGCCACCGTTCTGCACGTGGCCGCGCCAACGCTTAGCGTAGCGCTGGGGACCAGCGGCAATGAGCTATTGTGGATTATTGACATTTACTCGTTGGTGATGGCCGGCATGGTGCTGCCGATGGGCGCGCTGGGCGATAAAATAGGCTTTAAACGCCTGCTACTGCTCGGCAGCGCTATTTTTGGCGCCGCCTCGCTGGCGGCGGCGTTTTCGCCGACGGCCGAAACGCTGATTGCGTCCCGTGCGCTACTGGCGGTAGGGGCAGCGATGATCGTCCCGGCGACGCTCGCCGGTATTCGCAGCACTTTTGCGCTGGCGCAACAGCGTAATATGGCCCTTGGCCTGTGGGCGGCGGTGGGTTCCGGCGGGGCGGCCTTTGGCCCACTGATCGGCGGCATGCTGCTGGAACATTTTTACTGGGGCTCGGTTTTCCTGATCAACGTGCCGATCGTGCTGCTGGTGATAGCGATTAACGCCAAAGTGGTGCCGCGTCAGCCCGCACGACGGGAACAGCCGCTGAATCTATTCCAGGCGCTAATCCTGATCGCCGCCATATTGATGCTGGTATTCAGTGCTAAAACGGCGCTTAAAGGGCAAATGGCGCTGTGGTTAACCGGGCTGGTGGCGGTTGCTGGCGCCGGTATGCTGTTCTGGTTCGTGCGCAAGCAGCTTATGGCGACGCGGCCCATGGTCGATATGCGACTGTTTACCCATCGCATTATTTTAAGCGGTGTGATGATGGCGATGACGGCGCTGATCACGCTGGTGGGCTTTGAACTTCTGATGGCGCAGGAGCTGCAGTTCGTGCATAGCAAAACGCCATTTGAGGCCGGGCTGTTTATGCTGCCGGTGATGGTGGCCAGCGGTTTTAGCGGGCCGATTGCCGGCATGTTGGTTTCGCGCCTGGGGCTGCGCGAGGTGGCAACCGGGGGAATGCTGCTCAGCGCGCTGAGCTTCCTCGGCCTGTCGATGACCGATTTCAGCACCCAGCAGTGGTTGGCCTGGGGACTGATGACGCTGCTGGGCTTTAGCGTCGCCAGCGCGCTGCTGGCTTCCAGCTCTGCCATTATGGCCGCAGCGCCGAAGGAGAAAGCGGCGGCGGCGGGGGCCATCGAAACTATGGCCTACGAGCTGGGGGCTGGTCTGGGCATCGCCCTGTTCGGTCTGATATTGACTCGCAGCTACACCTCATCGATTGTTTTGCCGTCGGGCGTTGACGGCGCAGCGGCGGAGCAGGCGTCCTCCTCCATCAGCGAGGCGATTAAGCTGGCGCAGTCGATGCCGGCTATTCCAGCGCAAAACCTGCTCGAAGCGGCGAAGGCAGCGTTTATTCATTCGCACAGTATCGTGCTGGCGACGGCCGGTGTCCTGCTTCTGCTGCTGGCGGCTGGTATCTGGCGCAGTCTGGCCAGGGCGCCGGAGCTGAATTAACCCTTACAGCTGAAGAGAAAGCGCCATCGCCGCCCGCCGTAGCGGGGCGAGGGCTTTCTCTTTCAGCGCGGCGGCGTTGGTATAGCCTGCCGGAACGCCAACATTAAGCGCCGCCACCACCTGACCGCTGCGGGAAAGCAGCGGTACCGCCAGCGAACATAATCCCACCTCAATTTGCCGGTCAGCGAGCGCGTAGCCCTGCATACGCACTCTGGCGATTTCCTGCCGTAAACCCGGCAGATCGCATAGCGTATACGGGGTATAGCGGATCAAGCTGGCTCGTGACAATGTCACTTCAAGCTGTTCTTCCGGCAACGCGCTAAGCAGCACGCGTCCCATCGACGTGGCCCACGCAGGCAGACGGCTACCGCGGCCGATATCTACGCTGAGCAGGTTATTCACCGCCGCTCTGGCAATATACAGGACGTTATCGCCGTCCAGCGTGGCGGCGGAGCAGGATTCTCCGAGGTTTTTACCCAGATTATCCAGGGCGCTCTGCGCGACTTTCGCCAGCGGCGTTCCGGCCAGGTAAGCATGACCCACCGCCAGCACGCGGGGGAGTAGCTCATAGCTGCGGCCATCCGGGCTATGCACCATACCCAGCGCGGCGAGGGTATAGAGGCAGCGGCGCACAGCCGCGCGGGAGATTTGCGTTTTTTGGCTAAGCTGGGAAATGGTCAGGCGCTGCCGCTGCGGGGTAAACGCGTTAAGGACTTCCAGCCCGCGCGCCAGGGACAGCATAAAGTTAGGGTCGTGTTCAGACTGGCGGACGCTGAGAGTATCTGGTTTATTTTCGCTCATATACCCCTCTTTTACTGAAGATAAAGGTTCATGGGGCATCACTATATCGCGGGTGAAAAACGCGGCGATTCCTTGTGCTGTTTTTACCATGTCGATCACATTATTAACCCCAATTTAACAACCGCGTCGATAATCGCACAACATTTCGATTATCGCCGTTGACCGTCCCGACCGTGCAGACCTATTGTCAACAGAATCGTTACCCCACGTTATGAACAGGGGGATGAAAAGTTATGTATTTCATCACCAGGAAAAAAAGATGACCGCGACCATTGAACGTATTGAAAGCTGGCTGGTAGATATCCCGACCATTCGACCGCACAAACTCTCCATGACCACGATGGGCTGTCAGACGCTGGCGATCGTCCGCATAACCCGTTCGGACGGGATTTGCGGTATTGGCGAAGCCACCACCATCGGTGGATTGAGCTACGGCGTGGAGAGCCCGGAAGCTATCGTTTCGGCAATTAACCATTACCTGATGCCGCTGCTGAAGGGCCAGCCTGCCGATAATCTCAATTCCCTGACCGCGCGAATGAACGGCGCGGTTAAAGGCAACACCTTTGCCAAATCGGCGATCGAAACCGCGCTGCTGGACGCGCAGGGAAAGGCGCTTGGCCTGCCGGTTTCCGCGCTGCTTGGCGGCGCGCTGACGACCTCGCTGCCGGTTCTCTGGACGCTGGCGAGCGGCGACACCGAGAAAGATATTGCCGAGGGGGAAAGGCTACTCGCGGAGCGTCGCCATCGGGCCTTTAAGCTAAAAATCGGCGCGCGCGAGCTGGCGACTGACCTGCGCCATACCCGCGCGATTGTTGAAGCCCTGGGCGATCGGGCCAGCATCCGCGTCGACGTGAATCAGGCGTGGGAAGCCACCGTCGCGGCAAAGGGCTGCCGCGAGCTGGCGGCGATGGGGGTCGATTTGATTGAACAGCCAGTTAGCGCTCAGGATAACACTACGCTGGTGCGCCTCAGCCATCACATCGGCACGGCTATTCTGGCCGATGAAGCGGTAGCGACCCATTACGAAGGCTATCGCCTGGCGCAGCAGGGATTCAGCGGGGCCTATGCGCTGAAGATTGCCAAAGCGGGCGGGCCAAACAGCGTGCTGGCGCTGGCGAAGGTGGCGCAAGCGGCGGGAATTGGGCTTTACGGCGGCACGATGCTTGAGGGGACCGTTGGCACCCTGGCCTCGCTGCACGCCTGGTCGACGCTCCCCCTACAGTGGGGCAGCGAGATGTTTGGCCCGTTATTGCTGAAGGACGATATTGTCAGCGTGCCGCTCACGTTCGCCGAAGGCGAAGTGACGCTACCGCAAACGCCGGGTCTTGGCGCTGAACTGGATGAAGACAAACTGCGCTTCTATAGCCGCAAAGGATAATGGAGGATTTTTATGCTATTTAAAGTCGATATGACCGTGAATATTCCGCTGGGGTTTCCTGCCGACGAAATTGAGGAAATTAAGCAGCGAGAAAAAAAGTATTCACAACAACTTCAGCGTGAAGGTAAATGGCGACATATCTGGCGCGTCGCCGGACTTTACGCCAATGTCAGTATTTTCGATGTAAAAGATGCTGAAGAGCTGCATCAAATTTTAATGGCTCTACCATTATATCCCTTTATGCAAATTCGCGTGGAGGCGCTCTGTCGTCATCCCTCCTCGATTCGCGAAGACGACCGTTAATAAAAATAATAACTAACCTCGCGCCGAAACTATTCGGCGAATATCCTACAACGATAAGTGAGAAATATTATGAGTAATGCATTCGTACAACAAGATGCTGTGCAACATTTATTGCGTGAAAGTGCAGGTTTAAATGCAACCGGCGGCGACGAACGTTTTAAAACGATTGTTCACCGTCTGCTGGAAAACATCTGCACGCTGATTGATGACTATAACGTCACTGAAGAAGAGTTCTGGCATGCGGTGAATTATCTGCATGAATTAGGCGGCCGCCAGGAAGCGGCACTGCTGGCGGCGGGCCTCGGCCTTGAACACTTCCTCGACCTGCGCCAGGACGCTATTGATGCCGCAGCGCAGCGGGAAACCGGCACTCCTCGTACTATTGAAGGCCCGCTGTACGTGGCAAATGCGCCGCTGGCAGACGGGCATACCCGCATGGATGATGGTAAAGATGCGGGGGAGGTGATGTGGCTTTATGGCCAGGTTCGCGACACCCAGGGCCACCCGATAGCCAACGCTATCGTTGATATCTGGCATGCCAATACCCTCGGGAACTACTCTTTCTTCGATCAAAGCCAGAGTGAATATAATCTGCGCCGCCGCATTCGCACCGGCGCCGATGGCTGCTATAGTGTGCGCAGCATTATGCCATCCGGCTACGGTTGCCCGCCGGATGGGCCAACGCAAAAACTCCTTGACCAGTTGGGGCGTCACGGTAACCGTCCGGCGCATATCCATTTCTTCGTTTCCGCGCCGGGTCATAAACATTTGACCAGCCAAATCAATCTCAACGGCGACAAATACCTGTGGGATGATTTCGCGTTCGCTACCCGCGACGGCCTGATTGCCGATCCGGTAAAAGTCAGCGACCGCGAGCTTATTCAGCAGCGTGAGCTGGAAGGCGAACATACTGAAGTGCGCTTTGATTTTACCCTGTGCAAAGCACTTAACGCCGATGAAGAACACCGCGGTACGCGCCTGCGCGCGCAGGAGTAGCGCGCGGCGTTAATTCTCTTCTCCGGCCAGGTCGTGGCCGGAGAATAAAGCGAAATTCCGACCTCACAGTTTTCTATTCCTGAATTATGCAGGAGGGCCGACTCATGCAAAAAATGTTCACCACATTAAAAGATAAAATCACCAATGCATTAATTGTTGATCGTGAAAAGCATATTTATCGCTGCCATCGCTCAATATTTACCGATCCGCAGCTATTTGATTTTGAAATGAAGCATGTTTTTGAAGGAAATTGGTTGTTCCTTGCTCATGAAAGCCAAATTGCGCAGCCTGGGGATTATTACACCCTGACACTTGGGCGCCAGCCGGTAATAATAACTCGCGACAAAAAGAATGAACTGCATGCGCTAATTAACAGCTGCGCCCACCGCGGGGCGATGCTGTGTCGCCGTAAAACCGGTAATAAAAGTTCCTTTACCTGTCCATTTCACGGCTGGACATTCAGTAATAACGGCAAGCTTTTAAAAGCCAAAGATGAAAGTACCGGCGGTTACCCGGAGACTTTCAAGCATGAAGGCTCCCACGATTTAAAGAAACTGCCGAGGTTTCAATCGTATCGCGGCTTCCTTTTCGGCAGCCTGAATGCCGATGTACAGCCGCTGGAGGCGTACCTGGGCGAAACCTGCAAAATTATCGACCTGATCGTTGACCAGGCGCCGGAAGGGCTGGAGGTGCTTAACGGATCATCGAGCTACGTTTATGAAGGCAACTGGAAGCTGGGGGCGGAAAACGGTGCTGACGGCTATCACGTTAGCGTGGTCCACTGGAACTACGCTTCCACCATGTCGCGCCGCAACTACGAAGCGGAAGGGACGCACGCGGTAGACGCAAACGGCTGGTCGAAAAGCGTCGGCGGCGGTTACGGCTTTGACAATGGACATATGCTGTTGTGGACCCGGGTGCTGAACCCGGAAGTGCGGCCGGTCTACGAACATCGTGAACGGCTGCAGGTGGAATTCGGCCAGTCCCGCGCCGAGCAGATGGTCAACGAAACGCGCAACCTGTGCCTCTATCCAAACGTCTATCTGATGGATCAGTTTTCGACGCAGATCCGCGTGATACGCCCCATCGCGGTGGATAAAACCGAAGTCACCATCTGGTGCTTCGCGCCGAAGGGCGAATCTGACCAGGCGCGGGCGCTGCGTATTCGCCAGTATGAGGATTTCTTCAACGTTAGCGGCATGGGAACGCCTGACGATCTGGAAGAGTTCAGCGCCTGCCAGCGCGGCTATCTCGGTGAGAATCTGGCATGGAGCGACCTCAGCCGCGGGGCGCTGCACTGGGTCGACGGCCCTGACGAACACGCCCTTCAGGCGGGCTTCAGGCCGCAGCTAAGCGGGGTGAAATCGGAAGATGAAGCTTTGTATATCGCCCACCATCATCACTGGCAAAACGTGATGCTGGCGGCGCTGGAAAAAGAGCAGCAGCGCTACGAGCAATCGATCACGCAACGCGTGGAGGTGGTCTGATGCTGACTCTCGAACAGGTTCGCCAGTTTCTTTATTACGAAGCCCGCCTGCTTGACGATCGCCAGTGGGATGATTGGCTGAACTGCTACAGTCCACAGGTGGTGTACTGGATGCCCGCCTGGGGAGATGACGACAAGCTTACCCGCGACCCTCAGCGCGAAATTTCGCTGATTTACTACCCGAGCCGCGATGGCCTCGAAGACCGGGTATACCGCATCAAAACGGAACGCTCAGGGGCCAGCACGCCGGAACCGCGCACCACTCATATGATCGGCAACGTTGAGCTGCTTGGCGAAACCGAACAGGGGATGGAGGTGCGCTACAACTGGGTCACCTACTGCCATCGCTATCAGCAGACGGATACCTGGTTTGGCTCTACCTGCTGCACGCTGATTGAAAGCGCCGGCAAACCGCAGATCATCCGTAAAACCGTGCGCCTGAATAACGATTACATCCGTCAGGTGATTGACGTTTACCACATTTAAGAGGCGTTTATGACCTTTAATATTGCTCTCAATTTTGAAGACGGCATCACCCGCTTTATTCAATGTCACGCCGGAGAGAAAGTTCTCGATGCCGCCTATCGTCAGCAGGTTAATCTGCCGATGGATTGTTCGGACGGCGTTTGCGGCACCTGCAAGTGCCGCTGCGTCAGCGGCGAATATGGTCTGGGCGATGAGTATCTTGAAGAGGCGCTCAGCGAAGACGAAGCCGCAGAGCGCCAGGTGCTGACCTGTCAGATGGTGCCATCCAGCGATTGCGTCATTGATGTACCGGCGGCGGCAGCCCAGTGCAAGACCGCGCTGGCAAGCCTGGGGGCGACGGTGAAAGCGGTCAATCTCCTGTCTGACACCGCCATTGAGCTGGCGATCGTGCTGGATGAGCCGCTGGACTTCCTGGCGGGTCAGTACATCAATATTCAGGTTCCCGGCACGCCGCAGGTGCGCGCCTATTCGTTTAGCTCTCTACCGGGCTCGCGTGAGGGGAGCTTTCTGATCCGTAACGTGCCCGGCGGCTTGATGAGTCAGTGGCTGACGCAGCGGGCCAGTCCCGGCGATCGTCTGACGCTAAGCGGCCCGATGGGCAGCTTTTATCTGCGCAGCGGCGAGCGTCCGCTGTTGCTGTTGGCGGGGGGCACCGGCTTAGCGCCGCTGCTCTCGATACTGCAAACGCTGGCTATGCAACGCAGCGCCCGGCCCGTCACCTTGCTCTATGGTGTGACCCGCGACAGTGACCTGGTGAAAACTGATGCGCTTGAAGCAGTTACCGGCCAGCTTCCCGCTTATCGCTGGCTGCCGGTGGTTGCCGATGCGCAAAGCCAATGCCCGCAGCGCGGTTTTGTGACCGACCATCTTAATGACGCAATACTCAACGATGGCGATGTGGATATCTATCTGTGCGGGCCACCGCCGATGGTCAATGCGGTATCCACGGCGCTGCGCGAGAGAGGCATTTCGCCGGCGGGGTTCTGGTATGAAAAATTCATCGCCAGCCAGAGTGCGGCGGCATAAGGAGCAACGATGCGATTTAACCATAAAGTCGTGGCCATTACCGGCGCCGCGCAGGGGATTGGCCGACAGACCGCAGAGCAAGCGGCGCGTGAGGGTGCGCGGCTGCTATTGATTGACCGATCTCGCTATGTTCACGAACTGGCGGCGGCGCTGAACGCCGTCGGTTGCCAGGCGCTGGCGCTGGAAGCCGATCTTGAACAATGGGAAAGTACCGAGCGGGCATTCGCCAACGGCGTGGCCCATTTTGGCCACCTGGATGTATTGATTAACAATGTCGGCGGCACCATCTGGGCGCGGCCGTTTGCGGAATATCAGCCGGATCAGATAGAGAAGGAGATTCGCCGCTCGCTGTTTCCGACCCTGTGGGGCTGTCGGGCTGCGCTACCGTGGATGCTGAAGCAGGGCAAGGGCAGTATCGTTAATATTTCGTCGGTGGCAACGGCGGGCGTGAACCGGGTGCCTTATTCCGCAGCGAAAGGCGGCGTTAATGCGTTGACCCGTTCGCTAGCCCTGGAATATAGCGCAAACGGGATCCGCATTAACGCCGTGGCGCCGGGGGGCACCGAGGCGCCTGCGCGCCGGACGCCGCGGAATGAGGAGCTGCCGTCGGCGCAGGAGCAGACGTGGTATCAGCAGGTGGTCGATCAGACGGTGGCGAGCAGCCTGATGCATCGCTACGGTACGCTGGCGGAACAGGCCAATGCCATCCTGTTTCTCGCCAGCGATGAGGCCAGCTACATCACCGGCGTGACGCTGCCGGTCGCCGGCGGCGACCTCGGTTAGCGCCGGGTCGCCTGCCAGCAGAGCAGGGAGCCAGCGCACACCATGCCGGCGCCCTGCCAGAACGACCACGAGAGCGCGGCGCTGAGCAGTACCGCCGCAAGCGCGGAGGAGAGCACCGGCGTAAAGTAGGAGGCGGCGGCTAACAGGCTGACGTTGCCGTGCAGGATGCCGACGTTCCACGCCGCATAGCCCAGGCCCAGGGCAATGGACAGCGCGATCAGTTTGACTATTACCGGCCAGCTAAAGACCATGGGCGGCTGTTCGCTGAACAGAAACTTTAGCCACAGGGTCAGGGCGGTAAGCAGAACAAACAGAGTGATGCCGTTTTTGCCTTGTGCATATTTAGCGGTGACCGTGCAGTAGGCCGCCCAGATAAATGCGCCGACGAACGCCAGAATATAGCTCAGCGGGCTGGAAACCACATTGCTGATAATTTCGTCAATGTTCAGGCCATGCTCACCGCCTAATACCCAGGTGACGCCGAATAAAGCCAGCAATAACCCCGGGATAACCAGCCAGCTGCTTTTTTGATTGTTAAAGACAATGGCAAATAAAATTGTCAGGCTGGGCCACAGATAATTGACCATGCCCACCTCAATCGCCTGCTGGCGGGTTCCGGCTAGTCCTACCGACAGCGCGAGGCATATTTCATAACTGACAAACAGCACGCTGCCTGCCAGCAAATAAGGGCGGGGGATCTGACGTATTTGCGGAAAACCGACGGTAAAGATGAGCAAAAGGCCGCTAAGGCTGTAGATCATCGCCGCGCCGCCTACCGGGCCAAGCCCTTCGCTTACGCCACGAATCAGCCCGACCATGGTGCTCCAGAGGACGATGGCGGCGAATCCAATTAGCGTGGCTTTTTTCTTCTCCATATTTAACCTGATGTTGGTTCAAACGCAGTCGGCTTTTATAACACTTTTTTTTCGCCCTCGGGGGATATTTTCCACAGCGCTTAATCCTAATGGAGTAATGAAATTCGGCGCGGCTGACTATTAAGGGGGCATGGGGTCAGGACATTGATTTGACGCAAATAAAACAGGGTTATTGCTGTTAATTTCCACTCCCGCAATGAATAGACATCCCGCATGGAGGGGAACAATGGACGTCAGCCGCAGAAAGTTTTTTAAAATCTGCGCAGGCGGTATGGCCGGAACAACAGCCGCTGCATTGGGTTTTGCGCCCAAAATGGCCCTGGCTCAGGCGCGTAATTACAAGTTGCTGCGCGCCAAAGAGATCCGCAACACCTGCACATACTGCTCCGTGGGCTGCGGGCTATTAATGTATAGCCTGGGCGACGGCGCGAAAAACGCCAAAGAAGCGATTTATCACATTGAAGGGGATCCGGACCATCCGGTGAGCCGCGGCGCGCTGTGCCCGAAAGGCGCAGGGCTGCTGGACTATGTCCATAGCGACAACCGTCTGCGCTATCCGCAATACCGCGCGCCGGGTTCGGATAAATGGCAGCGCATCTCCTGGGATGAAGCATTTACCCGTATCGCTAAATTGATGAAAGCCGACCGTGATGCCAACTTTATTGAGAAAAACGAGCAGGGCGTGACGGTTAACCGCTGGCTGTCCACCGGGATGCTGTGCGCGTCGGCGGCCAGCAATGAGACCGGCATGCTAACGCAAAAATTCGTGCGCTCGCTCGGCATGCTGGCGGTAGATAACCAGGCGCGCGTCTGACACGGACCAACGGTAGCAAGTCTTGCTCCAACATTTGGTCGCGGTGCGATGACCAACCACTGGGTTGATATTAAAAACGCCAATGTCGTGGTGGTAATGGGCGGTAACGCCGCCGAAGCCCATCCGGTGGGATTCCGCTGGGCGATGGAGGCAAAAAACAACAATGATGCGACGCTGATTGTCGTTGACCCGCGCTTTACGCGTACGGCGTCGGTGGCCGATATTTATGCGCCGATCCGTTCCGGTACCGACATTACCTTCCTGTCGGGCGTGCTGCTGTACCTGATCGAAAATAACAAAATCAATGCCGAGTACGTTAAACACTATACCAACGCCAACCTGCTGGTGCGCGACGATTTTGCCTTCGAAGATGGCCTGTTCAGCGGCTACGATGCCGAAAAGCGTCAGTACGATAAGTCTTCGTGGAACTATCAGTTCGACGAAAATGGCTTCGCGATGCGTGATGAAACGCTGCAGCATCCGCGCTGCGTATGGAACCTGCTGAAGCAGCACGTTTCGCGCTATACGCCGGAGGTGGTGGAGAACATCTGCGGTACGCCAAAAGCGGACTTCCTGAAAGTGTGCGAAGTGCTGGCCTCAACCAGCGCGGCGGACCGGACCACCACTTTCCTCTATGCGCTGGGCTGGACGCAGCATACCGTCGGCGCGCAGAACATCCGCACCATGGCGATGATTCAGCTGCTGCTCGGCAATATGGGGATGGCGGGAGGCGGGGTCAACGCGCTGCGCGGGCACTCCAATATCCAGGGGTTAACCGATTTAGGCCTGCTTTCAACCAGTCTGCCGGGCTACCTGACGCTGCCGTCGGAACAGCAGGTTGATCTGCAAAGCTATCTCGCTGCCAATACGCCGAAGGCGACGCTGCCCGAACAGGTGAACTACTGGAGCAACTACCCGAAGTTCTTCGTCAGCCTGATGAAATCTTTCTACGGCGACGCGGCGCAAAAAGAGAACGACTGGGGCTTCCACTGGCTGCCGAAATGGGACCAGGCTTATGACGTTATCAAGTATTTCAATATGATGGATAACGGCAACGTCACGGGCTATATCTGCCAAGGATTCAATCCGGTGGCGTCCTTCCCGGACAAAAACAAGGTGGTCCGCAGCCTGAGCAAGCTGAAGTACATGGTGGTTATCGACCCGCTGGTGACCGAAACCTCGACCTTCTGGCAAAACCACGGCGAGTCGAACGATGTTGACCCGGCAGCGATTCAGACCGAGGTCTTCCGCCTGCCGTCCACCTGCTTTGCCGAAGAGGATGGTTCCATCGCCAACTCCGGGCGCTGGCTGCAGTGGCACTGGAAGGGCCAGGACGCGCCGGGCGAAGCGCGCAACGACGGCGAAATTCTGGCCGGGATTTACCACCGCCTGCGCGAGATGTATCGCACCGAGGGCGGCAAAGGCGTCGAGCCGCTGCTGAAGATGGGGTGGCACTACAAGCAGCCGGATCGTCCGGAATCAGAAGAGGTCGCGAAAGAGAACAACGGCTACGCGCTGGCGGATCTCTACGACGCTAACGGCGCGCCGCTGGCGAGGAAAGGCCAGCTGTTGAACAGCTTCGCGCTGCTGCGCGATGACGGTACCACCGCGTCGTCTTGTTGGATCTATACCGGCAGCTGGACCGAGCAGGGCAATCAGATGGCCAACCGCGATAACGCCGACCCGTCAGGTCTTGGCAATACGCTCGGCTGGGCATGGGCGTGGCCGCTCAACCGGCGCGTGCTGTACAACCGCGCGTCGGCGGATATGAACGGCAAGCCGTGGGATGCGAAGCGAATGCTGATCCAGTGGAACGGCAGCAAGTGGGTTGGCAACGATATTCCGGACTTCAATACCGCGCCTCCGGGCAGCAAAACCGGGCCGTTTATTATGCAGCCGGAAGGTCTGGGGCGTCTGTTTGCCCTGAATAAGCTGGCGGAAGGTCCGTTCCCGGAACACTACGAACCGATGGAAACGCCGCTTGGTACCAATCCGCTGCACCCGAGCGTGGTCTCCAGCCCGGTGGTACGCCTGTATGAAGAAGATGCCCTGCGTTTAGGTAAGAAGGACAAATTCCCGTACGTCGGCACCACCTATCGTCTGACCGAGCATTTTCATACCTGGACCAAGCATGCGCGGCTCAATGCGATTGCGCAGCCGGAGCAGTTTGTCGAAATCAGCGAAGGCCTGGCGAAAGCGAAAGGGATCGCCAATGGCGATCGGGTGACGGTCAGCAGCATGCGCGGCTTTATTCGCGCGGTGGCGGTGGTGACGCGTCGTCTGCAAACGCTCAACGTCAACGGTCAGCAGGTGGAAACCGTCGGTATTCCGCTGCACTGGGGTTTTGAAGGAGTGGCCCGCAAAGGTTACATCGCCAATACCCTGACGCCGAACGTCGGGGATTCCAACTCGCAGACGCCGGAGTATAAGGCGTTTCTGGTCAACATCGAGAAAGCGTAAGGAGCGAAGCAATGGCGATGGAAACCCAGGACATCATTAAACGCTCCGCCACCAATCCGATCACCCCCGCGCCGCGCGCGCGGGATTTTAAGGCGGAAGTGGCAAAGCTGATTGATGTCTCCTCCTGCGTAGGCTGCAAAGCCTGCCAGGTGGCCTGTTCCGAGTGGAACGATATCCGCGATGAAGTCGGGCACTGCGTCGGGGTTTACGACAATCCCGCCGATCTGAGCGCCAAATCCTGGACGGTAATGCGCTTTAGCGAAACCGAGCAGAACGGCAAGCTGGAGTGGCTGATTCGCAAAGACGGCTGTATGCACTGCGAGGATCCGGGCTGCCTGAAGGCGTGCCCGTCCGCCGGAGCGATTATTCAGTACGCAAACGGCATCGTCGACTTTCAGCAGGAAAACTGCATCGGCTGCGGCTACTGCATTGCCGGATGCCCTTTTAACGTCCCGCGCCTCAATAAAGAGGATAACCGGGTCTATAAGTGCACCCTGTGCGTCGATCGGGTCAGCGTTGGCCAGGAACCGGCCTGCGTGAAAACCTGCCCAACCGGCGCGATTCACTTCGGCAGCAAGCAAGAGATGCTGGAAGTGGCCAACGAGCGTGTGGAAAAACTGAAGAAACGCGGCTATTCCCATGCCGGGGTGTATAACCCGCCTGGCGTCGGCGGCACTCACGTGATGTACGTGCTGCATCATGCGGACCAGCCGGAGCTGTACCATAACCTGCCGAAGGAGCCGCAGATAGATACCTCGATAAATCTGTGGAAAGGCGCGCTGAAGCCGCTCTCCGCCGTTGGCTTTATCGCCACCTTTGCCGGGCTGATCTATCACTACATCGGGATTGGGCCGAACAAGGAAGCGGATGACGATGAGGAGGAGCATGATGAGTAAATCGAAAATGATTGTGCGCACGAAGTTTATTGACCGCGCCTGTCACTGGACGGTGGTCATCTGCTTTTTCCTGGTGGCGCTGTCGGGGATCTCGTTTTTCTTCCCGACGCTGCAGTGGCTGACCGAAACCTTCGGTACCCCGCAGATGGGGCGTATTCTGCATCCGTTCTTCGGGGTTCTGATTTTCGTGGCCCTGATGTTTATGTTCGTGCGATTTGTCCACCATAATATTCCCGACAAACAGGATATTCCCTGGCTGAAAGGGATTGTCGAGGTGCTTAAGGGCAATGAGCATAAAGTGGCGCGGGTAGGGAAATACAACGCTGGCCAGAAAATGATGTTCTGGACGATCATGAGCATGATATTTGTGCTGCTGGTCACCGGGGTGATTATCTGGCGGCCTTATTTTGCCCACTATTTCCCGATTCAGGTTATTCGCTATAGTCTGCTGATTCACGCAACGTCGGCCATTATTCTTATCCATGCGATTCTGATCCATATGTATATGGCATTCTGGGTTAAAGGATCGATTAAAGGCATGATTGAAGGTAAGGTGAGCCGACGCTGGGCGAAGAAGCATCATCCGCGCTGGTATCGCGACGTGGAGCGCCTGGAAGCGAAAAGGGAAAATCGCGAAGGGCTGAAGTAAGCCTTAACGTATTACCCGTTCCGGTTAATGCCGGAACGGGGGTTAATATCCTCAGGGGCATCAATTAGCTCACCTCTGACAGCGTTGAAAATATTGTCTCATTTATTTATGCCCGGGCGCGCACTCTGACGGGCTCTCTTTTTCTGACGACAGATATTTCCCTTTTTCCCATTAAGCCAGTTGGGTCGCTATTTCAACGTAGCGCTATTAACGTCATTATCCGTTGTCTCTATAAAAACGCTATCATTCAGGCGGATCCTTGCGTATTTTGCGCGGCGGCTTCCACAGAAAAGAAAATCACTGAAATTAATGTTGTGGGTTGTCTTTACGCAGTGATAAAGAGTAAGCTGTATACGGTTCAAGGAAGTCCGGGTTATATTTGAGTAAAAAATGGAAGATACTAAATTAATAAAAATCATGCATGAAAGTGGCTTTACAGATAAGCAGATCGATAAGTTAACGGCGAGATATAAGACGCTTTTATACTGTGCCGTTGACGAAGCGGCATCGCGCTTGCCCAGGGCAATATTTGTCCATGTATTCGTTCTTTTAATTATCGGGATCGGCATCCTGAAAGCGGTACATGAAGGGACCTGGCATCCTGCGCAACTCATTATTTTCGCGCTACCGCTGGTCGTCGCCTGTGGGGTATCGCATCACTTCGCTCCGCTAAGAGAGGTATACAAAGCAGCAAAGGTGATGAAAAAGATCAAACATCAGCAGGTTCACTAATTCACTCGCGGATGAAGCGTTAACGGCGACTGACTGCCCGAGGCAATAAAATCATGAAAGCAATGCTTCGCTATTTTTTAAAGGATATTTATGACGGCATTCGCACTCACGTAATATTAATCTGCGCAATAGTACTTACAGGGCTTATTTACCGGGCTTTCGATTTTGACGTTTGGTTCACGCCTGTCGTTGTCATTGTTATATTGGTTGGCCATTGGGTATTAAGCCAATTCAGGATTTAATGATTGCTGTTTTTATGAACGTTCGATATGAAGTAATCACGCTGTTTTATGGATAAACAGGTTACGGAAGGTTTTAAACTGGTTTACCGCCAGAGAATGCATAATAATGCGACCGGTAAAATCCATAACAAGTGATTAGATGTATGAAAAAGACTATTTTTTCGTTAGCGCTTGGCACTTTTGGTCTCGGAATGGCGGAATTTGGCATCATGGGGGTATTACCTGAAATTGCCCGTGATGTCGGCATATCCATTCCTGCCGCAGGCAACATGATTTCATATTATGCGTCCGGCGTCGTGATCGGCGCGCCGGTGATGGCGATATTCTCCAGCCGCTTTTCACTAAAATCAGTGATGCTGTTTCTCGTAGCGCTATGCATTATCGGCAACGCCATCTTCACGTTCTCCTCCAGCTACTCGATGCTGGCGCTGGGGCGCCTCATCTCCGGGTTTCCGCACGGCGCATTCTTTGGCGTGGGCGCGATCATTCTGTCGAAAATTGCGCCGCCAGGCAAGGTTACCGCAGCGGTGGCGGGGATGATCGCCGGGATGACCTTCGCCAACCTGCTGGGGGTACCGGGAGGAACCTGGCTTGGCCATCAGTTCAGCTGGCGCTATACCTTCCTGGCGATTGCGGTCTTTGACGTCGCGGTGCTGGTGTCCATCGCCTGGTGGGTGCCGACGTTATTTGATAAATCAACCACGCGCTTGCGCTCGCAATTTCATTTTTTAACCTCGCCTGCGCCGTGGTTAATTTTTGCCGCCACCCTGTTCGGCAATGCCGGCGTCTTCGCGTGGTTTAGCTATATTAAGCCGTTTATGATCAACGTCTCCGGCTTCGGTGAAAGCGCCATCATAATGATTATGATGCTGGTGGGTCTGGGGATGGTTCTGGGGAATTTATTTAGCGGTAAAGTTTCCGCACGCTACAGTCCGTTACGTATTGCCGCCGTGACGGATGGCGTTATCGTTTTGACCTTATTACTCCTGTTCCTGCTGGGTGAGAATAAAACCGCCTCACTAACCCTGGCGTTTATCTGCTGCGCGGCGCTGTTTGCCCTGTCGGCGCCGCTGCAAATCATGCTGCTGCAAAATGCCAAAGGCGGCGAGATGCTGGGCGCGGCGGGCGGCCAGATCGCCTTTAATCTTGGAAGCGCCATCGGGGCGCTGTTCGGCGGGATGATGATTACGGCCGGCCTTGGCTGGCGTTCTGTTGCCTTACCGGCCGCGCTGCTTTCGTTTCTTGCGCTCAGTTCACTGCTGATTTATGCCCGCTATCAGCAGCGTTCTGTCTGACGAAATCCGCAGGCGGCTAATCCTGCCACGGCTCCCCGAGGGTCAGCATTAACCGGTTGGCCCAGGCGAAGAAGGCTGCCGATTGCAGCAGATCCAGTTGGGCGAGGGTATTCAGCTGTTGCTGTTCGACGGCCGCAAGGTGGCTAGCGGCCAGGGCGGGAGGGGTAACGGAAATCGCTGCGGCAAAATCAATGAGCGCCTGCCAGCGCGGCGTCTGCCCATCGCTCAGCTTCTCTCGCGGGGTCACCGCCAGCAGGGTCTCTACCGCCGTTTCATCTTTCGCTAACTGCGCGGCCTTGCGAGCATGCACCGAGGCGCAATAAATACAACCGTTGATTTTACTCGCTACCGTCGCCGCCAGCTCGCGTTCGGCGCGCGGCAGGCCGCCGGGAGTATAAAAAATCCCTTTATCGGTTAACGTACGCTGCTCAAGCACCGGCTGATTGCGCGCCAGCAGGCGGAAGTAGGGCGAGTCGCTGTGGCCGAATTTCGCCAGCAGCGCCTGCTCATCCGGGGTAAATTCCGCCAGCGGTTTAGCCGCCAGCCAGGGTTCCCAGTGCAGTTCATCGCGGGTGAAGCGCACCGGCGCGCGTTTACCGCTGAGGGTTTGCGGTGAGGTATGCCAGAATCCGGCTACGACCGGGGTCCCGGCAACCGGGGCGCTTTTACCGTTGAGCAGGCGTAGACCGTTCAACAGACGACTCTGGAAGCTGACAAACGCAATCAACTGGGCCAGCGTCACGATAGCGCGCGGGCTCCATCCGGCGCGGGTTAATGCCTCCAGAGCCGAAGGCGTGGCTTCTACCGGCGCGAAGGTCAACAGCCGGGCAAAGGCCTGCGCCGGAACCAGCCGCGGCGAGGTCGGATCGGCAATCCCAAACCCGGCATAGTGGGCGGCCAGCGCATCGCTCTCATGCAGCTTCGCTACCCTGGCGGCAACGGCAAAACGTTCGTCGAGCGGAAAGTCGTTATCCTGCTGACCGAACAGCGCTTCATAGCTTCCCTGAGCATGATGGGTGGCCGCCTCGCGCACGGCTCTCGCCGCCGCTAAGGCGGAATCGGGGGCAATTTCTGCCAGTTCGGCCAATATATCCTGACTGAGCGTCATGGTGACTCCTTATCGTATCTGCGGGGCAATATGTTGAGCGATCAGCTCAATGGAACGAAGCGTGTCGCGGTGCGAGGGTTCAACGGAGTGCACCTGGAACGAAATATCGGTTACCCGCCGCAGGACGCTATCGCGCCCCAGAGAAGCGGCGACGTGCTGCGGGTCGCCAACGTGCGCGTCAAGCTGCGGCAAAAAATCAGTGACAGTGTCACCAGTAATATCATGACCTGCGGCGCGATGCTGGGCTGCCTGCTGGCGCAGACCGGGTTCAGCGACCTGTAGCGCATACTGCTGGCTATCGGCGACAAAGGCCGTCCGCGAGGCGAGGATCCGTGGCTCGACGCCCGGCGGCAGCGCGGCGAGATAGGCGTCAATAATCGGATTCTGGATAGCGTCCAGCGGCAGCGTGGGCTGCCCTGAAGGACGCGGCTGGGTACGCGAAAGCATCAGGCCGTGTCCGGCCTGAGCCGCGCGCACCGCGCCCTCAACGGAAAAGGTGGCAATCCAGATACGCTCCGCCAACTGCGGTGCCTGGGGATAAAGATGATTATCCGGATGCGAAAGTGAATCTCCGCGCCAGGCGCTTTGAATCAGATGCAGGTGTTCGGCAAAGACTGCGCTGCGCTGGTCGATGGTCAATCCAAAGGGTAAAAACGAGGTCGGCGTGCCGCCAGACCCGAAGCCCACCTCCAGTCGTCCATCGGCGAGCAGATCCAGCACCGCCGCATCCTCGGCAACCCGCAGCGGGTTTTCCATCGGCAGGGTGATAATGGCGGTTCCCAGGCGAATGCGCTCCGTATGCGCTGCCGCGTGGGCGAGAAAGACCAGCGGCGACGGCAGGCCGCCTTCGTGCTCATGAAAATGGTGCTGAGCGACCCAGGCGCTGTCAAAACCCAGTCGTTCGGCGTGGCGAATTTGTTCGGTAGCCAGCCGATAGCGCTCACCTGGCGCGACGTGGTCCAGCAGGCGAGTGAAAAAACCCAGTCGTTTACGCGTCATGCGACCTCCTTGTTCGAGGGGGAAAAGTGGGGAATAGCGGCAATAAGCTCGCGGGTATACTCATGCTGCGGAGCGCTGAACAGTCGGCCCACATCGCCATGTTCAATAACCTGGCCCGCCCGCAGTACCGTCACGCTGTGGGCGATACGGCGAACCGTCGCCAAATCGTGGGTGATAAACAGATAGGTCAATCCCAGCTGTTGCTGCAGCTGCTGCAGCAAGGCGAGAATTTGCGCCTGGACGGTAACGTCCAGCGCCGAAGTCGCTTCATCGAGGACAAGGATCGTCGGTTCAAGGATTAGGGCGCGGGCGATAGCCACCCGCTGCCGCTGTCCGCCGGATAGCTCACGGGCGGTTCGCGACAGCAGCTCCGGAGCGAGCGCCACGCGAGCGGCGACCGTTTCGACGCGCTGGCGTCGTATTCCGGCGCTGAAGCGGTCGAAGTTCTTTAACGGCTCTTCAATGATTTCAAACAGCGTTTGCCGTGGATCAAGAGAGGCAAAGGGGTTCTGATAGACAAACTGAATTTTACGCCGTAGCTGGCGGAGCGCCTCCCGACTGAGATGCCCGGCATCAATACCATCGATGGCAATCTGGCCGCTATCCGCCTTTTCGAATCCCAGCAGGATCCGCGCAAGTGTCGTTTTGCCAGAACCGGACTCACCAACCAGCGCGTGCGTGCAGCCGCGCTTAACCTCAAAACTCACGGCGTCCAGCGCCTGCAAATGCGCCCGGCCTAATGAGAAGCGCTTGCTGATGTCGTCGACGCGAATCGCGGACGTAGCCAGTACGCGACCGCCGGCGGGAGCCATGGTCAGCGCCGGGCCGTGAAGATCGCTGAGCAGCTGGCGAGTATAGGCATGCTGCGGCGTCCGTACCACATCGCGGGTCGCGCCTTGCTCCTGAATTTCGCCATGACGAAAGACCAGCAGGCGGTCGGCACGCTCGGCTGCCAGCGCCAGATCGTGAGTGACGAACAGCACCGCGGTGCCGGACTCCCGGCGCAGGGTATCCAGCAGATCGAGGATCCGCTTCTGTACCGTCACGTCAAGGGCGCTGGTTGGCTCATCAGCAATGATTAAATCCGGTTTCAGAGCGATGGCGATGGCAATCAGCACTCGCTGCTTCATGCCGCCTGAAAGCTGGTACGGATATTGATCGAAGCGCTGCTCCGGGTAGCTCAGTCCAACCTTCGCCAGCAGCGCCAGTACCTGCGTTTTACGTTCCGCGGCGCTGCGTTTCTGATGGAGGCGCAGAATTTCACCTACCTGCGCGCCGATGGTTTTCACCGGATTGAGGGAGTTGCCTGGATCCTGGGGTACCAGGCTAATTCGCGCGCCGCGCAGACCGTCGAGGCGTTTACCTGACCAGCCGCTAATATCTTCGCCGTTAATACTGATGCGCCCGCTGTCGCGCCGGGCATTCTCCGCCAGCAGACCCATTATCGCCTGGGCGGTAGTGGTTTTGCCCGAGCCGGATTCGCCGACGAACGCCAGCATTTCGCCGCGTTTTACCTGAAAACTGACGTTATGCACGACTTCACGCCATTCACTCTGCGAACGATAGCTGATGCGTAGGTTTTCTACGGTTAAAACATTCATCGGCGTTCTCCGCTAAATTGACGGCTAATACGGTTGGCGGCAAGCACGACCGCAATCACCGCCATACCGGGAAGGGTCGTTAGCCACCAGGCAGTGGAGAGGTAGTTACGGCCTTCGGCGATCAGTAATCCCCACTCTGGTACCGGCGGCGGCGTGCCGTAGCCGAGAAAACTCAGGGTTGAGAGCGCCAGAACGGCCTGGCCGAACTGGAGCGTGGCGAAGGCCAGCACCGCGGTGAGCGAGTTGGGTAAAATATGCCGCCAGAAGACGGCAAAAAAGGTGCCGCCGCTGCCGTAGGCCGCTTCGACGTAATCGCTGCGCCGTACGCGTACGACTTCCGCGCGCGCCAGGCGGGCAAAGCTGGCTATTGCCGCCACCCCGACCGCGACGGCGGCGTTGAGGGTGCCGAAGCCGAGCAGAATAATGACCGTCAGGGACAGCAACAGGGATGGAATCGCCAGCAGTACGTCGACCAGCCGCATGACGATCGACTCCACGCGTCCCGCCAGCGCGCCGGCCAGCGTACCCAGCGCGGTTCCGATGATCAGGCCAATCGCCACTGCCGCCAGCGCAGCGGAGAGCGAATGGGCAGCGCCGTAGACGATTCGACTCCACAGATCGCGACCAAGCTGGTCGGTGCCCAGCCAGTGACCCGCCTGGGGGGCCAGGCGCTGGGCGCCGGGGAAACCTTCCAACGGGTTATAAGCGGTAAACAGCTGCGGGACAACGGCCATCAGCGCAGCAACGATCATAATCGCCCAGGCCAGCAGCAGGCCGGGCTGGAAGCGTAGCGTGCGCCAGTCTGGCGAGCGGCGGCGGGCGGCGATTGCGTAATCAACCAGACTCATAGCGTACCTCCCTCAGCGGTTTTCAGGCGCGGGTCGAGCAGCGGCATCAGCAGGTCGACCAGCAGATTAATCAGGACAAAACCAAGGGCTGAGATCATCACCACCGCCTGCAGTACCGCGATATCCTGATTATTGACCGCCTGCTGCGTCAGCAGACCCAGCCCGCCGCGGCCAAACACGGTTTCGGTAATCAGGGCTCCGGCGATCAGTTCCCCGAGCAGCAGCCCGGCCATATTGAGCACCGGTAGCAGGGCATTGCCGGTAACGTGCCGCCACAGCACGCCGGTCTCGCTCATGCCTTTAGCACGAGCAACGGCCACAAACGGCAGCGCGGCGACCTGATCCAGACTGCGCATCAGAATCTGCGCCAGCGGAGCGGAAATCGGTACCGCGACGGCGACGACGGGCAGAATGAGTCCCTCAATCGGTCCCGGATTGATCACCGGTATCCAGCGCAGCTGTAAGGAGAAAAGCTGTATCAGGGCGATAGCGAGCCAGAACGTCGGCAGGGAGATAAACAGCACCGGCAGCGATTGCAGCGTATTGCTTAGCCAGCGCAGACCCGGCAGCCGTGAGGCGAAGGCGAGGGTAAAAGCCAGCGCCACCGCCAGCGCAAAGGCGGGGAGCGCGAGGCTTAGTGTCTGCGGCAGATTGCTGGCGATCAGCGCGCTCACCGGCAGTCCGGCCTGCAGCGAATAACCAAAATCCCCGCGCAGCATGGCGAAGAGGGTGTGGAGATACTGCTTCCACACCGGGCTATCGGCCCCCCAGGCGAGGCGCATTTCGGCGATCTGCTCAGGGCTGAGCCCCAGATCCGGATTCTGAAACTTGATCAGTACCGCATCGCCGGGCAGCACCTGTAACAGGATGAAAGAGAGGGTAAATGCCGCCCATAGCACCAGTAAACCCTGGCCGGTTCGCCGCAGAAGATAATGGCTCATCGCAGGCTCCTCAGTGCTTTTCCAGCCACGCGCCATAGAACGACGGGCGGCCTACCGCTTCAAAACTGACGCCTTTCACCCACGGGGCGCCGGCGAAGACCTGCGGTTCTTCAAATATCGGGATCACGTAGGCATTATCCAGCAGATAGCGTTGGGCATCGCCGGTGAGCTGGAGCCGTTTTTGCGGTTCAACTTCGGCTGAAATCGCGCTCAGCAATGCGTTGAGCTTATCGTCGCGGAAGCCCTGTACTTTGTCGCTGGAGCCGCCTTTTTGCAGTAGCGCGTCGCGGTTAGTGGGGAAAAACATGCTTTTCACCACGTCGGGGTCGGCGCGGCCCACTTCCGACACGGTGAGCGGCGTTTTCAGCGGATCGAGGTTATCCAGCGTACGGCTGCCGGCATCGCCGGCTTTGACCGCCAGCGCGACGCCGACCTGACGCCACTGCTGAGCGACAAGCTGCAAAACTTCTTTATTTTGCGGTTGCGGCAGAGATTCATAGACGGTTAAGGCCAGCCGCTGGCCATCTTTGACCCTAATACCATCGGCAGCCGGTTTCCAGCCCGCATCATCAAGCAGTTGTTTCGCTTTGGCCGGATCGAAAGCCAGCTTGTCGCTGAGGTTAACGTACCCGGCGGCGGTACTGGCGACGACGGAGGTCGCCTGCGGATAGTTGGCGGAGAACAGCGTTTCGACTATCTGCCTGGCGTCGGTGGCGTGCAGCAGCGCCTGACGAACGCGCAGGTCGGCAACCAGCGGATTATCCGGCCGGAAGCTCAGGCTATCGTTAACGCCGCGCGTGGGGGCAGCATAAATTTTAAAGCCCTGCCCGGTGGCCTGCTTTTCATCGTAGGCCTGTACCTGACGGATAAAGTCAGCCTGGCCCGCCAGCAGAGCGCCAATGCGCACGCCATCTTCAGGGGTAACGATGTAAGTGATGCCATCGAGATTAGCTGGCCCCTGCTGGGCGAGATTTTTCGGTCCCCATTGATAATCTTTGCGCGCGACCAGAGTGAGTTCGCGCCCCGGCTTTTCATCTTTTACCGTAAAAGGTCCGGAGCCAATAATATGGCGGGCATCGCCCAGCTCTTCAAAATTACGCGCCAGGGTACTGAGGGATACCAGACCGGAGCCGATGGTGGCGGTGCCCTGCAGAAATCCCGGCGAGGGCTTTTTAAAGTAGAACTTTACCGTCAGCGGATCGATGACTTCGCTGCGATCGTAGTTATTAATGACCTCAGACACCGGCAGGCGGTGCGCTTTATCACCGAGGCCGTAGGTATCAAAGTTTTTGGCGACCGCCCTGGCGTCAAGCGGGGTGCCATCTGAGAAGGTCACCCCGGGGCGAAGCTTAAAGGTATATTCGGTTTTATCCGCGTTGGCGCTCCAGCTTTCGGCGATCCACGGCTCCACCTGCAGCGTTTTCGGGTTCTGCCAGGTGAGCTTATCGGTTATTTGATTAAGAATGCCGCCGTTGGGGTAGAAGCCACCGGCCGGTGGGTAAAGATTAGTATGCGGCTGCTGCTCCAGATAGATTAACGTACCGCCTTTAACCGGGGCGTCGGCGGCCCAGGCGGAAAACGCGCCGGTTAAAAATAGCGCCGCCAGCGCGGGCAGGCGAAAACGGATGTGCATGGTGAATTCCTTTGTTATCTCTTGTTTAGTCATCATCGGGCGCGCGTTTTAACAAAGGAAGTAAGGATTTGCGCTAAGCATTTGCGTAAAAAGCATTTATATCCTGCATACCACAGGCTGCGCATAGCGGGGAGAGCGTTGTTAATGAAGGTGGTAGCCGGTTCGATATTTATCGGCTGAACGATGATGAGCGTAAGAAAGGATTTCTGCCGGGCATCATGTAAATATGCGCAGCAGAGCTACGTGCATAAGGGGATAAATGAAACCTCTCCCGTAGCGAGAGAGGCGAGAAAATTAACGGCGGAAATCAATCACCATACGACCGCGAATTTGTCCCTGTTCCATCTCCTTAAAGATGGCGTTGATATCACCCAGCGGGCGCAGGGTGACCTTCGGTACCACCTTACCCTCGGCGGCAAACTGGAAGGCTTCGGCCAGATCCTGGCGCGTACCCACCAGAGAACCAACCACCTCGATACCGTCCAGTACCAGGCGCGGAATATCCAGGCTCATGGCTTCCGGAGGCAGGCCGACGGCCACCACGCGTCCGCCGGCGCGAACCGCATCCACCGCAGAGTTAAACGCCGCTTTGGCGACCGCCGTCACGACTGCGGCATGGGCGCCGCCGGTTTTCTCGTGGATAATTTTGGCCGCGTCTTCGCTGCGGGAATTGATGGTCAGATCTGCGCCCATTTCTGCGGCCAGTTTCAGCTGTTCATCATTAACGTCAAGGGCGATGACCTTGGCGTTAAAAACGTTTTTCGCATATTGCAGGGCCAGGTTACCCAACCCGCCGAGGCCATAAATGGCGATCCACTGGCCGGGTTTGATATGGGAAACTTTTACCGCTTTATAGGTGGTGACCCCTGCGCAGGTGATGCTGCTGGCTGCCGCAGAATCAAGACCATCCGGCACTTTGACCGCGTAATCGGCAATGACGATACACTCTTCGGCCATCCCGCCATCAACGGTGTAGCCCGCATTTTTTACCGAACGGCACAGCGTTTCGTTACCGCTGTTACAATATTCACAGTGACCGCAGCCTTCGAAGAACCATGCGACGCTGGCGCGATCGCCCGGCTTGAGCGAGTGCACGCCAGGGCCGACCTGCTGCACCACGCCCACGCCTTCATGGCCCAGAATGACGCCGGTTTTATCGCCGAAATCGCCGTTCTTAACGTGCAGGTCGGTATGGCAGACGCCGCAGCAGTCCATTTTTAAAAGGGCTTCGCCGTGCTGTAATGGGCGAAGTGTTTTTTCCGTAACATTGACCTGATGATCTTGCGTGACGACGGCAGCTTTCATTCTGTTCTCCTTATTAAACATAAGCGTATTAACACAATATTTGTTTTTACGCATGTTAACCAATAGCTTAAATTGCCAATAAATCAAGGTAATAATAGATTTTTATGCTGGTTAAAGGTTCCTTTTGTTTGTTTTTCGAACAGTTTTTCTTATGTTTCTGCGCGTCATATTTATGTCACTTGCATGTCATGAAATTTTCATCCGCGATCTCTATCGTTCTGTTTTTCAATTTCTTATTAACGTAGAGCGATATGACAATGCATCTGGCGAAAACCCTCCTGGCCGCAGGCCTTCTGCTTTCTACCGCCGTTGAGGCGCAAAACGTGCTGGATTTTCCGCAGCCGAACAACAACCCTGAAGAGTTTTACGCCGTAACCGAAATCCCGGCAGGCGGCATTATCAAATACGAAACGGACGCCAAAACCGGCTTTCTGATCGCCGATCGTTTCCAGTCGATGCCGGTGGCCTATCCGGCTAACTACGGCTCGCTCACTCAATCGCTGGCAGGGGATGGCGATCCGCTGGACGTGGTGTTTTATACCCGCGCGCCGATGGCCCCGGGAACGCTGATTAAGCTGCGCGCGATTGGCGTGCTGAAGATGATTGATGGCGGCGAGAAGGACGACAAAATCATTGCCGTTCCGGCAAGTAAAATCGACCCAACCTACGATGACGTGATTAACATCAGCGATCTGCCGAAAATTGAGCAGGAGCGTCTGCAGGCTTTCTTCCGGGTTTACAAACAGCTGCCGGACGGACGCAAAAAAGTCGAGCTGGACGGCTTTAACGATGCCGCCGCCGCGAAACAGGAAATCAAAGCGGCATGGGAAGCGTGGAAAGAGAAAAATCCGCAATAAGTACAAAAGCGGGTAAAGCCGGCAGGCCTCTTTTTTCCCCGTAAGATGGGTATCGGCATGGTTTCACGCGCGAGTAAAGTGCAAGTATTCACCCCGTTCAGCTGAGGCCAGTTCAGGGAGGAGGCAACACGGCGGCTTGACAGCACGCAGCAGAAAATGGTTGTATCATGCAACTATTTCTGACAGAGCTGACCTCAGATGAACTCACCCGCGCTTGTTGATGAAATTCGTACCGCTTCCCGCCTGATGGTGCGTGAACTGGGCTTTATGAGCACCACGCTGGCCGCTACGGCGTACTCACCTTCGGCGGTACATACGCTTGTGGAAATTTCTCTACGCGGCGCGATGACGGCCGCTCAGCTGGTGCAGATCCTGGGGCTGGAAAAGTCTAGCGTCAGCAGGATGCTTTCCCGTCTGCTTGCCGCCGGGGAACTCCGGGAAAAAACGTCCTCCCGCGACGGGCGGATTAAGCAGCTTGCGTTAACGGCGCAAGGTGCGGCGACGGTCAAAAAAATTAACGCCTACGGCGCTATGCGGGTAGTGGATGCGCTGGAACACCTGAGCGATGCGCAAAGACAGTGCGTCGCTCAGGGCCTCACAACCTGGGCCTGGGCGTTGGAAAAATGCCGCGACGTCGAGGCTACAGGCTCGAAAAAGACGATTGATATCGCTACCGGCTATCGGCCTGGAATGATTGGCCGCATAGCGCAAATGCACGGCGAGTATTATGCAAAACATTATCAGTTTGGTGCTTTTTTCGAGAGTAAAGTCGCCAGCGGGCTGGCGGAATTTTCAGCTCGTCTCGATAAACCGTGCAACCGTGTTTGGCTGGCCGTTCAGGGCGAGCAAATTGTCGGATCGGTAGCGATTGACGGCGAGGATCTGGGGAATAACCAGGCGCATCTGCGCTGGTTTATTCTCGACGATAGCTGCCGGGGTAGCGGCATTGGTCGGCGCCTGCTGAGCGAAGCCATGGCTTTTTGCGATAGCCGGGACTTTGCATCAGTACAGCTATGGACCTTCAGCGGCCTGCACGCCGCCCGCAGGCTGTATGAATCCTTTAGTTTCACGCTGGATAAAGAGTGGCAGGGCGAACAGTGGGGCAGGACGATGACCGAGCAGCAGTTTAGTCGAATCAAACCGCGACCGGCGACTCATACTAAGTAAAACCCCGGCGTAGCGGGCTGCGCCGGGGAACAACATTTAGCTTAGCAAAGCGTTGAGGGTGGCTATCTCCTTACGCCACTGCGCCTGCAGCTGCGGTTTTTGATGTTTTGGTTTACGGGCCAGATCGTCGGCCAGCAGTTGCTCAAGCGACACTAACCGTTCCAGCAGCGTATCATGGTCTTCCTCCGCTTCGCGGCGGTTCTCCGTCACGACCTCCGGGGCCGGACAACGAACGGCAGTGCGTAAAACCTCATACACCTCTTCGGCGCTGTGCCATTCGCTCAGCCCGCGCTCGTCAATAAGCCAGAAGCGATTGCAGCTATGGTTAATGAGTTCGCGGTCGTGGCTCACCAGCAGCAGTCCGCCTGGGTAGTCGCACAACGTTCTCGCCAGCGCTGTTTTGCCGTCCATATCCAGATGGTTGGTTGGCTCATCCAGAAGCAGCAGGCTATAGCAGGCCAGAGACAGGCCGACAAATAGCAGACGCGAACGCTCGCCGCCGCTTAAGGTGGCGACCTTTTGCCCGTGACGAGCCCAGCTAAATCCGGCTGAGATCAGCGCCCGCTTGCGCGCGTCCGCCGCCGGCTCAAAAGGCTCCAGCGCGTCGAGAAGCGTGTTGTCATCCGCAAGCTGATGCAGGGTCTGATCGTAATAACCCGGTTTCAGCCGCGGGTGCAGGCGTAAGCCGTCCTCCGCTGATTCCTGCTGCATATGTCGCCACAGTAGACGCAGCAGGGAGGATTTCCCGCCGCCGTTACGGCCCATTACCGCGACCCGATCGCCGCTTTTCAGACGAGCCAGACCCGCAGTAAACAGGACCGGCAGACCCGGCGCGGGCGGGACGGGAAGCTGATCCATCTCCAGCAGCCTGTCTGCCCGCAGCATGTCGCCGCGCAGCGTTAGCCGCCAGGGTGTTCCGGCGGTGAGATCGGTTTGGCTCTCCTTCAGGCGCTGAACCTGCTTTTCCATCTGCTTAGCTTTACGCGAGAGATCTTCGTTGTCATAGGTGCGCCCCCAGATAGCCAGTCGTTTGGCGCTGGCGGCGACCCGGTCAATCTCTTTTTGCTCGGCTTTATGGCGCAGCGCATCGCTGGCATCTCGCTCATCCAGCGCCTGACGGGCAGCGCTGCAGGGCAGGGAGAAGGCATGCAGGGTTTTGTCGCGCAGGATCCAACTCGCATTAGTTACAGCATCCAGTAAGATGTTGTCATGAGACACCAGAACGAAACTCCCCTGCCAGGTTTGCAAGAAGCTTTCCAGCCACAGGAGGGTCGGCAGGTCGAGGTGGTTTCCCGGTTCGTCCAACAGCAGGAGATCCGGTTGCTGAATCAGCGCCCTGGCAAGCAGCAGCCGGGTATGCTGACCGCCGCTCAGGGTTGACGCCCGCAGCCGGGCTTCATCGGACGTAAAGCCCATCTCCGCCAGCAGCCGTTCCGCTTGCCAGCGCTGGTTCTCTCGCTCAAGGGCGGGAAGTTTTTCCAGGACCACCTGTAGCAGAGGTTGCGCTAACAGCGTATCGGGTAGATGCTGTTCCACCCGCGCCATCAGGCAGTGGCTGGCCAGCGCCACGCTGCCCCCATTCGGAATCATCGTGCCGTCCAGCACTCTAAGCAGGGTACTTTTTCCGCAGCCGTTATAGCCAATCAGGCCAATGCGGTCGCCTTTTTTGAGGGTAAAGGAGAGGTTTGTGAACAGCGGGCCAAACGCCGTATCAACATGGAGAGATTGTGCAGTTAGTAATGTACTCATGGTGAACTTACTCAAGAGTTACAGGCATGTTTATGCCTCGTCAAACATCGCTGACGATAACCCGGTAAGCCCGAGGGAAGGGATTCAGTCTTTGGTTTCTTCGCTCAAGCTGAAGTTATCGCAGCACGATACCGATAACGCTTGAGCAGGTGCGATCGCCAAATGCACGTGAAAAAAACATTTCACGGTACGACATGGGATCCTCCTTTTTTTATTCAGTAAGTTGATAGGTGCAGGCAGTGTAATGGGTGAAATCCGTTTTGGCTAGCGATCCGTTTACGCCGGGCACGCTTTTGCCACTAACATCCTGGGCGCTTGAACCCTATCAGGCTTAGCAGCGCTGCTTTGGCGCAACGCAAAAGCGATAACGCAGAAGAATTATTCATGAAATCAATATAACTTACGTAATCTCGCTCATTTCATAATCGATTCGACAGAAAAGAAGAATATTTCCGCTACCAATTGATATATATCATTATTTTTCTGCAAACTGTAATGGTTCAAAATCAATTATTTGTCATACTTATAGCTATTTATGCTTCAGATAAAATGATTATCGGTTTTATATACTTTAAAAACCGGGCTCACTGTTTTCATGCTGCTAAATAAATCTGTTTGCTTAGATTTTGATCATCAATAGCTAACGTTGAATAAGCCACGGCATGTGGTTTAATATTTGTTTCGTCTGTATAAGCCTGGCGAGATAATCTGACAGCAGGACTGATTATCCTCAATAAACGTTAGCCAGGCCGTTTCCTGAGATAACTATATCAATTGTCTGGTGCTTTATATCCTTATAAAGCGCTTTGGATTTTTATTCGCCGTGAGCCGGGTTTATGAAAAATTTAATTATCACCGCTAAAAACTATTTATTAGCGTTTTTAATGCCGCATGCTACTTAACGTACAGCAACAGCCGCACAATATAGTTATTAAAAAATAAAAAGGTCACGCCTGTTAATTACTATCGAAATAGGGGGGGGAGATGCGCATACTTGTCTTTGCGGATAAGGCTCTGCTGCGTCATCATTTGAAAGTACAGCTAACGCAGCAAGGGCATATCGTCGATGATGCACAAAACGTCAAGGAAGCGAATTACTATATCGTAGAGTATCCGCCTGACATCGCAATTATTGATCTGGACGCGACAAATGAAGCGGGTCTGGCTCTGATCCGCGACTGGCGCGGCCAGGGGGTTTCTGTACCGATATTGGTTATGAGCACAGGCGAGTGCTGGCAGGATTGCGTTAACGCCCTCAACGCCGGTGCGGACAACCACATCCGTAAGCCATTTCATATTGATATTATGGTTGCGCGTATCAATGCGCTTTTTCGCCGCAACTATGGATTGTCATCAGAATTAATCTCAATACCGCCATTTCTGCTAAATCTTTCGCGTCGGGAATTGTCGGTAAATGGTGTTACTTTAAATCTGACCGCTTTTGAATATATTATTATGGAAACATTAATCCGCAACTGCGGTAAAGTTACCAGCAAGGATGATCTTATGCGCCAGCTGTATGCAGAAGGTGAGCTATATTGCAGCAGTTCACTAATGGTCCTTATTGGGCGGATACGTAAAAAGATTCGGGCGTGTTATTCATCTGAGTCCATCGTGACGATTCGCCGGCAGGGCTATAGATTTGATATCAAAAAATAGCGAACCAGAGAATTATTTCCCAGGTAACCAGGAGCATTAACGCTCCCGGTTACGCTAGTGGTTATATTGACGTCCGGCGATAGTTGCGATATTCCGGCTGCCAGAAGTTATCGGCGATCGCCTGCAGCAGCGCTTCGGCGGAGGTTTTCACCGCCACGCCTTGCTCCTGGGCAATTTTACCCACCGCAAAAGCGATAGCGCGCGAAACGCTCTGGATATCTTTCAGCTCCGGCAGAACCGGACCTTCACCGTTATTCACCAGCGGCGAATGTTTCGCCAGCGTTTCGCTGGCGGCCATCAGCATCTCATCGGTCACGCGCGAAGCGCCTGAAGCGATAACCCCAAGGCCGATCCCCGGGAAGATATAGGAGTTGTTACACTGGGCGATGACGTACTGCTTGCCTTTGAGCGTTACCGGAGCGAACGGACTGCCGGTAGCGACCAGCGCTTCTCCGTCGGTCCAACTGAGGATATTTTGCGGTGTGGCTTCCACCCTTGAGGTCGGGTTTGACAGCGGCATCACGATTGGTCGTGGGCAATGCTTATGCATCTCGCGGATAATCTCTTCGGTGAACAGCCCAGGCTGCCCGGAGACGCCGATCAGGATATCCGGTTTTACATTTCGCACCACGTCAAGCAGCGACAGCACGTCACTGGTGGTGTCCCACTCTTGCAGGTGTTCGCGTTTCTGCACCAGTTTGCTCTGGAACGGCAGAAGATTTGGCATCGCATCCGTGAGCAGACCGAAACGGTCAACCATAAATACGCGTTTGCGGGCTTCTTCTTCGCTTAACCCTTCGCGCTGGATCTGGGCGACGATCTGCTCCGCGATACCGCAGCCTGCGGAACCGGCGCCGAGGAAGACAATTTTCTGCTCGCTCAGCTGACTGCCCGCGCCGCGGCTGGCGGCAATCAGCGTACCGACGGTGACCGAGGCGGTGCCCTGGATATCATCGTTGAAGGAGCAGATTTCGTGGCGATAGCGGTTAAGCAGCGGCATAGCGTTTTTCTGCGCGAAGTCTTCGAACTGCAGCAGCACATCCGGCCAGCGGGCTTTAATCGCCTGAATAACATCGTCAACAAACTGGTAATACTCATCGTCGGTAATGCGCGGGTGGCGCCAGCCCATGTATAACGGATCGTCGAGTAGTTGCTGATTATTGGTGCCCACGTCAAGAACGACCGGCAGGGTGTAGGCCGGGCTGATCCCCCCGCAGGTGGTATACAGCGACAGTTTGCCGATAGGAATGCCCATTCCGCCGATGCCCTGGTCGCCGAGGCCGAGAATACGTTCGCCATCGGTCATCACGATAACCTTGACGTTATGGTTCGGTACGTTTTGCAGAATATCGTCGAGATTATTGCGGTTCTGGTAAGAGATAAACACGCCGCGGGCGCGACGATAGATCTCAGAGAAGCGCTCACAGGCGGCGCCGACGGTCGGGGTATAGATGACCGGCATCATTTCATCGAGGTGGTTGCCGACCAGACGGTAGAACAGGGTTTCGTTGGTATCCTGAATGTTGCGCAGGTAAATGTGCTTGTCGATCTCGGTTTTAAATCCCTGGTATTGGATCCACGCGCGTTCGGCCTGCTCTTCGATGGTTTCGACCACTTCCGGCAGCAGGCCCAGCAGATTAAAGCTGCTGCGCTCTTCCATGCTGAAGGCGCTGCCCTTATTGAGCAGCGGAAATTCAAGCAGCACGGGGCCGGCGTAAGGGATGTAAAGAGAGCGGTTTTTCTTATGAATGAATTGCATCGCACTAACTCCTTGATAATCGCTTCAGCCCGGGCGCGGCGACAGGCGGGGGGCTGGCAGGGAATGGCAGCGGGCAGAGTATAAAGCAGAAGACATCAAAGGAGGGTAAACATGAGGGGGATAGTCTTAAAAAAACACCATCCTGGAGAAAGGACGGTGTTTTTATCATCACTTAGCTGAAAGATTAGCCACCGCGGCGCTTGCGGCCGGTGGCGCGAACATGGTTAACCGTGGTTTCCGCATCGCCTTCCAGCAGGACCTTTTTCTGCTGAGAAAGTTTGTAGTTCAGACCAAGAAGATGACGTGCCTGTTGGTTCGATTTCATTCTTACTCCTTTATCCTGTGTCGGTTTCAAGGACAAGCCCGACGACTGTCGGACGAAATTTAACCCTCAATACGCCGCTTATTTTTCACGCGGCGATCATTAGCGTGGCCCATTTTGCCGGGATTAGCAACATTGAGACGGCACAATCAGCTTCATTTTCAGAGTGGTCCGGGGTCACTCTGCTTCTGCGGATCGTGCCCGGTAAGGCGTTCGCCTTTCCGGGCCGACGGGCGGGTGGCGGGTTTACCCCCTGGATATAGCATTAACCTTCACCAGGCAGAAATCCCCGCGTAATACCCAGACTTACCACTTCATTTCGCCGGTATTCACTTTGGCGCTCAGCTCCAGCGAACTCTCTTCCGCGAGCCCCGGCCAGCGCTGTTTCATCGCCTTAATGACGCCAGCGGAATCTTTATGCTCTTTGAGCGCCTGCTCAAACTGGGTCAAATAATCGCGAGTAAAAGTAATCGCCCGGTCACCGGCTGGCGGCGTGCCGAGATAATGGCCGGGGATCACCTGCTGCGGATGCAACGCGGCCATCTCGTCGAGCGTATTTATCCACTGCTGACGGCTTTCGACGCTCTGAGTGTCCGCCGTCCAGACGTGCATACCCCACGCCACGCCGGTACCGCCAAGAATGGCTTTATTCGCCGGGATCCACACATAGGCGGCATAATTTTGCGGCTGGCGGATCTCAACCTTTTCGCCGTCGATAGTGAAGGTATTAGCCGTCAGCTCCTGCGGGACATAAACCAGGGTCGGCGCGCCGTCCTTCATCTGCGGGCCCCAGTACGCCAGTTTGGCCTGCTTGGTGGCGTTAATGTGTTTAACCACTTCTGCGGTTGCCACCACTTTGGCTTCCGGGAACGTTTTGACCAGCGGCTGCAGGCCAAAATAGAAATCCGGATCGCCGGAAGTAATCACGATGCGGGTCAGTTTTTTACCGCTTTTCTGAATCATTTCAACCAGCTTCTCGCCATCCTTCACGCTGAACTGAGCGTCAAACAACACCGCTTCATGCGGGCCGGAGGCGAGGGTGGAGTTAACCGCGAAAATACCGTTCTCCTGCGGGTTATAGGTTTGCAACGTTAAAGGGGCTGCCAGAACTGAAGCGCTGAACAGCGTAGTGGCGATGGCAAGGGCAGATAATTTCATGATCGTTTCTCTTCGTCAGGTGAATAAGCGCTATTTTACGGATTTCCTGATTTGCGAAAATTACTGAAAAAAGAGATGCTGAGTTTCATAAAACGTGCAGATGGAATCAAGTTATGGATCGAGTCATTGCCGCGCAGGTCTATATGCGTATTTGTGAGCTGGGAAGCTTAAGCGCCGCCGCGCGGGCGCTGGGGATGTCGCGGCCGATGGTGAGCCGCTATCTGGAACAGATGGAGCAGTGGGCTGGCACCCGACTGGTTCATCGCTCTACCCGCAAGCTGACGCTCACGGCTGCGGGGGAAAAGGTACTGCAAAAAACGCGCACCCTGACGCAGCTGTCGGATGAGATCGCCGGGCAGAGTGAACGAGCGATCCCCAGCGGAACGCTGCGCGTAGCCTGCGCTCATTTTACCGCGATGCAGCTGATTTCTCCGCTTTTGCCCGATTTTCTCGCCCGCTATCCGCAGCTGCGTCTTGAGCTGGATATCAACAATCATCCGGTAAGCCTGATAGGCGAAAGGATCGACGTGGCGATTCGGATCACCGACAATCCGGAGCCGGGAGCTATCGCCCGCCGTCTCGGCGTTTGCCGTTCGGTGCTGTGCGCGTCGCCGCGCTGGCTACAGCAGAATGGGCCGCTGCAAACGCCGGACGATCTCACTCGCCACAACTGCCTGCATTACAGCCATTTTGCCAGTCAGACCTGGCAGTTTAGCGACCCCAGCGGCGAAAGCGTGGCGGTGGCGGTTTCCGGCAACCTTAGCGCCGGGATCTCCTCGCTGCTGATGGAGGCGGCGGTAGCCGGCTGCGGCATCGCAATGCTGCCGCAGCTGGAGGCGCAGCGGGCGCTCAACAGCGGGGCGCTGAAACAGGTTTTACCGACCTGGCGGCCAAAAGCCTTAAACGTGTATGGGATTTATCTCTCGCGGGACTACCAGCCGAGCGCGCTGCCGCTGTTTCTTGAAGAGATTCAGCAAAAACTGGCGCAACCTAACGATATAAAAGGACCCTTGTGATGATTGTTATTCGCCCAATGCGCGATGAAGAGTACGCCGCGTACCTGAACTATTTTATTGCCGATTATGCGGCGGAGATCGCGACCAATTACGCGCTTTCTCCGGAGGCGGCATTGGCCCAGGCGCAGCGCGAAATTGCCGAGGATCTGCCCGATGGCGTCAATACTCACGGCCAGGCTTTACGCTGCTTATTCGATGAAATTGACGGTACAGAAAAGCGGGTTGGCTATCTCTGGTATAAGCCTGACGCAGAAATACGCTCCGCCTTTATCTGTGATTTTTATATTTTTCCGTCCTTGCAGGGGCAGGGATTGGGTAAACAAGCGATGGCGGCTTTTGAGCATGAATTAAAAAACCTGGGTATCCGCCAAATAAAACTGCGCGTCGCCAGCGATAATCCGCGCGCTCGCCGACTCTATGAAGTCACCGGATTTCGCGTTACCGGCATCAATATGAGTAAAAATATCGCTGCGGATTGATCCTAAAATCGCCGCGTGCCGCCCAAATGCGTAAGGGAGTTCTATACTTAACCCTTTCATGTCACAAAAGGAGCGATATCATGGCAATCCATAAGAAAGGTCAGGCGCATTGGGAAGGGGATCTAAAAAGCGGTAAAGGAACCGTCTCTACCGAGAGCGGCGCGCTGAACCAGCAGCCTTATGGTTTTAACACCCGGTTTGAGGGTGTGAAGGGGACTAACCCGGAAGAGCTTATCGGCGCCGCACATGCCGCCTGTTTTTCCATGGCGCTATCGCTGATGCTGAGCGAAGAGGGCTACACCGCGACCTCCATTGATACCGTGGCAGTGGTAACGCTGGATAAATCCGGCGGCGGTTTCGCCATTACCCAGATCGCGCTACAGAGCAAAATCGTGCTGCCAGGCATTGAGGCCGATGCGTTTGACAGCATTATTCAGAAAGCAAAAGCCGGTTGTCCGGTTTCTCAGGTGTTGAATGCTGAGATAACCCTCGATTATCAGCTCAATTCCTGACCTCTCGGGTGCCCGCCTCCGGCGGGCGCTCTCCTTCAAAGCCGTTTCAGGCCAATGCCCCCGCCGTTGATTAATGTTATCTTTCTCGCTCACGAATGAGAGCAGGTGGGTCATGATCAGCATACGCGGAACAATTGAAGCTCAGGTTCTGGGCTTAACCGGCATGGCGCTAAAAGAGATCGATTTTGAACATCCCAAAGGCGAACCGGGGCTTTTTGGGCCGCAGTCGGCTATCTGGCAGGTTCACGGCGATTTCACTTCCATGCTCTGCGGTGGGGTCAGCGCGCTGTTGTTACAAATGCTGCATCCGCTGGCCCTGGCGGGCGTCTGGGATCACTCAAATTTCCGTGAAGATATCTTTGGCCGCCTGCGCCGCACCAGCCAGTTTATTTCCGCCACCACCTTTGGCACCACCGCCGATGCCGAACGGTTGATTGCAAAAGTACAGGAGATCCATCTGCGGGTAGGCGGCCAGGACAAAGACGGCACGCCCTATCAGGCCAGCGATCCACACTTGCTGACCTGGGTACACGTCGCCGAATGCAGCAGCTTTATGGCCTCGCATCTGCGCTACAAGCGGACCGTGGTCAGCGCCGCGCGTCAGGAGCAATACTATGAGGAAGCGGCCGAAGTTGCCCGTCGCCTCGGGGCGCGGGATATCCCGCAGACGCCGCGGCAGATTGCTGATTACCTGCAGGATATGCGGCCGGCGCTGCGCTGCGATGAGCGAACCCAGGAAGTTGCCCACGTTCTGCTGTCGACCCGTCTGCCGGGCCTTATGAGCCGGCCGGTGGGGCGAATAATGATGCGCGCCGGAATTGACCTGCTGCCGCCGTGGGCACAGGAGATGCTTAATTTGCCGATGAGTACGCTACAGCGGCACAGCGCGCGGTTTGCGGTTCACGGCGTCGCTCGCATACTGCGCGCCTCGGTGCGCAACGGCGCGTATCATTGCGCAATGCGCCGGATGAATCAGTTTTAATTTTGCCCCTTTGTTGAATACGCGAAAATATAGCCATGGCTATTATTGATATGGCTATGTTGTTTAAAAACAAACTATTCTCATTTATATATTTAAGGTAAGAAGAAATAATTAAACACTCTCTTAATGGCGGCGACTTATTCAGGAAAAATTAAGCCTGAACGCGTAGTCTGGCTCTTTTTCTTCGGGGAAATGTCGGTAATGAAAATAAGTAACGATAAGCAGCGTTCCCAGGTTGCGCGTAAAACGACGCTGGTCAGCGTGATGGTCAATCTCTTTTTATCCAGTTTTCAGATACTGGCCGGGATATTCTCCGGCTCGCAGGGCTTAATCGCCGATGGTATTCATTCTCTTTCCGATTTGGTGGCCGATTTCGTTGTGCTGTTGGCCAATAAAAAAAGCGGCAAACCTTCGGATAGCGACCATCACTACGGGCACCGGCGCTATGAAAACGGCGCTTCACTGGTGATTGGCGCGCTGCTGTTACTGGTTGGCGCGGGTATGCTGTGGTCTGCTTGCGGCAAACTACTGCAACCGGAATCTATTCAGAGTGTGCATATTACCGCGCTGTGGGTGGCGCTCGCCGCGCTGACCGCCAAAGAGATTTTATTCCGCTATATGCTAAGGGCGGCTAAGCAAATCCAGTCCTCTATGCTAATTGCCAACGCCTGGCACGCCCGCTCAGACGCCGCGTCTTCAGTAGTCGTTGCGGTCGGCATCATCGGTAATCTGGCCGGTTACGCCTGGTTTGACCCAGTGGCCGCACTGGTTGTCGGCGCGCTGGTCACCCGCATGGGCTATACCTTTTCGTCTGACGCCCTCCATGACCTGATGGATCGGTCAGTGGATAGCGATAGCGAGCGGCAAATAATCGCCACTATCCTGGCAACGCCCGGCGTCGTGGCGCTGCACGACCTGAAAACCCGTCGTGCCGGGGATTTGATCCTGGTCGATGTGCATGTCGAAGTACCCGGGCATTTATCGGTAGCGGAGGGGCACGATATTGCGCTGCTGGTGCGGACCCGGGTGCTAAGCCACCATAACGTTCTGCATATGATGATTCATATTGACCCGTGTCGCGCAGAGAGCGCCGCGATTGTCGCGTAAATTATTCCCCTGGATTTTTGAGGGTTATGTCGGATTGCGGATAATATTGCCTGCGAAATAAAAAAGGACCATAATTCAGCGGCTATTCTTTCATCGCTGATAAATAGCCGGCTGACACAATGTCGTGTTTTTAAACAATATAAGAATCCAATCGGTTAATAGAAACGCTCTATAGCCTGAATAATTCAAGTTACAGGAAGACGGCGGCGCAGGGAGTCCCCAGAATCTGACTTCTGTCAGCGAACGGGGTGCGAGGAAAGCCAATGTCCAGGTAACTTGCCGTTTGACAGAGATATTAACCGTGCGAAATTTCAGGAAGTAATACAATGATTATCCGGCCAGAACAACACTGGTTCCTTCGCTTGTTTGACTGGCACGGCTCCGTGCTGTCCAAAATTGTTTTTCGCCTGCTGCTTAACGTAATGATGTCGATTATCGCCATCATTAGCTATCAATGGTATGAGCAGCTGGGGATCCATCTTACCGTCGCGCCGTTTAGCCTGCTGGGGATCGCTATCGCTATTTTCCTCGGATTTCGCAATAGCGCCGGATATAACCGCTTTGTTGAAGCGCGCAATTTATGGGGGACGGTGCTGATTGCCCAGAGAACGCTGGTGCGCCAGCTGAAAAATATTCTGCCGACGGAAAGCGCAGCCCATCAACGCCTGGTGAGCTATCTGGTGGCGTTTAGCTGGAGTCTGAAGCATCAGCTGCGTAAGACGGATCCGAGCGCCGATTTAGCGCGTCTGCTGCCGCCGCACAGCGTAAAGGAAATTCTCGCCAGCTCGATGCCGACCAACCGTATTCTGCTGCTGGCAGGTGATGAGCTGGGGCGTCTGCGCGAAGAAGGGAAGATTGGCGATATCACCTTCAGCCTGATGGACAATAAACTTGATGAGCTGGGCCACGCGCTGGGGGGCTGCGAGCGGCTGGCCAGCACCCCGGTGCCCTTTGCCTATACGCTTATTTTGCAGCGCACGGTGTATCTGTTCTGCGCGCTGCTGCCGTTTGCGCTGGTCGGCGATCTTCACTATATGACGCCGTTCGTGTCGGTGTTTATCTCCTACACCTTCCTGTCGTGGGATTCGCTGGCGGAGGAATTGGAAGATCCGTTCGGTACCGCCGCTAACGATTTGCCGCTGAACGCGATGTGTAACACCATTGAGCGCAACCTGCTGGATATGACCGGACAGTATCCCTTACCGGAGAAACTGGTGCCGGACCGCCACTACAATCTGACCTGATTTTGTGTGTTTATTATTCGTTAAATAAGTTAAATCTAACGCGTGATAGATAACATTGATTATACAGTCATGGCCCTGATTGTTATGCTTTCGTTAACAAAACGCCCGCTATTTTGACGGATAGCGGGTGATAAGACATCAGGCGGCATTTCACCTGCAATCCGCCGCCGAAAGCGCATCAGGAGTCAACATGAGTAATAGAAGACGCGTCGTTCCCGGCGTCCATCCCTATGATGGTCCGGCGGGCGGCTGGGGTGCCTTAAAAGCCACCGCGATCGCCGTGCGTACGCAAATGGACGCGCTCGATGCTCCCGCCACGCTGCTGCGGACCAATCAGCCGGATGGTTTTGATTGCCCTGGCTGCGCCTGGCCCGACAAAGAGCATAAATCGACGTTTCAGTTCTGCGAAAACGGCGCCAAAGCGGTGACCTGGGAAGCCACCAGTAAACGGGTCACGGCTGAGTTTCTCGCGGCTAACACTGTGACGTCGCTGCTGGCGAGGAGTGATTTCGAGCTGGAAGGCTACGGGCGATTAACTCAGCCTCTGGCCTATGATAAGGACAGCGATACCCTGCGTCCTGTCTCATGGGAAGCGGCGTTTGCCCGTATCGGCGCCATTCTCCGGACGCTGCAGCCTCATGAAGTCGAGTTCTATACCTCCGGACGCGCCTCTAACGAAGCGGCCTTCCAGTTCCAGCTGTTCGCCCGCGAATATGGCACCAACAACTTTCCGGACTGCTCCAATATGTGCCATGAGTCGACCAGCGTCGGCCTGCCGCAGTCCATCGGTATCGGTAAAGGGACGGTCTCACTTGATGATTTTGAAAAGACCGAGCTGGTGATTTCTATCGGCCACAATCCCGGAACCAACCATCCGCGCATGATGGGCACGCTGCACGAACTGGCGCGCCGGGGCGTGCCGATTATCGTCTTCAATCCGCTAAAAGAGCGGGCGCTGGAACGTTTCGCCGATCCGCAGAACGTCATTGAGATGGCGACCTACAGCTCAACCAACATTGCATCGACTTACTTCCAGGTCAAAGCGGGAGGCGACGCGGCGGCGCTTAAGGGCATCGCGAAGGCGCTGCTGCAGCTGGAAGCAGAGCAGGGCAAAGTGCTGGATCGGGCGTTTATCGATGAGCATACGCTGGGCTTTACCGACTTTGCGCAGGATCTACAGGCGACGCAGTGGCAGGATATCGAGCGCGAGTCGGGTTTAACGCGGGGCGATCTTGAACGGGTAGCGGCGGCCTATGCCAAATCTCACGCCACCATTATCACCTACGGCATGGGCATTACCCAGCATAATAAGGGCACCGCTAACGTCCGCCTGATAGCCGACCTGCTGTTGATGCGCGGCAATATCGGTAAGCCGGGTGCCGGAATCTGCCCGCTGCGCGGACACTCCAACGTGCAGGGTAACCGCACCGTCGGCATCACGGAAAAGCCGAGCCCCCAGTTTCTGGCCAACCTGCAGCGGGTGTTTGGTTTTACGCCACCGCAGGAGCATGGTCATGATGCGGTAAAAGCGCTGCAGGCGATGATCGAGGGTGAATCGAAAGCGCTTCTCTGCCTTGGTGGTAACTTCGCGGTGGCTATGCCGGATAGCGAACGGGCTTTTCCGGCGATGCGGGGACTGGATTTGAGCGTGCATATTGGCACCAAGCTCAATCGTTCGCATCTTCTGGTGGCGAAAGAGACCATCATCCTGCCGTGTCTTGGGCGAACCGAACTCGATCTGCAGGAGACGGGACGGCAGTCGATCACCGTCGAAGATTCGATGTCGATGGTGCACGCATCGTCGGGCAAACTGAAACCCGGTTCGCCTGAACTGCGCTCGGAACCGGCGATTGTTGCCGGGATGGCCATGGCGACGCTGACGGAGAGCAAAATTGACTGGCTGGCGCTGGTCGCCGACTACGATCGGATCCGCGATCTGATTGAGCAGACCATCCCCGGCTTTAACCACTACAATCAGCGCATTCGCCATCCCGGCGGTTTTCGCATGCCGCTGCCGCCGACGGAGCGTATCTGGCCCACGCCGACCGGCAAAGCGATGTTCTCCGTTTTCGACGGGGTGCACGAAAACCAGCAGGTAGAAGGGCATGAGGTGATGCGCCTGGTGACGCTGCGCAGCCACGATCAATACAACACCACCATCTATGCCATGGACGATCGCTATCGCGGCGTGTTTGGCCGTCGCGACGTGCTCTTTATGAACGAACAGGATATGGCTGAGCTGGGATTTGAACACGGCGACCGGGTGGATATCCGCTCCGCGCTGCCTGGCCACCATCAGCGGCTGGAAGATATCACGCTGGTTGCCTACAACATCTCCCCGGGCACCGTTGCGGCCTACTACCCTGAAGCTAACGTTCTGGTTCCTCTGGATTACCTTGATAAAGAGAGTGGAACGCCATCGTATAAATCGGCGCCCGTGCGCTTAACCTTGCGCTCGAAAGAGATTCGCGCGCTGACAGGGCTTCGCTAACCCCTTTTGCCCACGGCGATCGTCGCGTCGTGGGCAAAATCGCTACCTCTGCGCCAGAATGAGCTTAACCCCCAGCCCGACGAAACCGGCGGCAAAGCAGGCTCTCAGCCCCTGTAAAACCCCCGGACGCGTCAGCACGTATCCGCGCATCGCCGCAGAAAAGGCGCCGTAGAGCAGAAAAATCAGCAGCGTCATCAGCATAAACACAGCGCTCAGGATCAGCATTTCGCCGATCGGCGACGTCGAGTTGCGCTGGATAAACTGCGGCAGAAAGGCGAGAAAGAAGAGCGGTAGTTTGGGGTTGAGCAAATTGATCAGGATCGCGTGGCTGATGACCTGACGCGAGTTGCGTTGCTCGATGCCTGTCACGCTCAGGCTCCCGCGCTGGGTCAGGGTGGCCCACGCCAGATACAGCAGCCAGGCAACGCCGGCGTACTTAACCAGCTCGAATGCGCCTGGCGTACTGTGGAGGATGGCCGCCAGCCCGGTTATCGCCGCCAGCATATGTGGAATAATGCCCAGCGTGCAGCCGACGGCCGCGGCAAAACTCATGCGTCTGCCCGCCGTCAGGCCGGTGGCAATGGTGTAAAGCGTCCCGGTACCGGGAGCGATGACGGCGATAAGCGACGTTAAGAGAAACTCAGGGCTGATAAATGCCATGATGTCTTCCTGTGGGAGAGAATCGAGGCCCTGAGTATTTCGCAAAGCGCCGCGCGGGTATTGAACAAAATTGCACAGTTTCAGCTAGCGGCTCGCCTGAACGATAGCCTGGTAGCTGCCCGGCGTGACGGCAAACTGTTTTTGAAATGCGCGGGTCAGGTGGCTTTGGTCGGCAAAACCGGCCATGAAGGCGGTATCGGCGAGGGAGTGACCCTCCATCAGCAGACGACGCGCCAGACGAACGCGGGACTGTATCAGATAGGCGTGCGGCGTGATGCCGGTCGCGCGCGCGAAGCCGCGGATCAGCTGAAAGCGGCTGAGACCGCAAAGCCTGGCAAGCGCCTCAAGAGAGATTTTCTCTTCGGGGGCATCATCGAGATATTGTCTGGCCAGCACGATGGCGGGGGAGCCGATTTTGCCCGGCCGCCTGGCGCAGAGATGAAATTGGCAAACCTGCATCAGGCAGAGCAGCAGCGCTTCTTCCACGGCGGCGTCATCCGGCGCGCTGGCAACGATCTCGCGAAACAGCCGCTGCATTTGCCCGCGCAGCATCGGGTCTTCGACTACCGGGCGCAGGAGGATCTCTTCAGCCTTCATCTCTCCCTGCAACTCGTCAACGACACGCTCAGGGTCGAGATAGACCATCTGCCAGCTGCGCGGGCCATCCAGCGGAATACCATCGTGCATCTCGCCCGGATTAACCATAATGATATCTCCGGCGACGGCCTCAATTTTGCCCAGATGGCTCCATGAATGCTGCGCGCCCTGAGTGAAAATCCCGATACCGAACTGGTCGTGGGAATGGCGCGGAAAGCGCTGATCCGTGACTAACGATATGGCTTCCAGGCCTGGCATGGCCAGCCGGTGCTGCTGAACGTGATGAAGGCGAGTTTTCAACGGTATCTCCTGCCGGTGCATCCCATGAGTGTAGCTTCAGGCACGCAGGACGAGCAACGGTTGACCGGCGCTTGAATTTCATCAACGCTGAACATAACATTTAACTAACATTTTGCCTGCTGCACCGGCAGCAGATTGCGCAAACAGTGGATGATAATGGATATTAAACAGCTTAAGTACCTGATTGCGCTCGACAGAACACGACATTTTGGCCAGGCCGCAGCGGCGTGCCACATTACTCAGCCTACGTTATCAATGCGTATTCGCAATCTCGAAGAAGAGCTCAATTTAACCCTTATCCAGCGCGGACAGCGTTTTGAAGGATTTACCCCGGAGGGCGAGCGTATTCTGGCCTGGGCGCGAGCGCTGCTGGCGGCGCATGACGGATTAGAAGCCGAGGCGGCTATCTGTCGGGGGCAGATGGTCGGCCAGCTAAGGGTGGGGATGGTGCCTTTAGCCAGCCTTAATCCGATGCAGTTGATAAAACCGCTGGCGGAGAACTATCCGGAGCTGCAGTTCAGCCTGCTGTCCATGACGTCGGAACAGATTATCGACGGCGTCAGCCGCAACCAGCTGGATTTAGGGATCTGCTACCTGCACCACGTCGATAGCCAGCTGTTCAACGTGCTCTGGCTGCCGCATACGCGTATGGGGCTGCTGCATGATAAACGTCATTATCAATTTACCGATGCGACGCCGGAGTGGGAGACGCTGGCCGCGCTGCCGCTGGGCTTTCTGACCAAAGGCATGTACTACCGAGAATCGATTGAAATGAGCTTTAAGGCCAAGGGGCTGGCGCCAAAATACGTTTTTGAAAGCGACTCCACGTTTCAGATCATCCAGGCGGTGCAGGCCGGGATCTGCTGCGCGATTATGCCGCTGAATAACGGACTGGAAGCGTTAAGCGATAACCTGGAAATCAGGCCGATCGCCGAAACGGAGGTCGACTCGATGCTGGCGCTGATCATGCGCAACAAAGAGCCGGTATCGTCGCTGGCGGAAAAATGCTTTGCCGATGCCCAGGCGATTTTTAGCGAACGCCAGCAGGATGAAGGCGCTTAGCCTGCCATCTGCCTCTGGATAAATTCAAGCCAGACGCGCATTCTGGCGGGCATAAAATGGCGCTCCCGATAGAGGGCTGAAAGCTGTAACGGCGCCGGCGGTAACTCAAGCGTGACTTCCTGTAGCTCCCCGCGATTAATAAACGGGCGGCAGGGCTGTTCCCCCAGAATAGCGAATCCGACGCCGGCAAGAGCGGCATGCAGCGCCATTTCGCCGCTGTTGACGCGATAGTGTCCGCTGACGTTAACCTTTTTAAAGCTCCCGTCCGCCGCGACAAACTGCCAGGCTTGCCCCGCGAGGGCGCTGACGGTGGTGATACAGGGTAGCAAGGTTAATTGCTCGCTGTCTGTCGGCATACCCGTTCTGGCTATCAGCTGCGGGGAAGCGACCACGCAGCAGGGAAAAGAAAAGAGCGGGCGCGCAATAACGCTGATGTCTTCCATTTTGCCGCGAGTGATGATCACCGCAATATCCACATCCTCTTTTAACACCTCCGTTCCCGCCAGATTAGTCGTACAGCTCACGGTTATTTTTGGGTAGCGCAGGGCAAATTGCGCCATTAGCGGCGCAAACAGCGAGGGGCCAATTTCGTTAGGGAGACACAGGCGTAGGAGCCCTTCGGGTTCTGCCTGCTGTTGCGTTAGCTCAGCTTCCGTAGCGGCTAGCTGCTCCAGCACGGGTCGCATACTGGCGAGCAGCGTCTGACCGGCAGAGGTCAGCTTCATATGTCGGGTACTGCGCTGTATCAAGCGCAGCTGAAGGCTCTGCTCAAGCTGGGATATCTGTCGGCTCACGTTCGATGAGGGCATCTGCAGCGCTTTTGCGCCGGCGCTAAACGAGCCATTTTCCGCCACGGTGACGAAGACCCGCAGCGCGTTGAGATCCAATCTTTTCACTCTCGATTATCCCAATATTGATAACTAACAACCCCATTTTTACCGTCTTATGTCCGGTTTTACCAGACGCTAGACTCCCCGTATTACACAGTCAGGAGTGTTACATGCCCGGATATCTGGTACGAATAACGTTGATCATGGCTTTTGTTCAATTCATCAACGCGCTCGAATATATGATTTTTAATCCCTTATTTGCCTGGATGGCGCCGACGTTTCAGGTGCCGGTAAGCCAGGCGGGTTACGTCACCGGCATTTATACGCTGGCTTCCGTCATTGCGGGGGTCAGCGTCTGGCGATGGGTCGGTAACGTTAAACCGCAGCGCTTTTTGCTCTGCAACATGGCCCTGCTGGGGGGATTAACGATAATGACGCTGACCACCACCAGTTTTAGCGGATTGTTATTTTGGCGTTTTCTCGCCGGTCTGGTCGGCGGAACAACGATGGGGGTGGGCAGCAGTTTGCTGGTCAACATTATGCCAGTACACCTGCGTCCTCGGGCGTTGGCCTCAACGATTGCCGCATTCTCGCTGGTCAGCATCGTCGGCATGCCGACGATGTTATTTCTCAGTGAAAAAATCGGCTGGCAGATAGCCCCCGCGACGATCGGCGGACTCTGCCTGATTGCGTTGCCACTGATAAAACTCGCGCTGCCGGAACAGACCATTGCGGCGAACCGCCAGGCAGATTTGCGCTGGTCTTCATCGGTGCTGTTTTACGCCTCCGGCAACGCCCTCGCGCAGTTCAGTGCGATGTTAATCATTCCGCTGCTGGTTCCGTTACTGACGGCGAAAATGGGGGTCAGCGGCGATCAATTACCGTGGATCTTTTTCGCTGGCGGACTGGCGGGGCTGTGCGCCACTAAACTCACCGGCAAGCTATGCCAGCATTACAGCGGCTACTGCATCAGCCTGCTGGCCAGTCTGCTGTTTATACTGAGCCTGAGCATCGCTTTTACCTTCAACCACTGCGGCGGGCTGTTTATGGTGTTGTTTCTGGCGGCCGCCTACTGTCGCCTGGTGGCCTCATCGGCAGTGGCGATGCGTTTTCCAGAGGATGGCGCCAGGGCGGGGTTTACCCTTTTACAGAATACCCTGATGTCATTAAGTACGGCGGCGGCTTTTCTGCTTTCGTCATGGTTGTTATCGGTTGCCGGGAACGGCGTGCGGGCGATGAATGGGATATTGCTGCTCTGCGCCCTGAGCGCATTGCCGCTGCCGTGGCTACTACGGGTTCAGGAGAAAAAATTAGCCGCGCGCGCCGCCGATTAAACCGGCGGCGGCAGTCATCAAATATTCTCCAGGCTAATCCCTCGGGTTTTTGGTCCAAAGATGCCTACTGAAAGCATCACCATCAGCATGCTGGCGACGATAAAGCTAATTACCCCGGGTGTACCGGCGTATTGCAGAATAATGCCGATCAAAATGCTGGTGATCGCCGTGGACAGGCGGCTAAAGGAGTAGCAAAAGCCGACCGCCCGCGCGCGAATATGGGTCGGGAAAACTTCGGCCTGGTAGGCGTGATAGCTAATGGTCAGCCAGGCGTTTGACCAGGTGATCATAAACCCGCAGATCACCAGCAGCACCGGACTGTTCTGAAGCGCAAACAGGGTACCAAATACCACCGTCATCAGCGCGGAAAGCACAATTTGCCATTTGTTTTCAAAACGATGGACGAAGCGGGTACAAAACAGGCAGCCAATCGGATAGGCGAGGGTAATAAAAAACGCATACAGCAGGCTGTGGGTGATGCTCGCTCCCTGGCCGGAAAGCAGGGCCGGTAGCCAGTTGCCGAAGCCAAAGAAGCCGATGGCCTGGAAGAAGTTCATCACCATCAGCATAATCGTGCGTTTGCGGTACTGCGGCGCCCAGATCGCTTTAAAACTTCCCAGCCTGCGCGGATGATCCTGCGTCTGCGCCTGATGGCGCGGCGAGGGAGAAACGCCGCAGCGCTGTTCCATTTCGCACATGACCTTATGGGCCTCATCATGGCGGCCCTTTTCCTCCAGCCAGCGCGCCGATTCCGGCAGCTTCTTGCGGATGACCCAGATGATCAATGAGCAGAGCGCGCCGAAGATAATCACCCAGCGCCAGCCGGTCAGGCCAAAAAGGGTAATCGGCACCAGCATCCACGACATCAGCGCCACGGCGGGAACCGATAAAAACTGAATAAAGAAGGCGAAAGCGAAGGCTTTATTGCGCAGATGCGTCGGCACCCATTCGCTTAAGTAAGTGTCGATGGTCACCAGCTCAATACCGAGACCGATGCCCACCAGAAAGCGGCAGAAGATAACCCCTTCAGCGCTGCTTTGCAGGGCCATCATCAGGGAAAACACGCCGTACCAGGCGAGGGCGAACATAAACGTCAGGCGGCGGCCCAGTTTGTCCGCCAGCGGCGCAAGCAGGCTGGCGCCGATAAACAGCCCCATAAAGGTGGACGAGGCGAAGGCGGCCTGGTCTGAAATCCCGAAAATACCCTGTTCGCCGGTATGGAAAATATTCTCTGCCAGCAGCCCGGTACTGATATAACCGGTCTGAAAAAGATCGTAGAGCTCGAAGAAACCGCCCAGCGCCAGAAGGGTGATAAAAGACCACAGGCCAACGGAGGCGGGCAGCGCATCAATGCGAGCGTTCAGGCTGGAGTGGGAGCGTCCCGGAGAGGCGAACGCGGCGTCGCCCAGGACCTGGGTGGTAGACATATTATTATTTTCCTTAGATGAAATGTTTGCCTGCTAATGTTATTTGATTGTTAATGGTTTTAAATTTTAAATCGCATCGGGGAAAAGGCATTTGCAGAATAAAATAATGTGAATATGGTTTGGTTGGCGTTGTATGCTGTTTTCTGCGTTTGACCCGCCCGCAGGTTGAAGGAATTCACCATCATGCCGCTAAGTTTTGACCAGGATTTCATTTAGGAAAACGAGAAATTGTTGCGCTGAGGTTATTCATCTACATTCAAAGCGAGTACTCCCACTCAGGAAAAAAATCATGTCCAGAAAGCAAGTTTTGCAAGCGGCGCTGGCGGCGGCGCTTTCGCTGACCATGATAGCGACGCCTGTTTTCGCCAATCCCGGTAACGGCAATGGCGGCGGTAATCATGGTAATAGCGGTAACCATGGGAATAACGGTAACAACGGCAATAGCGGTAAAAACAACGTTGATAAGGGCAACCTGGGTCATAAAGAAGGAAACCCGGGGCAGAGAAAAAATTACGGCAAACCCGATCATGTCTCTGCCGATATCAGCTTCTCCAGAGCGCGCTCGCTGGCGGTTAATTATGGCTTAACCGGCTATCAGTCGCTGCCGCCGGGAATCGCCAAAAATCTGGCTCGCGGAAAACCTCTGCCGCCGGGGATTGCCAAAAAAGCGGTTCCGGCATCGATGCTTAACGAACTGCCGTACTATCCTGGCTATGAATGGCGCGTGGTGGGCCAGGATTTGGTGCTAATCGCGCTGAGTACGGCGATCGTGACGTCGATAATTAATGGCGTCTTTGATTAGTAAATTAACCCCGGTTCGCGCCGGGGTTAAGGTTATCGTGGCGGGAGTTGCGCATTAAGGTCATTCTAAACAAATCGTCACTAAAGCGAGATTTTAACTTTACTCGAATAATTGAATGACTATAATGAGCACAAATTCACACAGGAGAAATATGTTGGACAGTCACCCTTACTTAAACATCAAGGCAAGCTGACGCTATTTTTTCTGCGCTGCTTGCCAACCGGCGGGCAGCAATCTCCTCATCCAGACGATTGCATCCCATAAAAAATAACGCAGCATGGCTGCGAGGATAATCGTCATGTTCATGTTTAAAAATACATTATTCCCTCCACCGTCAACACGACGTTAATCGCCTTCCGGGCGACAATTTGTCGTGTGCTTAATAAAGCACATAGTTAATTCTTCCAGCAAAAATGGAGGAAACTATGTTGATGTTTCCTTATATCGCAAATTTACTCGCCGCGATGCTGTTGGGCGCGCTGATTGGCGCTGAAAGACAGTGGCGTCAGCGTATGGCCGGCCTGCGCACCAACTCGCTGGTCGCCACCGGCGCGGCGGTTTTTATTCTGAGCTCCATTTCAACATCGCCGGACAGCCCCGGACGTATTGCCGCGCAGGTGGTATCCGGAATTGGTTTTCTCGGCGCCGGCGTCATCATGCGTGAAGGCATGAACGTGCGCGGCCTGAATACCGCCGCAACCCTGTGGTGCTCTGCGGCGATTGGTGTACTATGCGGTTTAGGCCAGTTCTGGCAAGCAGCGGCGGCAACGCTGATAATCCTCTGCGCCAATATTCTACTGCGCGAAGCGGCGCAGAGAATTAATCAGATCCCCGGCGCGACAGAAGAAGAGAAATGCTACGTTCTGAATATTGTCTGTCAAAGCGAATATGAAAACGCGATTCGTCAGCTATTGCTTAATATCAGTAAAGAGATGACGCTCAGCCTTCAGGGACTGGTGTCGACGGCAGCAAAAGAACAAGGGCATAAAGAAATCCGCATCGAACTGGTGGGAAATACCGACTGTCGAAAAGCGCGAGATCTCATTATGACAAGAATTGGCGGGGACGAAAAGATTACGTCAGTCCGCTGGTGCGTCGAGGGGAGTTAACTTCGTGACTATTTCACTCTGACAATCATTTGTCTAAGGAGGGAATGATGGATATTCCCAGGCGATTAAAGTAATAAGCGTTTAATAACGTAAAAATGAATTATGCATAAGTCATTTATGCAGGGATAACGACGTCTTAAATTTGAGGATTAATCATGACTGACATGAAAATAGAAAACCGGAAAATAAACCGGTCTGCGTCAGAAAATGATAAGCAGCATAAAAAAAGCTTCGCCATTGAAACCGAGGCATTTAACAGCCCGGATCATACGCTGGCGCGGTTAAACAGCAGTCGCCACGGGCTCACCACCGAAGATGCCCTTGAACGACTGGATGAATACGGCCGCAATGAAGTGGCGCATGAGCAGGCGCCGCCGGCGTTGATCCAGCTTTTGCAGGCATTCAATAACCCGTTTATCTATGTCCTGATGGCGCTGGCCGCCGTCAGCTTCGTGACCGATTACTGGCTACCGCTGCGTAACGGCGAAGAGACCGATCTGACCGGGATCATCATTATCGTCACGATGGTTAGCCTGAGCGGGTTATTGCGTTTCTGGCAGGAGTTTCGCACCAACAAAGCGGCGCAGGCGCTGAAATCCATGGTCCGCACCACGGCGACGGTGCTGCGTCGCGGTCCCGGGAATATGGGGCCGGTGCAGGAAGAAATTGCCATTGAGGAGCTGGTGCCCGGGGATATCATCTTCCTGGCGGCGGGGGATCTGGTTCCGGCAGACGTCCGCCTGCTGGAATCCCGGGACCTGTTTGTCAGCCAGTCGATACTCAGCGGCGAGTCGCTGCCGGTTGAAAAGTATGACGTTCTGGCCAGCGTTTCCGGTAAAGGATGCGACAGGCTTCCCGAGCCGAACAAAGATAAAAGCCTGCTGGAGATGGGCAATATCTGTCTGATGGGCACTAACGTGACCAGCGGCAGGGCACAGGCGGTGGTGGTGGCCACCGGAAACCGTACCTGGTTTGGTTCGCTGGCGAAATCCATCGTCGGCACGCGTACTCAGACGGCGTTCGACCGCGGGGTAAACAGCGTCAGCTGGCTGCTGATCCGCTTTATGCTGGTGATGGTACCGATTGTGCTGCTGATTAACGGCTTCAGCAAAGGTGATTGGGTTGAAGCCTCGCTGTTTGCCCTGGCGGTAGCGGTTGGCCTGACGCCGGAAATGCTGCCGATGATCGTCAGCTCCAACCTGGCGAAAGGCGCTATCGCCATGTCGCGGCGCAAAGTGATCGTCAAGCGGCTGAACGCCATCCAGAACTTTGGCGCTATGGACGTGCTGTGTACCGATAAAACCGGTACGTTAACTCAGGACAATATCATCCTTGAGCATCACCTTGATGTCAGCTGTCATGAGAGCGACCGGGTGCTGACGCTGGCCTGGCTTAACAGCAGCAGCCAGAGCGGGGCGCGCAACCTGATGGACCGGGCGGTGCTGCGCTTTGGCGAGGGGCGGATTGCGCCAGCGACCAAAGAGCGTTTTGTCAAACTTGATGAACTGCCGTTTGATTTTGTCCGCCGTCGGGTCTCGGTGTCGGTGGAAGATGTCCGCCACGGTGACAAAAGCCTGATCTGCAAAGGCGCGGTCGAAGAGATGCTGATGGTCGCCACGCATCTTCGTGAAGGCGATAACGTTGTGGCGCTGGATGAAACCCGACGCGATCTGCTGTTAGCCAAAACGAAGGACTATAACGCCCAGGGCTTCCGCGTGCTGCTGGTCGCAACCCGCAAGCTGGATGACTCCGCGCTGACCACGCCGCTATGCACCGCCGATGAGCAGGGATTGACGGTTGAAGGGATGCTGACTTTCCTCGATCCGCCGAAAGAGAGCGCGGGAAAAGCCATTACCGCGCTGCGCGATAACGGCGTGGCGGTGAAAGTGCTGACCGGCGATAACCCGGTGGTTACGGCGCGTATTTGCCTGGAAGTGGGCATCGATGCCCACGGTATTCTGACCGGCGCCCAGATTGAAGCGATGACGGATCGCGACCTGGAGCGAGAAGTGGAAACGCGCTCGGTATTCGCGAAGCTGACGCCGCTGCAGAAGTCGCGCATCCTGAAAACGCTGCAGAAAAACGGCCACACCGTCGGTTTTCTCGGCGACGGCATCAACGATGCGCCAGCCCTGCGCGATGCGGACGTCGGCATTTCGGTTGACAGCGCGGCGGATATCGCCAAAGAGGCATCGGATATCATCCTGCTGGAAAAGGATCTGATGGTGCTGGAAGAAGGGGTCATCAAAGGACGTGAGACGTTCGGCAATATCATTAAGTACCTGAATATGACTGCCAGTTCTAACTTCGGCAACGTCTTCTCGGTACTGGTGGCCAGCGCGTTTATTCCGTTCCTGCCGATGCTGGCGATTCATCTGCTGATTCAGAACCTGATGTACGATCTCTCCCAGCTCTCGCTGCCGTGGGACAAAATGGACAAAGAGTTTCTGCGCAAGCCGCGCAAGTGGGATGCGAAGAATATCGGCCGTTTTATGCTGTGGATTGGCCCAACCTCGTCCATTTTTGATATCACCACCTTCGCGCTGATGTGGTACGTGTTTGCAGCAAATCACGTCGAAGCCCAGGCGCTGTTCCAGTCCGGGTGGTTTATTGAAGGACTGCTGTCGCAAACGCTGGTGGTGCATATGCTGAGAACGCAGAAAATTCCGTTTATCCAGAGCCGGGCGACCTTGCCGGTGCTGCTAACCACCGCGGTGATTATGGCTATCGGGATCTACATTCCGTTCTCGCCGCTGGGAGCGATGGTCGGACTGGAGCCGCTACCGCTGAGCTACTTCCCATGGCTGGTCGCGACGCTGCTCAGCTATTGCCTGGTAGCGCAGGGCATGAAGCGTTTCTATATCAAACGTTTCGGTCAGTGGTTCTGATGATAAGGAGGCGCAGAGATGAATCGTTCTCCGGACACCATCATCGCGCTGATATTTTTCCTGATGGGTTTGCTGGTGCTGCTGTTAGCAATCTGGCAAATCCTGTTCTGAAAGGGGGCGCGATGCGCAGAGGATCGCTGGATAAAGTCTTTATTCAGGTGGCGATTATTGCGGCCATCATTATTCTGCTGACAATCTGGATTAGATAAGAGGATCCCGGGCCAGTGGCCCGGGATGTGCATTTCTGCCGGTAAAGATGTTACAGATCGAAGCGGTCGAGGTTCATCACTTTGGTCCATGCGGCGACAAAGTCACTAACGAACTTTTGCCGCGCATCGCTGCAGGCATACACTTCTGCCAGCGCACGCAGGACGGAGTTAGATCCAAAGACCAGGTCAACGCGGGTCGCGGTGTATTTCTCTTCGCCGCTCTTACGGTCGCGACCGATAAACAGCTCAGCGTGCTCATCAGCGGCTTTCCAGACGGTGCCCATATCGAGCAGATTGACGAAGAAATCATTGCTCAATACGCCCACGCGGTCGGTAAACACGCCGTGACGGCTGCCGTCGAAGTTAGCGCCCAGCACGCGCAGGCCGCCCACCAGTACCGTCATTTCCGGCGCCGTCAGCGTTAACTGCTGCGCCTTATCAATCAGCAGCGTTTCGGTGGAAATGCCGCCGCCAATGCGGCGATAGTTGCGGAAACCATCGGCCAGCGGCTGCAGCAGATCCATCGCTTCGACATCGGTCTGATCCTGGCGCGCATCGACGCGGCCTGGAGCAAAGGGGACGCTAACCTGAACGCCCGCCGCAGCGGCAGCCTGCTCAATGCCCACTACGCCAGCCAGAACGATAATATCGGCCAGCGAAGCTTTACCGGACGCCTGCTGAATCGCCTGCAGGGTCGGCAGCACGCGGGTTGCGATAGCGTTCACCGGCCAGGCATTCTGCGGTTCCTGCGCCAGACGTGCGCCGTTGGCGCCGCCGCGTTTATCGCCACCGCGGAAGGTGGAAGCCGACGCCCAGGCCACGGAAACCAGCTCGCTGACCGACAGACCAGCATCGGCAATAGCGGTTTTCAGCGCGGCGATGTCTTCTGCGCCCGGATTGTGGATCGCTGCCGGTAACGGGTCTTGCCAGATCAAATCTTCTTTCGGTACTTCCGGACCCATATAGCGGGATTTCGGCCCCATATCGCGATGGATCAGTTTAAACCACGCGCGGGCGAAAGCCTCGTTAAAGGCCTGCGGATCGTTAAGGAAGCGACGGCAAATTTTATCGAATTCCGGGTCAAAGCGCAGCGTCAGGTCAGTCACCAGCATGGTCGGCTTACGTTTTATCTCTGGATTAAAAGGATCAGGGATAATTTCGGGGCCGTCTTTCGCTTCGAACTGAATCGCGCCTGCCGGGCTACGGGTTTGTACCCATTCATATTTGTACAGGTTTTCTAAGAAGTAGTTGCTCCACTGAGTCGGCGTTTGCGTCCAGACAACCTCAAGACCAGAGGTGATGGCATCCGCGCCTGCGCCGCTATTGTAGCTGTTCGCCCAACCGAGACCCTGCGCTTCAATCGGCGCCGCTTCCGGCTCTGCGCCTACGTGGGTGGTCACCGCAGCACCGTGCGTTTTACCCAGCGTATGGCCACCGGCGATCAGCGCGACGATCTCTTCATCATTCATCGCCATATTACCGAAGGTAGCGCGAATCGCTGCGGCTGCGGAGAGCGGGTCGCCGCTGGCGTTGGGGCCTTCCGGGTTAACGTAAATCAGACCCATTTCAGTGGCGCCAATGGCCTGCTGATTCAGGCTTTCCGGATGGCGGTGAGCCAGCCATTCGGTTTCATTACCCCAGTCAACATCCATATCCGGTTCCCAAACGTCTTCGCGGCCGGCCCCGAAGCCAAAAGTACGGAAGCCGGAATTTTCCAGCGCCACGTTGCCCGCCAGCATATAGAGGTCGGCCCAGGAGATTTTCTGACCGTATTTCTGTTTTATCGGCCACAGCAGGCGACGGGCCTTATCGAGGCTGACGTTATCCGGCCAGGAGTTGAGCGGAGCGAAACGCTGCTGACCGCGTCCGGCGCCGCCGCGACCGTCAACGGTGCGGTAGGTACCGGCGCCGTGCCATGCCATACGAATAAACAGCCCGATATAGCTGCCCCAGTCCGCTGGCCACCACTCCTGCGAGTCATTGAGCAGGGCATGCAGGTCGGCTTTCAGCGCTGAATAGTCGAGCTTTTTAAACTCTTCCCGATAGTTAAAGTTCTCCCCCAGCGGGTTAGAGCGATTGGAGTGCTGGTTCAGCAAATCGACGCGTAGCTGATTGGGCCACCAGTCGCGGTTGCCGGTACCACCGCCCGCGCTCTGCGTTAGCGTTGGCGTTTCGGCGTGAAAAGGGCATTTCCCTGCGGATGGGGTGTTCGATGGATCGTTTGACGTGCTCATATCAGGCTCCGTTTGCTTTTGTGAATGCCATTACGATATACACTGCTTCGAGTAAACGATATGTGAATAAAACTACGGATTTAATAGATAATTCCGTTCAATTGCTCTTGTAAAAACCGAACATATGTCATTGTTGAATGATTAGTTTTCGGTATTAACGCGAACACAATAATAGGAACCTCAGGGTAAAGGAATCGTTAAAACCGCTTCAGCGCCGGGGAAGACGCATTGTTTGCGTTACGACAATTTTCATGCGTAAAAAAGCTTAGCGCTGCCAGTATAAAGGCGTACCAAAAACGTCGACAAAATAGTCAATTACCGTCCGTACGTTTAGCGAAGGGTGGCGAGCGTGAGGATAAATCGCCGACACTGGCGAAGGCGTGCTGCTAATCGCGGCGGTGTAATGAGGCATCAAATGAATCAGTCTTCCCGCGCCAATGGCTTCGTTGACCATCCAGTCGGGAAAAAGTACTACCCCCATGCCGCCCAGCGCGGCGGTCAGCAACGCATCGGCGTTATTGGATGCCAGCTGCGGGGTTTGCGGATAGTGAACCCATTCGCCTTCCGCGAGGCGAAATAACCAGCGGTTAGGCCCGTTTGAACCGCTGTACACCAGCGTACTGTGCTGGCGAAGATCTTCCGGCCGCTGCGGAACACCGCGACGCTGCAGATAGCGCGGGGCGGCAACCAGATAGTGATGCTGCATCCCCAGCACTCTGGCATGAACGCTGGAATCGGGCAGGCTACCGATGCGGAAAATTACATCGGTCGCCTCCCGGTGCGGATCGATAAAATCATCGGTCAGCGCCAGCTCAATTTGCATTTGTGGATAACGTTCGCTCAGACCCGGTAGCCATGGCGCAATATGGCGCTGGCCAAAGTAGACCGGGGCGTTGATTCGCACCAGCCCTCCAGGCTCAAGGCTCCGATCCTGCAGGTCGCGTCTGGCGGCGCTGAACTGTTCGCTGATGCCTCTGGCATGTTCGGCAAAAAGACGTCCGGCTTCGGTGGGCACCACTGCGCGGGTATTACGATAAAACAGCTGTTGGCCGAGGGAGTCTTCAAGCTGATGAATGACGCGCGACACCATGGACGGGGAAACGCCTTCCCGTCGCGCCACCACGGAAAAGCTCTGGCTGTCGTACACGGCGATGAACAGCTGTAGCGCCCGAAAATTCACATTACCCGCATCGCTCATTTATGCAATATCCGCAAAAGTGTTTCCCTGATTGTACCGTTTTTCACACTACTTCGCTGTTTTATGCTCTGCCGCCTGATTAATAAGCGGAATTTAATGATGCAGTTATTACTGATTTTTCTGGTGATTGCCGGCGGCATGGGTCTGTCCGTCGAAGCCGGGCTACTGGGACCGCTGGCCGGTCAGGTAGGGGATTTATGGGCGACGTTCAGTATATTTGGCGTCGGGAGCGCCCTCACGTTTTTGCTGATGCTGCTGTTTGGCCCGCGCCAGAGCCCCTCATTTTTCTCTTTACCCGGCTGGCAGCTCACCGGAGGCGTGCTGGGCCCCATTTACGTCGTCATTTTAACCGTTGCCGTACCGGTGATCGGTATCGCTATGACCATGATCGGCATTCTTGCCGGCCAGGTCTGTAAAAGCCTGCTGATCGACCATTACGGTCTGTTCGGTTCGCCAAAACGTAAAATCGATGGGCGGCGGCTTATTGCTCTGCTGTTAATCGTTGTCGCCCTGGTTCTGATTGCCACAAGCTGAGGTTGTAAAATGAGTAGCATAATGATTTTGTTGGCGCTGGTCGGCGGCGCGATGCTGAGTATGCAGGCGGCGATCAACGGCCGTTTAGGCAGTCAGGTTGGCGTGTTTCGTAGCGCATTTCTCACCTTCGCCTTGGGAGGATTGATCACCGCGCTGCTGATTTTGTATTTCGAGCCTCACCAGACGATGACGCTGCTCGATGTGCCGAAATGGCAGCTGCTGGGGGCGTTTTGCGGTGTACCCTATATCGTGATTATGGTGCTGGCGGTTCAGCGTATCGGCACCGCGACGGCCACGGTAGCGGTGATTTTTGGCCAACTGGCCATGAGCCTGCTGATTGATAATTTCGGCTGGCTGGGAAATGACGCCATCTCTTTCTCCCCGGGCAGGCTGGGGGCGATCGTCTGTCTGGGGCTGGCGTTGTTCTTTATTTATCGCTCCAGTTCAGTGGCCGCAGCTGAAGATAAGCAGTAGAGAGACATCTGTTTTGCCCGGTAGCGATACGCTACCGGGCGCCCCCTGTCAGCCAGACGTCGGCCGTTATCAACTGCGAATGCATTTTCGCTTCGGGCATCATCGACAGTAGACCGGCCATCAGCATTTCTCCTGCCTCATGAAGCGCGCTAAGCGGCATTTCCGGCAGACTTTCAAGAATAAACCACATCCGCGGACTCTCTACGCTCAGGCGAGTGCGTACTCCCTGTCGCCAGTTCCAGCGTCGGCAGGTCACCCCTGCGTCATCGCACCAGACCACTTCACCCGCGTCGGGGTTTTCGAAGACGATCTTTCCCTCTTTGACGGTATCGAACGGCTCGCTGCCGTCGGCGATCCTCAGTTGCGGGACGCCAACGTAAGCCGCCAGGTTTTCCCCACCGACCGGCACGGCGTAGCGCAGGCTCACCGCATTATAGAGATCGACAATAGGATCGAGCGCTGCCATTTCGCCATCGCGCAGCACCCGCCTGCGCAAGGCTTCCGCCGAGCAGGGCGTGCGCTTAGGCTTTGCGCCAAAGGCGCGGAATACCTCGTTCCAGGCCTGCAAATGTACTTCCGCCCACTGCGGCTCACCGGAGATAACCGCACGGCAGGCGGAACGGAGCGCTTCAGCGCCAACCTGCGGCGCGCGTACGGGAGCAGAGATAACATCAATGCTCAGGGCGCGAAAGCCGGGAGCCAGCGCCGACACCTGTGGGCTGATTGACGGTAATACGTTATTCATTGGATAATCCTTTAACGACTATTTTAAAGCATGATATCGACCGATGACCAAAAAAGTCAATATAACGACCGGGGCGGGCGCTGATGCCGCCAGCATCAATGAAGCCGTTGCGGCGCGCATTAAGCGCTATCGGGCGGAAAAGAAGATCTCCCTCGACGAGCTATCAAGGCGCGCGGGCGTCAGCAAAGGGATGCTGGTAGACATTGAAGCCTGCCGGGCTAACCCGAGCATTGCGCTGTTATGCCGTCTGGCGTCAGCCATGGGCGTTGCGGTGGCCGATTTCGTCAATGTTGCCTCCGCGCCGCCGGTAAAGGCGATCGCCGCAGGCGATATCCCCACGCTGTGGCAGGGTGAACAGGGCGGCCACGCGCGACTGCTGGCCGGAACCAGCGGTCCAGATATGGTGGAACTCTGGCAGTGGAGTCTTTATCCGGGCGAAATTTTTACTTCTCCGGGCCACGGAGAAGGGACCACGGAGCTGCTTTTTGTGACCGAGGGCGCCCTGACATTAACGGTGAACGACAGCCTCTATTTGATTCCCGCCGGTGATTCAGCCGTCGCACGTACCGACGCCCCGCATAGCTACGCTAACGCCGGCGAGACGGTGACGCGATTCACCATGACGGTCAGTGAAAAAGCGCGCTAGCCATTCGCCTCCGTCGATCTTACGATGGAGGTTATTTCAGTGACGGTGTCACTTTAAATCTCTAACATGCTGATACATTTCTGCCAAATCATTAGCAACCTTTCGGTAGGGCTCCCGCTGCGATAACGCTATTCTTCCCCGCTTTTCCTTTTTCAGGCCCTTTGTAACCCAGGTAAATGACCGCTAATGTCCCTTATGAGAGATGAAATTCGCGACCATTCAGCGGAAGAGATGCTATTTATCCGCCGTGCCGTCATTGCGTTTCTACTGGTGGTGGTCTGCTTTGCTGTCCTGATTGTTAACCTCTACCGCCTGCAGGTAGAGCAGCACGACTTTTATCAGACCCGTTCAAACCAGAACGACATTAAAATGCTGCCCATCGCGCCGAGCCGCGGGCTGATTTTCGACCGCAACGGCATCCCGCTGGTACAAAATATTACCCTCTACCGTTTGCAGGTGATCCCGAGCAAAATCGCCGATATGACGGCGCTGCTGCAGCAGCTGACGCCGATTGTTGATTTAACCCCGCAGGATATCGCCGACTTCCGCGACGATATGCACCACACCAGCCGCTACAAAGAGGTGACCTTAAAATCGGACCTGAGCGATGTTGAGGTGGCGCGTTTTGCCGTCAATGAGTTCCATTTTCCCGGCGTTACCGTAGAGAGCTACCAGCAGCGCGCTTATCCCTACGGTGCCGAACTGGCGCACGTAGTTGGCTATGTCTCGAAGATCAACGACAGCGATTTGCAAAAGCTGGCCAAAGCCGGCGAAGAAGAGAACTACGCCGCCGACCATAATATCGGTAAGCAGGGCATCGAAGGCTACTATGAGAAAGCGCTGCACGGCACCACCGGTTATCAGGAAGTTGAGGTGGATAACCACGGGCGGGTGGTGCGTCTGCTAAAAGAGGTGCCGCCGGTGGCCGGGAAGAACATCTACCTGACGCTGGATTTGCATCTGCAGCAGTATATCGAGTCGGTGCTGAAGGGGCAGCGCGCGGCGGTGGTCGCCGTCGATCCGCGCGACGGCGGCGTGCTGGCGATGGTTTCCAGCCCCAGCTATGACCCGAATCCCTTTGTCAGAGGCATTGGCTACCAGGCCTATCGTTCGCTGCTCGAAAACCCCGACCGTCCGCTGATTAACCGTGTCACCCAGGGGCTCTATCCGCCCGCGTCGACGGTGAAGCCCTACATGGCGCTGTCGGCGCTATCGGCGGGCGTAATCACGCCAACCACCTCCTTCTTCGGCGCGCCGACGTGGACGCTGCCGGGAACCCAGCGCCGCTACCGCGACTGGCTGAAGAGCGGCCACGGCATGCTTAACGTCACCAAAGCGATCGAAGAGTCGGCGGATACGTTTTTCTATCAGGTGGCGTTTGAGATGGGGATCGACCGTATTCACGAGTGGCTGAGCAAGTTCGGTTACGGTCAGTCTACCGGTATCGATCTTAACGAAGAGTATGCCGGGGTGCTACCGAGCCGGGAGTGGAAACAGCGGGTGCATAAAAAACCGTGGTATCAGGGGGATACCATTTCCGTCGGCATCGGCCAGGGCTACTGGATTGCCACGCCGATCCAGATGGTTAAAGCGCTGACGACCCTGATAAATAACGGCAAAGTGCAAAATCCGCATCTGCTTTACTCCATGAAGCAGGGGAATAGGGTCGAGCGCTATCAGCCACCGCAGAATCTGCCGCAGATTGGCGATCCGCATTCGCCATACTGGGACGTGGTACGCAACGGTATGTACGGCATGGCGAACCTGCCAAACGGCACCGGGTATAAGCTGTTCCATACCGCGCCGTACCAGATCGCGGCAAAATCGGGGACGTCCCAGGTCTTCAGCCTGAAGGAGAATCAGACCTACAACGCGAAGATGATCCCGGTGCGCCTGCGCGACCATATCTTCTACACCCTGTTTGCGCCGTATCAGCATCCGAAGGTGGCGATGGCGCTGATTCTGGAGAACGGCGGCGGCGATGGCGTAGTGGCAGGACCGACGGCACGCGCCATCCTCGACCATATCTTTGACCCGGCCAACGCGCCGGCTGAACAGGGTGCTGCGGCTGCGGTGCCGCAGGTGGAGAGCGCGGACGCGCAGTAGACGTTATTCGCCCGGAGCATAAGCGTTAGCGGATTGGTTATTTGCCGCCGCTGGCGCTTTTGCTCATAGTAGGGCTCTGTGTTGTTGTGAAAAAAGGCCCTCCGATGTCGTTAAGCCGAAATACGCTTCTTATTGTGCAGACCGGCACCCCGCCGGATGAAATCGCCTCCGACCACGGCGATCTTCCCTCCTGGTTTGGTCATTTACTGGCGCCGTGGCGCAATAAAATCAGCGTGGCGCGAGTGTTTGCCGGGGAGACGCTTCCTGCCCCGGATAACGCGACCGTCGCGGTGATTACCGGCTCATGGGATATGGTGACCGAACGCCTGCCGTGGAGCGAAATGACCGCGACCTGGATCCGCGAGGCAATGGCAATAGAGATGCCGCTGTTTGGCGTCTGCTACGGGCATCAGCTGATGGCGCATGCGCTGGGCGGCGAGGTGGATTACCATCCTGCCGGGCGCGAGGCCGGAAGCAAAACTATTTCGCTGTCAGAAAGCGGGCGGGCGGATCGTCTTCTGGCCGATCATCCGGCGCCGTTCAGCGCGCATCTGACTCATATGCAAACGGTCACCCGATTACCGCCGGGGACGACGGTGCTGGCCTCGTCGCAGCACGATCCGCACCAGATTGTGCGCTACGGCGCCCATGCCGTCTCCACCCAGTTCCACCCGGAAATCACGCCGGCGATTGCCCGCTCGCTGATCGCGTACCGTCAGGCGGCACTGCGCAACGAGGGTATTGACCCGGATAAGCTGAGCCTTGAGGTTGAGGAAAGCCCGGTGGCCTCGGCGATTTTGACCCGCTTTGTTGCCGGCTATCTGCCGCCGGATCGGGAAACGGCGTAACGTTAGCGCTGGTTTTCCTCAAGCCAGGCCGCTGTTTCTCGCAGGATTTCATCTGAAAACGCCGAATCAGCGGTCATTCGCGCCAGAATCAACGCCCCGACCATGGCAGACCAGTTGCCAATCGCCGCACGACGGCTCTTTTCCGGGTTTTTCTCATTAATTGCTTCGCTGAGATAAGCTATCTGCTGCTGCAGTCGCGCGGTCATTTCATCGCGTGCGGATTCAGACTGGCGGATGGTCTCCGCCGCCAGCGCTGCCAGCGGGCAACCGCTGGCAAAATTATCCCGGTGCTCGGGTGAGAGATAACGTGCGATAAGCGATTCGACGTCGTTATCCGCCGCTTCGCTCTCTATCTTCAGTTCAGCAAGGGTTTGTGCGATCAGGTCATCCTTCGATTTAAAGTAGCCGTAAAATCCGCCGTGGGTCAGATCGGCTGATTTCATAATATCGGTGACCGTGACCGCGTCAAAACCGCGCTCACGAAACAACCGGCCGGCGGCGGTCAGGATTGTCTGCTTATTCTCTTCAACCGTACCGAAATCTGGCAGCATAGCGGTAAAGATGTCAACGCCATTCCCGGCGTTATGGAGGTGGAGAAACTGGTGGATGCCGCCCTGGTCGGTTTTGACCGCCGCGAATTGGTCACCATACCGCCGCTGCAGGACGAAACGCAGTGGCAGACGCTGAACGCGACGCGTCAGGCTATGCTGCCCGCTTTCGTGCAATCTGAGCCAGCGGCACGTTATCTCGCCTGATCGTTTGTTTGTCTCACCGTGTATCGGAAAGGAGAGTCGATACACGGTGCGACAACATCGCGCCATCGCACGTCCGGCGCAGATATAACGCCTCGGGGAAAACGCCCGAAGTGGCAGAATTTCCCGGAGGCGATGCTGCGCATCTGTCCGGGCTACGCGTCCTCA